>JAURZO010000069.1 GCA_030653405.1 Zwartia sp. | reverse complement strand
TCGTTGGCCGCAAGTCAAGCAAGCTTTGATCCCCTCGCGAGTGCCTTAGCCGCACCTCACACATTGGTTGATGAGATCCTGCAACAGTTAACGCTTGAGTCAATTGCCCGTCATGCTCCAACAGTTGTGCTGCTCTCCGTCCCATTTCCCGGTACGGTATACGCTGCCTTTCGCATCGCCCAAACGATCAAAAAACACGATCCCACTATCCAAATAGTTCTGGGTGGTGGCTTTGTGAATACTGAACTACGCGAACTTTGCGAACCGCGCGTGTTTGATTACGTCGATTTTGTGACGTTGGATGCGGGCGAGCGTCCCTTACTTTCATTGTTAGATTTCTTGCTGGGCAAGCGCTCGGCTCAGCGCTTAGTGCGCACATTTTTACGTGACGAGACGACGAATAAAGTCCGCTATATCAATATGACTGAGCCTGAGGTGCCATTTGAGGAGGTGGGTACACCAACTTGGGATGGCTTGCCGCTTCATGACTATCTGTCATTACTGGATATGCTTAACCCGATGCATCGTCTGTGGAGCGATGGTCGCTGGAATAAGCTGACGGTCGCGCATGGCTGCTATTGGAAAAAATGTAGCTTTTGTGATGTCACTCTGGATTACATCGGCAGATATGAAACTGCGTCTGCAGAGGTTCTCGCCGATCGGATTGAAAAGATCGTCCGAGAAACCGGACAGACAGGTTTTCATTTTGTGGACGAGGCAGCTCCACCCAAAGCACTGAAGTCATTAGCCCTTGAGCTCATCAAACGCGATCTTAATATTTCTTGGTGGGGCAACATTCGTTTTGAAAAAACGTTTACCCCCGAGCTGTGTCAGTTGCTCGCACAAAGTGGCTGTATTGCAGTCTCGGGTGGGTTGGAGGTGGCTTCGGATCGTTTGCTCAATCTGATGAAAAAAGGCGTCTCGGTCGATCAGGTTGCGCGTGTGACGCGTGCGTTCAGCGATGCTGGTGTTTTAGTGCATGCCTATTTGATGTACGGCTTTCCGACTCAAACTGTGAGCGATACCGTTGATGCGTTGGAGTATGTGCGCCAACTTTTTGCGAATGGTTGTGTGCAAAGCGGATTTTTCCACCGGTTTACCTGCACCGTGCACTCGCCGGTCGGTCTAAATCCTGCGGAATACGGGGTCACGCTAGAGCCATTGCCACCAATAAGCTTCGCAAAAAATGATGTTGGTTTTATCGATCCAACAGATGTTGACCATGCGGCGTTAGGAGTCGGCCTGCGAAAGGCGATTTATAACTATATGCACGGCATTGCTCTTGAAGAAGATGTGCGCAGCTGGTTTTCTTTCAAGGTGCCGCGCACGACAGTAGCACCTAATTTTATTGAGCTTGCGCTTGAGCATAGGTGATCTGTTTCGTGAATATGATGAGCTGAGTGAAGAAAAAAATGCTGAGATTTGGAGAAAACTGATGACGACAAGTATGCATGAAGAAGATTTTGAGTCCAAAGAGATTCGCGCGTTGTGTAAGGACTTGGCCCTTGCGTTACGCGCAGCGGCGTTTCATGGCCTCTCCGAAGGAGTCTGTAACCACTTCAGTGTCGAAATTCCTGACGAAAGCGGGCGTTTTTTACTCAATCCGCGAGGTTTGCTTTGGAGCGAAATTCAGGCTGAGGATATCGTGATGGTTGATACGCATGGCGAACGCTTAGCGGGTCGTCACCCAGTCGAGCCGACGGCTATGTTTATTCATGCAGCCGTTCATCGCATCGCTAAGAAAGCCTGTGTGTTGCATACGCACATGCCATATGCGACGGCCTTGACTTTAACGCGGCAGCGCGCTTTGGACACGACGCTATCACAAAACGCGATGCGGTTTCATGGTCGTGTCGCTGTCGATGCGCATTACAACGGTTTGGCGCTCGATGCCAGCGAAGGCGAGCGGATTGCCAATGCAATGCACGGTGCTGATGTGGTCTTTCTGGGAAATCACGGTGTGGTGGTATGCGGTGAACGCGTCGATTACGCTTACGACGATCTCTATTTTTTAGAGCGTGCTTGCATGATGCAGGTGCTTGCGATGTCCTCAGGTCTGCCACTTGAGCCTGTTGATGCGACATTGGCTCAGCGGGTTGGCGAGCAAACGCTCGGCGAGCGTTTGCAGTCTGAGTTGTTCTTTAAAGCGCTAGGTCGTCACCTTTAAAAAACAGTTTCCTTTTTTAGACCATCCCACCGTTGGGTTGAATGATCTGGCCGTGTACCCAGGACGCGCGGTCGGAAACTAAAAAGCTGACGACCTCGGCGACTTCATCGCAGGTTCCAATCCTATTAAATGGGCTGAGCGCAGCCGATCGCGCTTTGGCTTCGTCAGTTTTGCCGCTATGAAAGAGTTCGGTATCCACAGAGCCCGGAGCAACAGCGTTGACACGTACGTTGCGAACCGCAAGCTCCTTGGCCATCGAACGAATGAGTGCCTCGACAGCGGCTTTGCTTGCGGTGTAAGCACCAGCGCCCGGAACCGCATGACGGACCATAGAGGTCGTCATGCCGATTACGCTGCCTCCATCCAGCACATTATTGGCAGCCTCATGCAGAACATTAAACGCACCAAACAGATTGACCTCCATGATTAGCCGAAAGCTTTCATGGCTGTACTGACCGATCGGTAGGTAGGGCAGGTTGATACCTGCATTGGCTACCACCACCTTGGGTCGGGTGTCGAAGTCTTTAATCATCTGTTTAAAAGTCTTTGAGACTTCTGCCGTATCCCTCACGTCGACAGCGTACGCTTTGACACGACCAGGTATCTCTAATGCCTGAGCCGACTCGGGAGCACTGACGTAGGTAAAGGCCACATTAAAACCATCGCGATGCAAAGCCTTAACACAGGCCGCGCCGATGCCGCGTGATCCGCCAGAAACAATAGCCAAGGGAAATGTCATGTAAATCCTATTATGGGATGCAATCAAATGCAAAGTGGAAATCAACTGCTAATCTTAATGTTTATATCGTGCATTTTCTTATTTATAAGCCTGTTTTACATAGTATTTTCCCGAAGTTTTGCTCAGAACTAGGGTAATCATTATTTACATAAGATTTGTAATTAGTTACAGTCTGCCCGCGTCTAGTTCAGAGCTTGAACTAGACTTCTTTTTTTTCAAGGAAATCACATGTCTTCATTATCCGTAAAGCTAATGACCGCGTCGTTTGCTGTACTGGCTTCGGCGCTGGTTGCAACACCCGCCTCTGCCCAGGAGAAGCTTCGCATTGCGCTCGATACGAACCCTGTTCACGTACGCAACAAAGGCGTGGAAATTTTTGTTGAAGAATTGAAAAAGCGTACGGGCAATCGATTTGCCATCGAAGTCTACCCAAGTGGTCAATTGTTCCGCGATCGTGACGTTCCACGCGCATTGCGTCAGGATGCGGTCGAAATGGCTGTTCCTGGAACATGGCAGCTCGATAGTGCTGAGCCCAATGCCGCGTTGCAAAGCTTGCCGATGTTTTACGGCGTAGATGGTCCGACTGTTTATAAAGTCATGGACGGTAAGCTGGGTGACTACCTAAACAAGAAATTTGAAGATCGCATGCGAGTAAAAATCCTGGGTAAGTGGATGGAGCTGGGCATGCAGCACACCTACAGCATTAAAAAGGAAATCAAAACGCCAGAAGATTTTACCGGCATGAAGCTGCGCTATGCAGGTGGTACGGCGAACGCCCAGCGTATCAACACACTCGGTGGAACAGCTTTGCTGGTGCCATGGCCTGATGTTCCTCTTGCCATGAGTCAGGGCGTGATGGACGGTTTGGTGACAACCTATGAGAGTAGCTTTTCTTCTAAATTGATGGATTCTGGCATGCGCTTCGCTTACGAAGACAGCAATCAGTTCAATCAATACGTGCCAATGATGCGTGCGAACTTCTTCAATAAGCAGCCTAAAGAAGTTCAACAAGCAATCCTAGAAGCTTGGGACATTGCCGCAACTCAACAGCGTAAAGATGCCACCGATGCTCAGGAGAAAGCCAAGCAAGCCTTGGTTAAAAATGGCCTGAAAGTGGTTGTGCCGACCCAGCAAGAATTGTTAGCAAGTCGTCAAAAGCTGATGAAAATGCAGCCTGAGCTCGTCAAGAGTATCAAGATGGACCAAGACGTCGTTGACGAAGCTCTGAAAAACCTTAAAGCAGCAGGCGTGGCGTATTAAAAATGCAAGTAAAAGATAATGTTCAGGCAGCTGAGCCTACTGGCAATAGACTCTATGAGACTCTTAGACAGAAAGCTCAGGCTGACCTCGAGGCGGAAGCCCATGGAGTACCCGAATCCCACCCCATCGAATCATTGGTGGTGGGTGGTTTAGCCACTCTTGCTTTGGTGATGTGTTCATACAACGTCATTGTTAGATTGACTGTGCCCTCGTTGACACTGGACTTTGTCGAAGAAGTGCAGGTGTACATGGTGATCTGGGCGGTATTTTTATCGCTCGGCACCGTGACTCTGATGGACCGCCATGTAAAGTCTGATTTTTTCATAAACATGTTTCCACCGAAACTCAAGCACAGTGTTGAGGTCTTCTCCGATGCTATTGGGTTGTTTTTCTGCGTATTTATGGTGTACTACGGCGTAGCTGTTGCCTACCAAGCATGGGACTTTGGTGATGTGTCCACGACAGTGTTACGAGTGCCATTGTGGATTTACTTTGCTGCACTTCCAGCAGGTGGTGCTGTAATGGGGCTCGCGTACGCTGTTCGACTTACTCGCAAGTGGATGAAGCGGGAGCAGCAACATGCTTAGTTTCTTCTCGCCCGTCTTTATTATTCTGCTCATTCTGGGCGTACCTATCTATTTGACGATGGGTCTGACCTCAGGTTTGGTTTTTGCGAGTGAAGGGAGTCTTGTCCCACTTGCCCAAAAAATCATCGATGAATTGAACTCGCCTACGTTATTGGCGGTGCCTTACTTTGTGATTGCTGCAACGTTCATGGAGCGTGGTGGTGTGGCCAAAGCGCTCATTAACGCTGCCACTGCATGGATTGGACGCGTGCATGGCGGCTTGGGTCTTGTGTCTGTATTGACTTGCGCGATTTTTGCGGCCATGTGCGGCTCGTCAGTTGCAACAGCGATCGCGATGGGCACCATTATGATCCCTGCAATGTTGCGTAATGGTTATGCGCCTTCGTTTGCAGGTGGCATTTTGGTGTCTGCGGGCACGCTCGGCATTTTGATTCCGCCTTCACTTGCCTTCGTGGTGTACGGTGTGTTGGCTGACGCCTCCATTCCTCGTTTATTTTTGGCTGGAGTCATACCTGGCCTGATTAGCGCGTCTATGATGGGTGTGTACGTCTATTTTTTCAGCAAAAAGAATGGCTACGTCGATCGTGAGCCGATGCCTAGAGCTGAAAAGATTAAAAAGACCATCAATGCGATTCCCGCATTGCTTGTGCCGGTCGTGGTGCTCGGTGGTTTGTATGGAGGGTTTGTCACACTTACCGAGACTGCAGCTTTATCGGCAGTGGTGGCGATTGTGTTAGCTCTTTTCGTCTATCGCGAAGTCAGCGCCCGTGATTTCCTCAAGGTCATGACGCATGCTGTTCGTAGCGCTGCTGCGATCATGATTATTATTGCGATGGCATTAGCCTTTGGTCATTTGATTACCGAGACCGGTATCGCTCAAAAGACCCTTGATTTTGTCAAGAGCTTGGATATTCAAGGTTGGCAGTTCTTGTTGGCGGTAAACATACTGCTCATTTTCTTGGGTATGTTCCTTGAGGTCTTCTCGATACTGCTGATCATGGTTCCGATCGTGATTCCGCTGCTTGAGCCACTGAATATCGATCCAATTCATTTTGGCGTGATGCTTGTGATCAATATGGAGTTAGCATTGATGTCGCCGCCTGTTGGACTGAACTTGTTTGTGATTAGCAATATTTCAAAGATCCCGTTGGCTCAGGTGTTGCGTGGCACGATGCCATTCTTTTTCCTGATGGTGGGTCTATTGATTGTTGTCACATATATTCCTATTATCTCTACATGGTTGCCTAACCTGCTGATGGGGCCACAATAAGTGTGTCGTGCGGATCAAGTGTTGATCTGCACGTGGATCCAGAGAGAGGTAAAGCCCCCTGGCCGGAAACGGTAGGGGGCTTTTTACAATGAGCTGAGGACACAATGACTTCATTACAAGAACTTGATTTTGGTTTGCCGGAAGAAGTCCACGCGCTGCGCGATGCAGTCAGAACATTCGCCATTCAGGAAATTGCCCCTCGGGCAGCTGAGATTGATCGAGAGGATCAATTTCCAATGGACCTGTGGCGCAAGATGGGTGACATGGGTCTTCTGGGTGTGACCGCAAGTTCTGAGTATGGCGGCGCCGGTATGGGCTACCTCGCGCACATGGTAGTGATGGAGGAGATCTCCCGTGCTTCTGCGTCTGTCGGACTTTCTTATGGTGCGCACTCCAATCTTTGTGTAAATCAAATTATGCGTAATGGCACCGAGGCACAGAGAGCAAGGCTGCTACCACCATTGATCTCAGGCGAGCATGTCGGCGCTTTGGCCATGAGTGAGCCTGGAGCCGGCTCTGATGTCGTCAGTATGAAGCTACGGGCAACAGAGGAGGGGGCTGGGTATCGCCTGAATGGCACCAAAATGTGGATTACAAATGGTCCCGATGCACAAACATTAGTCGTCTACGCCAAGACAGATCCTGAGCTTAATGCGCGTGGCATCACGGCCTTTTTAATTGATCGCGGAATGACCGGTTTTTCTGTCGCACAGCGCTTGGACAAGCTCGGTATGCGGGGCTCGCATACAGGCGAGTTGGTGTTTGAAAATGTCTTCGTCCCTGCTGAAAACATACTTGGGGCGCTTAATGGCGGTGTTCAGGTGCTGATGAGCGGTTTGGACTATGAGCGTGCAGTGTTGGCCGCAGGCCCGTTGGGCATCATGGGAGCCTGTCTGGATGTTGTATTGCCTTACGTGCATGAACGACAGCAGTTTGGTCAGTCAATCGGTGAGTTTCAGCTCATACAAGGCAAGCTCGCCGACATGTATTCGACGTATTCTGCTTGTCGCGCCTATTGCTACGCTGTAGGGCGAACACTCGATGCGCGCTCTACTGGATCCTCCGCAAATCAAAGAGGGATGCGCAAGGATGCTGCAGGCGTGATTTTATATTGTGCTGAAAAAGCAACCTGGATGGCCGGCGAGGCCATCCAGATTCTAGGTGGTAACGGTTATATCAATGACTATCCGACAGGTAGATTGTGGCGCGATGCCAAGTTATACGAGATCGGTGCAGGTACGAGTGAAATCCGTCGCATGTTGATCGGTCGTGAGTTATTTAACGAGACGATGTGACGCATCATTGTTGATCCCTCCATTGCTCAAGTAGTGTTGTAGTTTTCTTTTTGGCCTCCTCAAGGTGACGCGCCTTGACGTGACCATATCCCCTGATGTGCTCCGGGACTGAAGCGATTTTTACGGCGAGATCAATATTGTTTGGACTCAGTTTGGACAGCAACGCTTCTAAACAAAATTTGTATTCTGTAATCAAGGCGCGTTCTGTGCGTCGCTCAGCCGTATAGCCAAAGGGGTCTAAGACACTGCCCCGCAACACCTTGAGGTGTTTCAAGCCTTTAAAAATAGGACGTATCCATGCGCCAAAGCGACGCTTCACGGGTTCGCCATTGGCATGGTGTGCAGAAATCAAAGGAGGTGCGAGATAGTGCGTCATCTCAAACCCTGGCTCGTACTGCTCTTGTAGTTTTTTGACAAAACTCTCATCGGTATGCAGACGAGCGACTTCGTACTCATCCTTGTAGGCCATCAGTTTGAAGAGGTAGCGCGCGACAGCCTCAGACAGGCGGGTGCTTTGTGTCATTGTCTGTTCAGCGATCTGTATACGCTCGACAAAGTGACGATAGTCCTGTGCGTAACGCTGGTCTTGATACTGCGTGAGAAACTCAACGCGTTGCGTCACAAGCTGCTCGAGTGAGGAACGCGCCTTAAACTGAATCGGCACTTCGCGAGGTGCGGCACGCTGTAATGTTGGATCAAACGCTGCAGCGCGGCCCCATTCAAACGCAAGCAGATTGCGCTCGACCTGCACACTGTTAAGTCTGAGCGCCTCAGTCAATGCCTCGTGGGAGAGGGGGATCCATCCTTTCTGCCAACAAAATCCTAGCAGTAAAGGGTTGGCATAGATAGCATCGCCTAGTTTAGCTACGGCCAATCCGCTCGCATCCAAGCTGGCTAACTGTTCTCGACCCACCGCATTGCCCAGTGCTGTGGCGCATACGGCGTTCGTGGACTGCCAATCCGGGCTCTGAACAAAGCCAGCAGTAGGCGTGTCATGATTATTCAAAGCAATGCGTGTCAGCCCCTTCTGCATCAACGCCAGCGTGGTTTGACTTGCGGCTACTACGCCATCACAGGCGAGAATCAAATCAGCCTTGGCGACATCCACTTTGGTGGCGCAGAGTGTTTCTGGGTTCTCCGCGATTTGCACATGACTCCATGTTGAGCCTCCTTTTTGAGCGAGCCCAGCTGAGTCTTGAGTAATTACACCCTTACCTTCGATGTGGGCGGCCATCCCTAAAAGCTGACCGATCGTAATGACGCCGGTGCCACCTACTCCTGCCACAACGATACGATAAGGGTGAGCGCAATCCGGGATCGTTGGCGAGGGTAGGGTTGGCAGACCATTTCCTTGAGTCGTCGCAGCGCGATCAGACTGGATGGAGGGTTTAAGCATCGTGGCATTTTCAAGCACCACAAAACTCGGACAGAAGCCTTTCAGACAGGATTCGTCCTTGTTGCAACTACTATGATTGATTTGTCGTTTGCGACCAAAATCTGTTTCCAGCGGTTCAACAGAAAGACAGTTGCTTTTGGAGGAGCAGTCGCCACAGCCTTCACAGACAAGCTCATTAATAATGACGATACGTTTGGGATCTTCGAGCTTACCGGCCTTACGACGACGACGCTTTTCAGTCGCACATGTTTGATCGTAAACAATGACCGTTGTGCCGGATATTTCTCGAAATAGTCTTTGTACGGTGTCGAGGTCATCACGGTGCCAGACCTTGACGCCAGATTCAAGTACAACGCCATCGTAACGATCCGGATCATCCGTGACGACAGCGATGCGACTGACGCCCTCTGCTGTACAGCTCTTGACGATTTGAGGGACAGATAGTCCCTCTGGGCGTTCGCCAACCTGTTGGCCGCCTGTCATGGCGACGGCGTCGTTATAAAGAATCTTGTAGGTGATATTGACGCCCGCCACAACCGCTTGGCGGATGGCAAGCGAACCACTATGAAACCACGTCCCATCACCAATGTTGGCAAAGACATGCGTGTCTTTTACGAAGTGTGACTGACCGACCCAGGGTGCGCCTTCCCCACCCATCTGGGTGAAGGTTGAGGTGGAGCGATCCATCCATAAAACCATGTAATGGCAACCGATACCGGCCATGGCGCGACTACCTTCGGGTACGCGCGTACTGGTGCTATGGGGACAGCCACTACAAAACCAAGGTTGACGCTCACCTAAACTGGTATCAACAATACTCAGGGCGCGTTGCTTAGCCTCGATCACTGTCAGGCGCGCCTGAACGGTATTGCGCACAGAATCTGGGATCGCGCGTTTCAGTAAACGTTTTGCTATTGCCTGCGCAATCAGAGCTGGGCTGAGATCCGCATTTGCACGCAGCAGCCAGTTGCCGGCAGGATTCGCTCTTGCCCATTCTCCACCGCTATGATCCGAGTCTGGCTGATCAAATTTTCCAAGTACATCGGGGCGAGTATCTGCTCGCCAGTTGTAAAGTTCTTCTTTGAGTTGATACTCAATGATTTGTCGCTTTTCTTCAACGACCAGGATCTCTTCGAGTCCAAGTGCGAACTCGCGCGTTGTGCTCGCCTCCAAGGGCCAGACAACATTGACTTGATGCACGCGGATACCAAGTTGACGACATATTTCTGCCGTCAATCCCAAGTCATCAAGCGCTTGACGCGTGTCACGGTAGGCTTTGCCACTCGCCATAATGCCCAGACGATCGTGGGGACCTTGTATGACAGTGTGATTAAGTTTGTTGGCTCTGATGTATGCGAGCGCGGCATACCATTTGTATTCCATCAGACGAGCTTCTTGCTCGAGGGGCGCATCAGGCCACCGGATGTGCAGTCCACCATGCGGTAAGTCGAAGTCTTCTGGCAGCACGATCTTGACGCGATCGAGTGCCACATCGACGCTCGCACTCGATTCAACAACCTCTTGAATCGTTTTCATCCCAGACCAAAGGCCAGAGAAGCGGCTGAGCGCAAAGGCATGCAGACCCATATCCAGGATGCCTTGCACATCGCTTGGGAAGAAAACCGGCAAACCGCAAGCTTTAAAAATATGGTCGCTTTGATGAGCGGCTGTCGAGCTTTTGGCGATATGATCGTCACCCGCAATGGCAATGACGCCACCGTGCGGTGCTGTGCCTGCCATATTGGCATGTTTGAATACATCCGAGCAGCGATCGACTCCGGGACCTTTTCCGTACCAGAGGCCAAAGACGCCATCGTATTTCTTTTGCTCAGGAAAGAGCTCGACTTGCTGTGTACCCCATACGGCTGTCGCAGCAAGCTCTTCGTTCACGCCAGGCTGAAACACAATGTTGTGCTTGCGTAGATGTGACGATGCTTTCCAGAGTGCTTGATCATAGCCACCCAAAGGGCTGCCACGATAGCCGCTGATAAAACCGGCTGTATTCAGACCGGCCTGTCGATCGCGCATCTGCTGCATCATCGGCAATCTGACGAGGGCTTGTACGCCGCTCATGAACGCTCTGCCGAGTTCTTGCGTGTATTTGTCTTCGAGTGAAACCTTGTCAAACACCTTTTGGGTGGATTCGGTCAGTGGTGCGTTCATGTGTATGACTCCTTTGATCAAAAGGGTGGCCAGTCTGGCCTAATGATTCAATGCAAGATTGAGTGCTTGCACACCTAAAAAGAAATCCTCCAGATTCATAGCCTCATGTGGGTTGTGAGAGCCATACTCGTTTCTGATGAAAATCATGCCGCTTGGTACACCTGCATTGGCAAAAACCGCAGCATCATGTCCCGCACCGCTTGCGACGACTTCAGAGACGACACCTAACTCTTTGCAGGCACTCGATAGTCTCTCGACCCAGAGGTTGTCCATCAGTGCAGGTGCGGTGTACAGCTTTCTGTCAAAGACAAATTCCACACCTCTTGAGCGTGCAATTTCTTGACATTCATTACGCATTAACTGATAAAACTGCTCCAGTGTTGAGTCACTTTGACTGCGCACTTCAAAACTAAAATGGACTTCGCCAGGAATAACAGAGAGTGCATGGCTAGCAGGATTGGTTGAAAAAATCCCACAGGTCATCACTAAATCCATTCCCATTTGTTGCAACACACGCCAGTGCTCATCCAGGTGCGACAACAACTCTGCACAGGCCAGGACCGCGTCTTTTCTCATCCAGCGAGGGACGGCACCCGAGTGTCCCGTTTCACCTTTACAGAGAATCCGGTTATGCCGGATGTTGCCCCGTATGCCTGATACTGCGGCGATTGGCCACTCACGCGCCACCATGATCGGACCTTGCTCAATGTGTAGTTCCAGATACGCGGTAATATTGGATAGATCGCTTAAGGGATCACCTTGCTCAACGCGACTCACAGGGATGTCAAGCTGAGCCATTGCTTCTCGTAACGTTTGGCCTGTGTCACGCGATTGCAGATTCAGATCGTCAGTCGAGAGCTTGCCAAGAAGTGCCAGAGAACCCATGTACGCTTTTCCGAACCATGCGCTTTCTTCGCCGCGTAACGCCAAAACTCGAATCGCTCTTTGTTGTTCTTTGGGGGCTTCTTTGATCTGAAGCAAAATTAAAATGCCAGCGATGACGCCTGCCAAGCCGTCAAAATTGCCACCTTGTGGCACAGAGTCCAGATGAGACCCAATCAGAATCACTTTCCCTGGCGGCTCGTTGGGCAGTGAGATCATTAGATTTGCACCCGCATCAAAAATGCAGTTCAACCCTTGCTCACGACAGTACTCAAATAAAATGTTCAACGCTACAGTTTCGCCTCGTCCGTAACTTTCACGCGTAATACCAACCCCATCTGAGGTCGCTTCACGTACCCGCAGGAAAAGGGTCTCAGCAACCCCAAGTAGCTCCGGAGTCATTCGCGAATGAATCATGGTCATACCGTTTTTCCTCGAGCGGTTGGCAAGGTGCCTGCACCGCCATGCTCAACGGACCAGCGCATCGGATCCTGCAAAAAGTCCTTGATTTCTTTGGCTCGCTCAGGTGAAAAATAACTCATCACTTTAGTCAACGAAAAAATATCGTGCCATGTCGCAAGCGAATGCAGTTCTATTTGATTTTCCGCATAGGCTTGTTTGCTTTGGGGATAGATGTCGTAATTAAAAACGACAAAAACATCGCGGACGGTTGCACCCGCTTGTCGTAACGCCAGCGCAGCGCCGATTTTTGAAAGGCCATCTGTCGTGAGATCGTCTACCAACAAGCATCTTGCACCAACTGGCAAGTCCCCCTCGATTTGTGCATTGATACCCCAGCCCATGGCCTTTTTTCTCACATAGACCATGGGTAAGTTCAAACGTTCAGCAAGCCAGCAGGCAAAGGGGATCCCCGCGGTCTCAGTGCCGGCAATGCAATCAATGGTCGTACCAAGTTTTTCTTGTAGCAAAGCAGCCGCGTGATCCATTAATAGAGTGCGACGGTTGGCATCAGACATCAACTTGCGGCAATCGACGTACACCGGACTGGCCCAGCCACTTGTGTAGATGAAGGGTCGATCTTCGAATACGCGTACGGCATTCAGTGCCAGCAAGGTGTTCGCAGTGTCGTGTGCAGCAAGGATTTGGCGTGACGATCTTTGATTCAAAATAGTCATGAAGGCGCTCACTAAGTAAAGCTTTAATCGGATCGGCTATTAATATGGGCTGCCACCGAGGTTTGTTGTCCCTGCGGTACTACTTGCTATGCATCTCGAATCGTCTCATCATCGGCGCAGAATACAATGTTGTCAAACAATCCACGCCTACAAAAAAGTATTTCAAGAGAAACAAGATGAGCGACTCAAGTTATTGGCTGATACGCTGTGGTAATGAAGTTCTGATTTCGATCGATGAGCAGGGCAACGAGATGTTCCCGCAAGCAAGGATGGCGGACTTTGGACATATCGAGCAGCCCCTCAAAATCGGGCACTGGAATGGGGTGTCCTGTTATGCCATTGAGACTGAGCAGATCCCTGAACACATCATGGGTGAGTTGCGAAATGTCCG
Source organism: Zwartia sp. (assembly GCA_030653405.1). Taxonomy (GTDB): domain Bacteria; phylum Pseudomonadota; class Gammaproteobacteria; order Burkholderiales; family Burkholderiaceae_B; genus Zwartia. Next base: position 27,831 of record JAURZO010000069.1, on the reverse strand, counting down.
TAGTCTTTATGCTTCGGCAGGTCCCGATTTATTCGCACTCGCCGGGCGGGGTACCCAGTTGATCGATTGGGAAAAAAATCATCGCTTTTGTGGGCATTGCGGCACGCCCACAATCATGAAAAAAACTGAGTTAGCGCTTGAGTGTCCTGCGTGCCGACTCACGGCGTATCCGCGCATCTCACCGGCAGTGATGGTGTTAATTGAACGTGGCGATGAGCTGATGTTGGCGCGTAGCCCTCATTTTCGGCCAGGTGTCTTTAGTGCGCTGGCAGGATTTGTCGAGCCAGGTGAAACGCTCGAGCAGTGCGCGGTCCGAGAGGTGCGCGAAGAAGTCGGGCTCGAAATTACCAATCTGCGTTATTACACCAGCCAGTCGTGGCCGTTTCCTAATTCACTCATGATCGCTTTCTTTGCCGATTATGCTGGAGGCGACATCACACCCGATCCAACTGAAATCGAGGCTGCAGGTTGGTTTGAGCGCAGCGCTTTACCACCGTTACCGGACCATGTCAGTATCGCCCGGCAGTTGATCGATGCCTCCTGCCGGATGTATACAGGTCAATAAGTGTCAAACATTCGCTGAATTTGCGCGAGATCTTGTGTCTTGGTGAGTGCCATGGCTAACAAGATACGCGCTTTTTGTGGAGTGAGGTTGTCGGCTTGCAAAAAGCCGGCAGCTTTTACCTTGCTGGGTCCGAAGGTCCTGCCAGAGCCCGCGCGCGATGAAAGCACCACCACCACACCGCGCTGAGCTGCCGCTTCCATGGCGATGAATTCTTCGGGCGAAAGGAGCCCTGGAGCAAATGCCGCACCGACAATACCGCGTGCGCCTGCATCGACAAAGGTTTTGATTGCGATGCCATCAGAACCTGCGTAGCTATAGGATATGTCAACACGCGGCAGCTCTGAGACCTGAGACATGTCGAACTCAGTGTCAGGTGCATGACATCGTATCGGTTTGCGATAAAACACAACGCGATCACCATCAACATGCCCTAGCACTCCAAAATCAGGTGCACGGAAAGTTTGTAGTCGCCCGTTGGACGTCTTAGTGACTTCGCGAGCGGAGTGGATTTCATCATTCAGGCAAACCAGGACACCGAGGTTTCTGGCTTCTGGACAAGCTGCGACACGTACCGCATTGTAAATATTCATTCCTGCATCTGAGGACAGAGCGCTTGCAGGACGTTGAGAACCAGTCAGAACAACAGGAATTTCAGTTTTCAAACTCAGATGCAAAGCGTAAGCAGTTTCTTCCATGGAAGAGGTGCCATGGAGAATGACAACTCCAGCTAAATCAGGATGCTCGTTCGAGAGTGATGAAATCATTTCAGCAAGTTTTTTCCATTGCGGAAAACTCACGGCGGTTGAGAGCAAAGTATCAAAGGCGACTGGAATCACGTTTGCAACCGTTTTCGACTGCGGGAATTTATCCAGCATGCCATGCGCATCCAGCCGCAATCCTGTCGAGCTGTATTCAAACATATCGAGCTCGCCCAAAATGCTGAGCGATGTGATTGTGCCGCCTGTGCTGATGAGGGCCACTTTTGGTAGAGTCGTCATTTGGATTCCTTGTATGTCGAGATGTATTTTTTGGTCGAGCAATCGGACACTGGGATCAATGCGTCGAGTCTTTAAATGCCTTTAAATTTCGCTGGACGTTTTTCCTTCCAGGCAGCTGCGCCTTCTTTGATGTCTTGCGATTGCTCAGAGTACAGAACGGCTTCTTTGATCGCGGCGACTTCTACCTGGCCGCGCGCAATTAAGTTGAGGTGTTTTTTGATGCCGAGCAACGCAAGCGGGGCCATAGACGCAAGCTGATTTGTCAGACTTTCTAGTCGAAGATCGAGCTCGTGGGGTTCGACGAGCTCGGTCAAAAAGCCAATCTCAAACATTTCAGGAGCTTCAATTTTTTCAGAGGTCAAAAACAGCCGCTTCGCATGATTAAGTCCTAGGCGAGAGATGTATCTAACCATTCCGCCCGGATAAAAGTGCAAGCCTAGTTTGGCGGCAGGCATAAACATGTTGGCTGTCGTGCTGCCGATGCGAAAGTCGCATGCCAAACATAAATCTGTTCCGCCTCCATATACGCCGCCATTGACCGCTGCAATGGTGACCGGCCGAGCCTGCTCAATCAGATCGATGGTTTCACCAAAATACAGTGATGAGGGCGCGCTCTCGGCAGCAAGCGAAGAAATGTCATAACCACTACAAAAATATTTCCCTTGCGCAATAAATCGCAAGACAAGCACGTTTTCATTTTGGTTGACTAAATCCAGGTGCGCGCGAACGACCGCGAGATCATTTGGACTCAGACGATTGGCGTACCCTGGATTAGCCAGGCAAATCGTAGCGATCGCGCCAGTAATTTCGAGTGTCGGGGTCGTCATGTCTGGCGATTTTTTGATTTCTTGCATGGAGGCTACCTATGTTTATAGATCTTGACTGATCCAGGCGACAAGTGCTGAGATTGTCAGCACGGAAAGTACGGTTGAGACCAAAATCGCACGCGCGCTAGCGGCTGCATCACGTTGATAAATTTGAGCCATCATGAAGGGGCCCGTACCAACTGGCAGTGCAGCTGCCAAAATCGCAACATACGCCCATAGCTTGGGAACATCAAATACATATAAAACTAACACGGCCGTCAGCGCCGGCTGAACGAGAAGCTTGAGCAGGACGATACGAATCACATCCGGGCTTGCACTACGATCAGTGGTCTGGCCTAGAAAAAGCCCGATTGCAATGAGTGCGCATGGTGTGGAGGCATCACCGAGCAATCCGATGTAGCGGGCCGCAGGAACAGGCATTGGCCATTGCAACAAAGACCACAACACACCCAATATCGGCGCGACGAGCAGGGGATTGCGCAGCATCGAACCCAATACTTTTCGGATCGCTGGTATGACACTGGCGCTCTCGAGTCTCTGTAACTCAGCCAGCATGATGGTGACCGCAAACAGAAGCGATACGGTAAATACGGCCGTAATGACAGAGGGCCCTAGTCCAGCCTTTCCAAACACCATCAGACAAAGAGGAATGCCCATGAAGCCCGCATTACTGTAGGCCGAACTCATGCTGTTAATGAGACGATCAAGGGGTGGCGTCTGTTTATCCCTGGAAATCAGGGCATACAGGGCTGCAGTCCCAAACATGCCAAGAGCAAAGGACCAATAAAACCCGGGTTGAGCCAGTTCTGACAGGTCGGCTGTCGACATTGCAGCGAATAGTTGGGCGGGTAGGGCGAGATAGATGACGAAACTATTCAAACCTTCTCGGCTGGTGGCACCAAGCAGTTTGGTTTTGGTGCAGATCCAGCCTGTCAGGATCAAAGCAAATACGGGGAAGGCAGCGTTGATGACCGCAGCAAACATAGCCAAGTTGAAAATGGAAAATAATGTTCCCAAGTGTAGCGTGTTGTCCCGCCTGCAGAAGACAAATGCGTTTGATCGACCATAATATGTCGTCATGGGCATAACCTGGCGGTTTAATCATGGATGAGGAATCAATGACCGTTTCTAATGATGTGCGTGTTGTTCTGGGATCCTGGGGTGAGCTTAATGAGCCGGCCGCAGCGATTCGTTTTGAGGTTTTTGTCGAGGAACAGCAGGTTCCGCTCGAAGAGGAGCTTGATGTCATGGATGAACAGTGTCTCCACGCACTTGCCTACAATCTCACCCATGTGCCCATTGCAACAGGGCGCTTGTTGCCTGATGGCCACATAGGACGCATGGCAGTGTTGAAGCCCTACCGTCAGGCAGGGGCAGGGAGCGCGGTGTTAGTCGCGCTGATGGACGCCGCGCTAAAAAAGGGCTTGACTGAGGTCGTGCTCGGCGCGCAACTGCATGCACGTAATTTCTACGCCAAGCATGGTTTTATCGAGTATGGCGACGTATTTTTGGATGCCAATATTGAGCATGTCATGATGAAGCGGTCGCTGCTGTGAACGTCAGATCATCAAATGGCCGCTCATCAAATGACCGCTTAAGGGGTGAGGACCAGTTGACCAACCGTTTATCAAATAAAAAACCCCAAGATTCATTAGAGAATTTTGAGGCTGATTATCAAGCTGCAGGCATTATGCTTTACACTTCGATGGTGCCCAGAAGAGGACTCGAACCTCCACACCTTGCGGCACACGGACCTGAACCGTGCGCGTCTACCAATTCCGCCACCTGGGCCTATCTTTAGAAGCTCCGCATTATAAGCGAGATTTAAACTTTGGCAAATCGCCTTCCTCCGCATTCAAAAAATGGCCGCGCTAGCGCCGCCGCCCCTGAACTACCGACTGACTTTGACCCAGATGTTCCAAGTCGGGAGCAGATTCTCGAGTCACTCCGCACAGCCCTTGTCCCTCTTTCTCCAGAGGATCTGGCCACGCGTATGGGTCTTGAAAATGAAGAAACGCTCAAAGGCTTCGAGCGCCGTCTTGCTGCGATGGAGCGCGACGGACAGTTGCTGCCAAATCGCAAAGGCGTGTTGTTGCTCGCCAATAAGCTCGATTTCGTCGCGGGTCGTGTACAGGGTCACCGCGATGGTTTCGGATTTCTGATTCGGGATGGCGGTGGGCAAGACCTCTTTCTGTCCCCACGCGAAATGCTTAAGGTTTTGCACGGTGATCGCGTGTTGGTTAAACCAACCGGCGAATATCGTGGCAAACCCGAAGCCACAATCGTCGAGGTCATCGAACGCCGGACTAATCGCTTGGTTGGACGCTTTCTCAACGAACGTGGTCTGTCGATTGTCGTGCCAGAGGATCAGCGTATCAAACACGATGTCCTGATTCCTCCAGCGGAAACTGGCGGCGCACAGCACGGTCAAGTAGTCTCGGTCGACATCATCGAGCAACCAACGCGTCATACCCAGCCCTTAGGCCGTGTCGCCGAGATTTTGGGTGAGATTGACGATCCGGGCATGGAAATCGAAATCGCGGTACGCAAATTCGATGTACCCGTTGAGTTTTCTGATGCGGCGATTCGTCAGACGGACAAACTCCCTGAGGGTGTTCGACGCAACGATCTGAAAAATCGTGTTGACCTTAGGGATGTTCCCTTTATTACGATTGATGGAGAGGATGCCCGCGATTTTGATGATGCCGTCTATTGCGAAGAAGTAGATTTGGGCAGTGGGCGTAAACGTCCTGCCTGGCGATTACTTGTGGCGATTGCTGATGTGAGTCACTACGTCACGCCAGAAGATTCTTTGGATATGGATGCGCGCGAGCGAGGCACCAGCGTGTATTTTCCGCGTCGTGTAATCCCGATGCTTCCAGAGAAACTGTCCAATGGCTTGTGTTCGCTCAACCCCCAGGTTGATCGATTGGTTTTGGTTTGTGACATGGTGATTCCACTGACGGGTGCTAAGGCTGGGAGCGTAGCCGCTTACCAGTTTTATAACGCCGTTATTCATTCGCACGCACGTACAACCTATAACCAGGTCTGGGAGTCACTACAGCAACCCCAAGGTCCTGCAGCACGCGGCTTGTCAAAGGTGTTGCCACACATACAAAGTCTTTATTCAGTATTTCAGTTGCTGCAAGTCTCACGCAAAGAGCGCGGGGCGATCGATTTCGATACGATCGAGACAAAAATTGTTTGCAACGAACTTGGCCGAATTGAAAAGATAATTGGTTTGGTGCGTAACGATGCACATCGCTTGATCGAAGAATGTATGTTGGCGGCCAATACTTGCGCGGCTGATTTCATGTTCCGCAGTAAACATATCGGTTTGTATCGTGTCCATGAAGGACCGACACCCGACAAGTTAAAGTCTTTGCGTGAGTTTTTGAAAACGCTTGGTCTGAGTCTTGGCGGTGGCGCTGAGCCTTCTGCTAAGGATTATGGCGCCTTACTTGATAAAGTGCGCTCGCGTCCAGATTATGCGCTGCTGCAGACGATGTGTTTGCGTTCAATGCAACAAGCTATTTATGGTCCGGACAATATGGGGCATTTTGGCTTGTCCTACCCTGCTTACACGCATTTCACTTCACCCATTCGCCGTTACCCAGACCTGTTGACGCACCGTGTGATCAAGGCCTTGCTCAAAGGCGAGCGTTATCAGCCGTCCCTGCATGGTTATGTCGCGGCACCGGGCGCCACTCAGCAGGAGTATGAACACGATCTCTGGGAGCGGTTAGGCTTGTTGTTGTCCGCTTCTGAGCGTCGTGCTGATGAAGCTTCACGGGATGTTGAGGCTTGGCTGAAGTGCTGGTTCGTGAAAGAGCGCGTGGGCGAAACTTTCAGCGGCCGTGTTACGGGCGTTGCGAGTTTTGGGATTTTTGTGACGCTCGACACCTTGCATGTTGAAGGGATGGTCCACGTTTCGGAGTTGGGTACTGAGTATTTCCAGTTCAATGAAGCGATGCATGAGCTGCGAGGCGAGCGCACGGGCATGCGCTATCGGTTGACCGACGCGGTTCAGGTCCAGGTGGCTCGAGTCGATCTCGAAGCCAGACGCATTGAGTTTCGTTTAGTGACGGGCACAAGCTTTGTTGCATTGCGCAAGGCTGCCACTCGGGTCGAGGATCCTGCGGGGCGACGCGTTAAAAAGGCCGCGCCAACTAAGCCAGTCGAGTTACAAGGTAAAGTTTCGAGTGTGCGACGCGCCGAAGCAAAAAAAGCCGTCAAACAAGAAACTGCGCGTCCCAGTAAAAAATTATTGCGGGCAACTAAAGGCGCAGGCGTTAAAAAATCGGCCCGTAAAGGGCGCTAGGACATTAAATTTATGGCAGCAACTCAAATGCTCGCGGGCTTTCATGCGGTGATCGCCCGTTTACGGCAGGCACCCGAAACAATTCGTGAGGTCTATGTCGAGGCACAACGCAAAGATAAGCGTATGCAGTCTTTAATTGATCAGGTCAGTAAAGCAGGGCGTCCTGTGCACCTTGTGGGCGCTGATCGCTTGGACGGCTTGGCCGGAGGCTCTCGACACCAAGGCGTCGTGGCTGTAGCGGATGCCCGCAAACTCGCTGACGATCTGGACGATGTGCTGGATGGTGTCCAAGGGCCTCCACTGTTGCTGATTTTGGATGGCGTCACGGATCCCCACAACTTGGGCGCGTGCTTACGCACGGCGGATGCCGCTGGCGTACATGCGGTCGTCGCACCTCGTGATCGGGCGGTGGGATTAAACACGACCGTTCAACGCGTTGCTTGCGGTGCTGCCGAGTCTGTGCCATACATCATGGTGACCAATTTGGCACGCACAATGCGCGAACTCAAAGATCGCGATATTTGGTTAGTCGGTACGGATGATCAGGCGCCTGAGGGTATTCATCAGATTCAGGGCAAACGTCCGATGGGCTGGGTGATGGGAGCCGAAGGCGAGGGCATGCGACGCTTGACCCGGGAGACTTGCGATGAGTTGGTCCACATTCCCATGTTAGGCAGCGTTGAGAGTCTGAACGTGAGCGTGGCGACGGCCGTGTGTTTATATGAAACCGTCAGGCAGCGTAGTCTGTGAACTTCAGTTCGCATTTGATCTGATCAACTAAACTATTCGTTTATTTCACAGCCTTTTGTTGAGTGATTTGTCATGGCTAAGCACGGATTTACCACTACGATTTTGCACGGCGATCGCCATCTGTCGGTCGAGCATGGTGCAGTACACAAACCGATTCATACCTCCTCGCAATACGCTTATCCTGACTCGCGTGAGCTGGCGGCAGTCTTTCAAGGCAAATCAGGTTATACGTACGCCCGTCAGGGTACGCCTACTACCGATGCGTTAGAAAAAAAAATAACAGCAATGGAAGGCGGTGTTGCGAGTTTGAGTTTCGCGACTGGAATGGGTGCACTCGCTGCGCTGTTCACGACCTTGCTAAAAGCAGGGGATCATCTAGTCTCGAGTCAGTATATTTTTGGTAACACTAACAGCCTGTTTGGTACGCTCGAACGCTTGGGTATTTCGATAACTTTGGTCGACCCGACCGATATTGCAGCGGTTGCAGGGGCGATTCAGACCAACACTCGGATGATTTTTACCGAAACCATCGCCAATCCGGGTACTCAAATCGCTGATCTTGAGGAGATTGGAGCGCTTTGCGCTGAGCGAGGTTTAATTTATGTTGTTGATAACACGCTGACATCTCCGTACCTGTTTCAGCCACGTACGATCGGTGCGTCCATCATCATGAACTCACTCTCCAAGCACATCGGTGGACATGCGCATGCCCTGGGTGGTTCGTTAACCGATACGGGTTTGTACGATTGGTCACAATGTCCAAATATTTTAGATGTTTACAAAAAAGGCTCAGCAACAGGCTGGGGGTTGACGCAGATTAAAAAGAAAGGTTTGCGCGACATGGGCGCGACACTTTCTGCGGATGCTGCACACCGCATTGCAGTCGGTGCGGAGACTCTTTCATTACGATTAGAAAAAATTTGTAGCAATGCGCAAGCGCTTGCAACGTATCTTTCTGCGCATTCGTCTGTTGCGCGTGTGGCGTATCCAGGTTTGGCATCGCACCCCCAACACGCACGCGCCAAGCGGCTTTTCAAGCAGCGCTACAGTAATTTGATTGCTTTTGAACTCAAAGACGGGATTGATAGTTTCGAGTTTTTAAATCATCTCGAAGTTGTCATTCTTGCTACGCATGTCGGAGATACTCGTAGTTTGGCCTTGCCCGCTGCACAAACGATTTATCACGAGATGGGGCCAGCGTTGCGGGCACAGATGGGGATTGGCGAGGGCCTGATTCGCCTCTCAGTCGGCATCGAAGAGGAGGCGGATTTAATTGCTGACTTTGCTCAGGCTTTTGACAAATGTCAAAAATGAAATCTGAGAATCATGTTGAAATTTCCTGGGTTGTAGCGCTTTTTTAAAGCTGTGGCTAGACGGGATTACTAGGGTTGTAGCGTTGCATCATTAAATGCTTTCAATTTCTTACATTCAAGTAAGTTGCGGCTGTTACGATGATTTTTTCTTGACAGCCGCACGTTCCCGAGGCTTAATACCTGCATGTGCTGCCGCAGGTCAATTGCACTAAAAAACCAATCAGCACGGGTGATAATAAACATCCGGCTTCTTTTAACGCCACTAGAGGTATCTCAAATATGAACAAATCCGAATTGATCGATCACATTGCCGCGAAGGCTGATATTTCAAAAGCTGCCGCTGGTCGTTCACTCGATGCGATGATCGCTGCGGTTAAGACAACACTTAAAAAGGGCGGCACTGTGACGCTCGTCGGTTTTGGCACTTTTGCTGTGACAGCTCGCGCTGCCCGCACAGGCCGTAATCCTCGCACAGGCGAAGCCATTAAGATCAAAAAAGCTAAAGTGCCAAAGTTCCGTCCAGGCAAGGCTTTGAAAGATGCAGTGAACTAATACTGCAGCTTGGTTGCTAAAAATTTGCGGTTCGCTATAATGCGAACCGCATTGTTTTTAAAACAATGAGTTGTATGGATGTAATAAATTTCGTAAAGTAAGTAGTCTGAAAAGTAATTAGTTTGTAAATCGTTTAAAAATTTTCTTAACGATTTTTTGCTGTGTTGGCTCCTTCGGTTGTTTGATCACTAGTTTCGACTTACTCGACATTAGACACAAAACAACCTCCACGTGACAATCTCTTGTCTTTATAGTGGTTCTGAGGGTGCTTAGCTCAGTTGGTAGAGCGGCGCCCTTACAAGGCGTAGGTCACAGGTTCGAACCCTGTAGCACCCACCAATCACAGCATGCAGGGATGTCTTTTTGTTGATATCTTCTCGCGCCTTATCCCTCTCCCGTCATTATTCCTGTGGTTTTCCATACGATTCATGTGTTGCCAACACATTAAGCGGACTCAATCATTGTTCAATAAAAATAGCTCAATCAATATTTCTCACTGAAGGCTCAATACCACTCGGTCGCATCGTTGAGCATTTATCTAATGTGTTTATGTTGCGCTGAGAGTAGAATTTAAAGTATGAGAGTGTTAGTAATTGAAGATGATGCGACCCTGGGTCGGGCTCTGCAAGAGTTTCTGGCAGGTCAAGGCTATGCAGTCGATTGGCTTGCGGATGGCCAGCGTGGTCTGCACGCAATGAATCATTACACCTACGATTTACTTGTTTTAGATCTGAATTTGCCGGATATCGATGGACTGGACGTTCTCAAGCAGCTCAGACAACAAGGTGAGCATGTTCCAGTGCTGCTTCTGACTGCTAGAGATTCTCTGGCAGACCGTGTTGCAGGCCTTGATGCCGGCGCCGATGACTACCTTTCAAAGCCGTTTGAACTTGATGAACTTGCGGCACGTGTGCGCGCTTTCGCACGTCGTCATCTCAGTATGGCGGTTCCCATCGTTGAGTTTGGCAATATTAGCCTTGACACTGTGCATCGTGAGGTGCGCGTCGATGGTGAGCTGTTGACGATTTCGGTTCGTGAGCTCTCCGTGCTTGAGATGCTTTTGTCACGTGCCGGCAAGATTGTGACTAAACAGCAGATTACGCAGACACTTTCTGCGATCGATGCAGATTTTAGTGAAAACGCTGTTGAGGTCTATGTCTACAGGTTACGCAAAAGACTCGAGGGTGCGAGAGTCTCCATCAAGACCGTGCGCGGCTTTGGTTACATGCTAGAGCTTGACGAGTCTTCTTAGATGATGTGTCCCAAGAGTGAGCTTCTCTGTTGTCCGTGGGGTCGCGGGTGAGCTTAGCTGCGCCTGGCTCACTTGCAAGACTTCTGATCAAGAGGCTCTTGCCTCCTATCATTACGCTTGTTTTGCTTGATCTTGCTGCCACTTGGTTTGTCTCCCACAAACTCGACTCAAAGGATTGGCAACTCGAGGATGTTTTTTGGTTGATGGCTTTAGGTCAGAGTGTATTAATCGGCTTGCTGATCTGGGTTGTTGTGAGCGGAGTCAATCGCAGTATGACCTCTGTGCACGCTTTATCGGAGCAGATCGCTCAGCGCTCTGCCGAAGACCTAGGGCGAATGGAGCTGCAAGATCTGCCAAGCGAGTTTGAAAATTTGCTCACACACACGAATGCGTTATTTGCTCGCTTGAGCGATACATTTGAGGCGCAGCGCGGATTTGTCGGTCATGCATCCCATCAGCTCAAAACTCCGCTTGCGGGCTTGAAGCTTGAGTGCGAGTTGATGCTTGCACAACCCTTGCCGCCAGACATCCGTGAACGAGCGGAGCGCATCAAAAGTGTGACTGATCGTATGATCCGCATGGGTACACAATTGTTACTTTTAGCCAGAGTGGATCCCGAGGGGCGACCACAAGATCATTTTGTTTTGTTAGATCTATGTGAGTGGGTACGTACCTGCGGAGCCGAATGGTTTGAGCGTGCACAACATCGCAATATCGAGCTAGTTCTTGAGGCTCCAGATCAGCCTGTTTGGATAGAAGGCGATCCAATATTACTCAAAGAGTTGCTGGCAAATTTGATTGATAACGCACTCAGATACGCACAGGGTGCAAGACGTATTCGGTTACACGTCACAGCGACACCACCGACCTTGTCGGTCGAAGACGATGGGTGTGGCATTGCTTTAAAAGATCAGAGCAGAGTGTTTGATGCGTTCTATCGTGCTTCTGGCGCTGCAGAGGGCGGCTCGGGGCTTGGTATGGCATTAGTGCGAGAGATTGCACGCGCCCATGGTGCTTGGTGGAATTTAGTGAGTACGCCACAGATTGCAGGTGCACGGATTACAATTTTATTTCCCGGTATGCGCAAAGGTGCTCAGCTCAGTCGCATGGAGCGACTGAGCCGGCTTTGATACAGATTGCAGTGTTATTTGCGACCTGCACGGGCTTCAATGCGCATACGCAATGCATTGAGCTTGATGAAGCCTGCAGCATCAGCTTGATTGTAAGCGCCACCGTCATCATCGAACGTCGCGATCGTTTGATCAAAGAGGGTGTCTTTGGAGTCACGAGAGACGGTGTAGACGTTGCCTTTGTAAAGCTTGACGCGAACCCAGCCATTGACGTCTTGCTGAGTGGTGTCGATCAGCGCCTGCAGAGCACGTCGCTCTGGTGACCACCAGTAACCGTTATAAATCAACGCCGCGTAACGTGGCATCAAATCGTCTTTCAGGTGTGCGACTTCACGGTCGAGGGTGATTGATTCGATTGCACGGTGCGCCTTGAGCATGATTGTGCCACCGGGTGTTTCGTAACAGCCGCGTGACTTCATGCCAACGTAGCGATTCTCTACGAGATCAAGTCGACCAATGCCGTGCTTACCACCGAGCTCATTGAGCTTGGTCAGTACTTGGGCAGGAGAGAGGCGCACGCCATTCAAGCCGACGATATCGCCACGCTCAAACTCGATGTCAAGATATTCGGCTTTGTCGGGGGCCGCCTCTGGCGATACCGTCCAACGCCACATTGATTCTTCAGCCTCAGCCTTTGGATCCTCAAGATGGCGACCTTCAAAACTGATGTGCAGCAAGTTCGCATCCATGGAGTAGGGTGCACCACCTTGCTTATGCTTCATATCAATCGCAATCCCCGCATCCTCTGCGTACTGCAGCAGCTTTTCACGGGAAACCAAATCCCACTCACGCCAAGGAGCAATCACTTTGATACCGGGCTCTAGTGCGTAGTAACCGAGCTCGAAACGCACTTGGTCATTGCCTTTGCCGGTGGCGCCGTGGGACACGGTATCCGCACCAACTAGCCGTGCAATTTCAATTTGACGTTTTGCGATCAGTGGACGTGCAATCGACGTGCCTAAGAGGTACTCGCCCTCGTAGACTGTGTTGCAACGGAACATTGGGTAAACAAAATCACGCACGAATTCTTCGCGCAAATCATCAATAAAAATCTGTTCAGGTTTAATGCCAAATTTAATGGCCTTGGCACGCGCAGGCTCAAGCTCTTCACCCTGACCGATATCTGCGGTAAAGGTGACGACTTCGCATTGGTAGGTGTCTTGTAGCCACTTTAAAATCACTGACGTGTCGAGTCCGCCTGAGTAGGCAAGGACAACTTTTTTAATATCGCTCATGAGCTGCTCTGTGTGTATAAAGGGGGAATTTTACTCGGTTGATCGGATGAAAACAGCTAGTTAACCTTGCCAAGCAATAGGAACTCCATCAATGCTTTTTGCACGTGCAGACGATTTTCGGCCTCGTCCCACACGACGCTTTGAGGCCCCTCAAGGACCTCCGCCGTGACCTCTTCACCACGATGCGCAGGTAAACAATGCATAAATAGCGCCTCGGGGGCTGCGCGACTCATCATGTCCGCATCAACGCACCAGTCCGCAAAGGCAAGGCGTCGCTCTTCATTTTCGGCTTCATAGCCCATGCTGGTCCAGACATCAGTGGTGACCAAATGCGCGCCCTCGCATGCCTCGTTTGGGTCAGCGTATTCTTTTATGATGGAGGGATTCGCTGAGCCGATCCGTGAGGGCTCAAGCCTGTATCCAGCGGGTGCCGAGACATTTAGCTTGAATCCAAGCAATTCTGCTGCTTGCAACCAGGTGTAAGCCATGTTGTTGGCGTCACCGACCCAGGAGACCGTTTTGCCAGCGATACTTCCTCGATTTTCAATAAAGGTAAAGATGTCTGCCAAAATCTGGCAGGGATGGAACTCATTGGTTAAGCCATTGATGACCGGCACGCGAGAGTGTTCAGCAAAAAGCTCGATGCGCGTTTGTTCGAACGTACGGATCATGACAATATCAACCATGCGTGAAACAACACGAGCGGTGTCTTCTATCGGTTCGGCACGCCCCAGTTGAGAGTCATTGGTCGTCAAATGGATGACAGAGCCGCCCATTTGGTACATGCCCGCTTCAAATGAAACACGCGTGCGGGTGCTTGCTTTTTCAAACACCATTGCTAACGTACGATCGTGCAGGGGGTGATGCGGCTGATAGCGTTTGAATTTCTCTTTAATTAAGCGTGCGCGTTCAAGTACATACAACATCTCGTCGCGCGTGAAGTCGTTAAATTGTAGAAAATGCCGGATTGGGCCGTTAGTTGTGGCGGCGTTTGACATAGAGCACTCGATAAGGTTGGCTTGCCGGATGCCTGATAAAAGCTGAGCAGGCTCTGTTTGAGGCTGCTCAGCTGATTTCAGTCGCTTATTGTTCAGCGATAAAAGCTTTAATGAGAGGAACCAGAATGTTGACGATCTCGTCAGATTCTTGTTGCGTGATAATCAGAGGTGGCAACATCCGTATGACGCGATCTCGGGTGACATTAATCAGCAGCCCAGCCTCTAACGCACGGCCGACCAAGGCGCTGCAGGGCTTGTCAAGCTCAATGCCTAACATGAGACCTTGGCCTCTGACTTCGCGCACGCCAGGAACGTCTTTTAGTGCCATTTCAAGGGCAGACTTCAGATGCGCGCCAACTGTTGCGGCATGTGCGAGGAGGTGATCGTCTTCGAGAGTTTTAAGTGTCGCGTTGCCAGCTGCGCAGACGAGTGGACCTCCACCGAACGTGGTGCCATGGCTGCCGGGTCCGAGGACACCAGCAGCAGGGCCCCGAGCGGCGATTGCTCCAATCGGCACGCCTCCACCAAGACCTTTTGCCAGTACAACAACGTCAGGCAAAATATCCGCCCATTGGTGCGCGAGCCATTTGCCTGTCCGCCCGATGCCGGATTGCACCTCGTCAATCATCATGAGCCAGCCACGCTCATCGCAGAGTTTGCGCAGGCCTTTCATGTACGAGATATCCGATGGACGGATGCCGCCTTCACCTTGGAGGACTTCAAGGAGCACGGCAACAACGCGCGGTTCTTTGTCGCCAGCCGCTTTAATGGCATTGAGGTCGTTATAGGCGACCTTGATAAAGCCCTCTGGCAGCGGACCAAAGCCCGTTCGTGCTTTTTCGCTGTCGGTCGCAGCGAGTGTGCCGAGGGTTCGGCCATGCCAGGAGGACTCCATCGTGATGATGGTGGGCAGGTCATTCCCTTTTTTATATCCGTAGTAGCGCGCAAGCTTGATGGCGGCCTCATTGGCTTCTGCGCCACTGTTGCCGAAGAGAACTTCCGTCATGCCAGAGATATCAACGATTTTTTGAGCGAGTGCTTCTTGCTCTGGAACCTGATAGAGGTTTGACGTGTGAATAAGACGCGCAGCTTGTTGGCTGATCGCCTCGACTAGCTTTGGGTGGCCGTGCCCAAGGCAGGAAACGCCGATACCTGCCATCGCGTCAAGATAACGTCGGCCGTTAGTGTCCCATAGCCAAACGCCTTTACCGTGTGTAAAGGCTACAGGTAGTCGGGCATAGGTATTGGAAATGGCTGAGGTCATTGCCGAGGCTCCGTAGTTAAAGTGCTCTTCAAACGGGATCGCGTGAATAAGCGGAAAAGATCAATAATATACAATCTCATTGGTAGGCTCACGAATCAGAAGTTCCTGAGCCTGATAATTGGCGATACGGGTTATGCATGACATCTGAAGTTCGCTATTTCATCCTCTTTGGGGTCACCCAAGCCGGCACGCCCTTCAGACCAAGTGATTGGGCCGAGCGCTTGGCGGGTGTGTTGGCCCCCTATAGGCCTGCCGGAACACTCGGCGGGCATTTGTCATATTCACCCTACGCAGTGCCTACCGTCATAAACGGCATACGCTGTGTTGTCGTGGACGGGCGACTCAGAGATCTGGAGCCGCTCGCATGGAAATTCGTCCATGACTTCGCTCATGACAATCAGCTTAAAACAGAAACTGATCTAATGGTTGATCCGCTGGCGCGTTAAATCAAGATCTCACTCGACCGGTGTGATCACCTTGCCTGTTGCAAAATATGACGCCAGATTATCTTGCAAACAATCCGTCATGGCTCGGCGAGTCTCGTGCGTGGCGCTCGCGACATGTGGCATTAACACCACGTTATTCATTGTTTTCAGTGCATCGGGCACCTTGGGCTCAGCATCAAATACATCGAGGCCAGCACCACCCAGTGCGCCTTCGGCCAGTACGCGAACCATTGCTGGCTCATCAATGACTGTACCGCGGGCAATATTGACCACGATCCCCTTTGGACCTAAAGCACGCAGAACGTCTTCATTAATGAGGCCGCGTGTGCTGGCACCTCCGACAGTTGCGATCACGAGGAAATCGCTCCAGCTGGCCAAGTCAACGAGAGAATTTATGTAGGTATAGGGAACATCAGTACGCGCGCGGCGATTGTGATATGCGACTTCCATATCGAATCCTAAGCCACGTTTGGCAATGGCTTCGCCAATGCGCCCTAGACCAACAATACCCAGTTTTTTGCCGCTCACACGCGTGCCGAGCGTCAAACTGCCCACCTTGTTTTCCCAATGGTTGGCGCGAACGAAACGATCGCCCCAAGCGATGTTGCGAGCAGCCGCGATCAGGAGCCCCCAAGCCAGATCTGCTACGCAATCGTTGAGCACGTCGGGGGTATTGCTCACGACGATCTTTCGGCTGTGCGCAAACTCAACATCAATCGAATCGTAACCAACTCCCCAACTACAAATCGCACGAAGCTTAGGGAGCGCCGCAATGATGTTGGATTTGCAACCGATATTCGCAGTAGTGGCGATGACCTCGATGCTGTCGGCATGCTCACGCAAAAAAGCTTCTGGATCTGCAGCTTTCCAGTATTGAAGAACGTCGTATTGGTGTGCGAGCTCCGCATCAGCGGGTGGGTGGCCAGTCAAGGAGCCGATCTGCAGAATACGTGGCTTGGTCATGTTTTGTTGATCCAGCTAGAGGAAAAGATTGTGTACTTTACCTCAATATATATCGAACCATACGGTGTGATGGCAATAGAAGTCACAACAGTGATCTCAAGCGCTATCTGTTATGTAGGTTGTGTGCGATACAAAAATAAAACAGCCCGTGAAGGGCTGTTTTATTTTGACATTAACGACCGAATGTAGCTACGACCGTATGAGTCTAAGACCGCGTATATCTGTGACCGAAAACTCAACATACTCGGCCTGAACTGCTCAGCCGAAATCGCTCAATCTATCATTAAGCGAGCGATTTGATCGCGGCAGACAGACGGCTCTTGTGGCGAGCAGCTTTGTTCTTGTGAATGATATTTTTATCGGCAACGCGATCAATCACGCTGGTTGCTTTTTGAAGCACCTCAGCGGCAGCAGCTTTGTCACCGGAGTCGATTGCTGAACGCACGCGCTTGATCGCAGTGCGAAGCATCGAGCGCAGGCTGGAATTGTGCATATTGCGAGCAACCGATTGGCGTGCACGTTTGCGGGCTTGGGCGGTATTTGCCATGAATGATCTGTCTTATCTATTAAAAGCGCGCCAAAAGAGGCGCAATTGGTTGAATACAGTCAACTATTCTAGCACTAAGTGCCTGAATTGCAAACCCTATTAGTCGTTTTTTGCTTCAGATGTTGTTGCGATAGTCGGAGTAGGTGTTGCAGTGGGTGCGCGACGAAACTGTTGGGGCCGCATACCTAGGAGCCAGAGTGTTGCCAAATAAGCGCAACCAGCAACGCTTAACGCAATAAAAAGCCAAAGCACTCTTATCCAAGGGGTGCTTTGCAAAAGCAGCCAATTGATGTGTTGAGCGGCATACCAAAGCGGAGCTGCCATGACACATAACGCTAAAAATTGTTTAATGAAAAATGCCATCCATCCTCGACTCGGTTGATAGATCCCCTTGCGACGCAGACCTAAATAGAGCGCGAAGGCATTGAGGCACGCGCCTAATCCAATCGCCAGAGCAAGGCCCGCATGGGCAAGCCAAGGAACTAAGAATAGGTTCAGAAGCTGGGTGATGATCAACACACCAATCGCGATTTTGACCGGAGTTCGGATATCTTGCTTGGCATAAAACCCAGGGGCTAGAATTTTGACGGTGAGTAAACCAACGAGTCCAACGGAATACGCCATCACAGCGGTTCGCGTTTGTCCGACATCCGAAGCGGTAAAGGCGCCGTAATGAAAAAGGGTGGCCACCATGGCATCGGCCATCAAAATCATACAAAGTGCGGCGGGTAGACCCAGCAAGAGCATGAGTCGCAGCCCCCAGTCCAAAAGATGGCTGTAGTGTTGCTGTCCATCTGGTTGCGCGTGAGCTTTAGACAGGCTAGGCAGCAACACAGTGCCCAGCGCTACGCCAATCAGTGCGGTTGGAAACTCCATCAGTCGATCTGCAAAAGACAACCAAGTGACGCTCCCTGGCGTAAGCCATGTTGCAATGTTGGTATTAATTAAAAGTGAAATTTGCGCGACTGATACCCCAAGAGTCGCGGGCAACATTTGTTTCATGATCCGTCGCACGACCGGATCTTTAAGTGCGGGACGGACAGGCCCAATCAGTCGGGGGTGCAGACCCAAGCGCGCGAGTGCCCACCACTGAATAGAGAGCTGGGCCAGCCCCCCAATCATCACACCCGCAGCTAAAGCATAGATAGGTTGCGCGAGCCGATCTGACAGCAGCACACTAGCCCCGATCATCGAGAGATTGAGTAAGACCGGAGTGAAGGCGGGCACGGCAAAGCGTCGCCAGGTATTGAGGACGCCCGAGGCAAAGGCAACCAGAGACATGCAGATGATGTAAGGGAACATCACGCGGGTCATCCAAACGGCTGCTTCAAAATCAGCTGCGCGGGCCGGTTCAGTGAGGCCGCTCGCCATTGCCATCACCACCCACGGCGCTCCAATCACACCGATGATGGTCGTTAGCGACAATACTAAAAATAAGGTGATCGCGACACGATCTAGTAGGACTTTTACGGCTTCGGGTTCGTGTTGATTACGCACCTCGCCGAGAATCGGAACAAAAGCCTGTGCGAATGCTCCTTCGGCAAATAGACGACGCAACAAATTGGGGATTCGGAAGGCGACCCAAAACGCGTCCGTCAATGCGCCCGCGCCAAACGCGCGAGCAATGATGATGTCACGTGCCAGTCCAGTGATACGCGACAGCAGCGTAAAGCTGCTGACCGTCGCGGCGGCACGTAACAAGCTCATCTTGGAGGCATGCGGATCGCACCATCCAGGCGAATTGTTTCGCCATTCAGCATTTCATTGGTGACGATTTGGTGGACGAGTTTTGCATAGTCCTCGGGACGACCGAAACGCGAGGGGAAGGGAATGCTCGCAGCTAAAGAGTCTTGCACAGCTTGAGGCATGCCAAACATCATGGGTGTACCGAAAATACCCGGTGCAATCGTGACGCATCGAATGCCAAGAGGTGCGAGGTCACGCGCGACGGGCAGGGTCATGCCCACAACGCCGGCTTTGGAAGCTGCATAGGCGGCTTGTCCGATCTGACCGTCATAAGCCGCCACGGATGCGGTGTTGATCAACACGCCACGCTCGCCAGTAGGTTCTGGATCGTTCTTGCTCATCGCTTCAGAAGCCACACGAATCATGTTGAAGCTACCGATCAGATTAATGGTGATGACTTTCTGGAACATATCCAGAGGGTGTGCGCCATTTTTCCCCACTGTCTTGGCTGCAGGGGCTATACCAGCGCAATTCACGAGTCCAAATAATGCGCCGAGCTCGAGGGCCGCGGCAACGGCTGCACGGGCATCTTGATCTTGAGTGACATCACAATGCACATAGCGCTGTCCGAGCTCTTTGGCGAGTGCGAGGCCCGCCTCGTCTTGCACATCAGCGAGCACAACACGTGCACCATGCTCACAGAGCATTTTGGCTGTACCTGCACCTAGACCAGACGCGCCACCAGTAACGATAAAGACTTTATTTTTGATATCCATGTGACTTTTAAATATGAAAACGTTTCAAGTAAAACAATTCAGATCAACGCAGAATGCTGCAAGCGCGTGATTCAAGCGCATGATTCAATCGCATGCTTCAAGCCTAATTTTGGAGCGCGTGTTCACAGAATGCGCGTTAACTAAGCGCGGCAAAGATTTTTGCTTTGATGTCCTCGACAGAGCCAAGACCTTCGACTTTACGATAACGAGGCGCCTTGCTATCTGAATCGGCCCAGGATGAGTAGTAATCAATGAGCGGGCGCGTCTGATCGCGATAGACCTTTAAACGGTGACGAACGGTTTCTTCTTTGTCATCGTCACGTTGCACAAGAGGTTCTCCTGTTACATCATCTCTTTCTGCAACCCTAGGTGGATTGAAGCGCACATGGTAACTGCGGCCGCTGGCAGGATGGATGCGACGTCCGCTCATGCGATCGATGATGTCTTCTTCAGGAACTGCGATTTCAACAACAAAGTCAAGCGCGACATGGGCGTGTTTAAGCGCGTCGGCTTGAGGAATCGTTCTGGGAAAACCATCAAACAGATAGCCTCGATCGCAGTCGGCTTGTGTGAGGCGATCTTTGACTAAGCCGATGATGATGTCGTCTGAGACCAAGCCGCCCGAGTCCATGATTTTCTTGGCGGCAACGCCAAGCGGCGTTCCGGCCTTCACGGCTGCGCGAAGCATGTCACCGGTCGAAATCTGAGGGATTCCGAAGTGCTCAGTGATGAATGCCGCTTGCGTGCCCTTGCCGGCGCCAGGTGGACCAAGCAGTATAAGACGCATGTGAGCTCCCGTTACTTTAAGTGATGATTGCTAATATTATGCCGCATTGCACCAGTTGACATGGTCATGCTGGTGTGGTGCTTACCCTGACTTAGGCTCTTTGCCCGCAAGAATCAGGCGTACCCTGTCAAGGTCCTCTTGAGTGTCCACGCCCGCACCAGGATGAGTAGAGGTTTTTAGCACAGCGATCTTGTAGCCATGTTCAAGCGCGCGCAACTGTTCAAGTGACTCGATGCTTTCAAGCACGCCACGCGACAGATTGGGAAATTTTTTTAAAAAACTCACGCGGTAAGCGTATAGACCAATATGGTGAAGCGCCTGTGTTCCCTCAGGGAGAACTTGCCGACCGTCCGATTGCGCATCCCGGTCCCAGGGGATCGGTGCACGAGAAAAATAGAGGGCATGACCACGCCTGTCACAGACCACTTTGACGACATTCGGATTAAAGAAATGCTGAGGATTCCCAATGGGCGCGGCACAGGTCGAGATCGCGGCTTCAGGGTCAGATGCTGCAAGTGCGGCAACTCGCTGAATCAATGCAGGATCGATGAGGGGCTCATCGCCCTGAACATTGACGATAATTGCATGATCCGGTAATCCAAGTATTTTTACAGCTTCAGTTAACCGATCCGTACCGGATGGGTGTTCAGCGCTAGTCATCAGTGCTTTAAGCCCAAAACTTGACGCAACCTCTGCAATCGTTGGGTCGTCTGTTGCAATGAAGGTATCCGAGGCGCCAGAGTCAAGCGCGCGACGTGCAACCCTGACCACCATTGGCACACCAGCAATGTCTGCCAGCATTTTTCCAGGCAGTCTGGTGGAGGCTTGACGTGCGGGGATAATGACGATGAACGGCTGCATGGGGAGCTGAAGCAATGGCTTAAGTTGGTTCCGGAAACTCTTCGGTCTCAGGCAAAACGCGCGCCTCGGCTTCGAGCATCACCGGAACGCCATCTCGAACAGGGAAGGCGAGACGATCTCCGCGACAGACTAGTTCAGAATGGTCTGCATTGGGATAAAGACGACCCTTGCATAAAGGGCAAACGAGGAGGTCAAGAAGGCGTGTGTGCATAAGTGTATTGTAATCAATCGCGATGTAAGCGCGCGCGCGCAGCCTTAAGTTGATGATCAAGCCAAGGCAAAAAGTCTGGATCAGAAAAAATCATCTCGATGTCAGCAACCCATATCCGAGGGTCTGCGATCTTTCCACACTTCACAGCGTCCTTGCCGGTGATCACGATGATGTCAGCATCAATCGTTCCAAAGGGTTGTGTTTCAAAGGAAAAATGGTCTGAAAGGGGGTGCGTTTGTGTAAGTCTAAGACCCAAACGATGTAAGGTGTCAAAAAACTTTGAGGGTGTTGCGATCCCTGCAACCGCTGCAATACGGGCTTGTTGGGCGAAATTCAGGAAAGTTTGAACATCTTTGGTTTCATGGTCGATGAGGCGATGAAACGTTGAGACTCTAAGAGAAATTGAAACACGACGAGGAACCTTTGGCTGAGATGAGCCGCCAGCCAACAAAACAGCTTGTTGGGAGGCCGATTTTGTCTTGAGCGTCCCTGCAGAGTGGTGCGCAGTGCGGGTAATGATGGCATCAACCGTACTCAGCCTTGAAATAGGTTCGCGCAATGGCCCTGCAGGCAGTACCCAGCCGTTACCAAATCCTCTCTCATCTTGAACGACAAGCTCCACATCTCTGGGTAGCCGTAGGTGTTGCAGACCGTCATCTGCGATGACCAAATCCACATCCGGATACTTTTCAACCAAGGCGCGGCATGCAAGTGACCGATCCGGGTGGACAGAAATAGGTACGCCTGCCTCCCGAGCGATTAATGCGGGTTCATCGCCAACGATTCTGGCATCGGGGTGTCCTTGCCCAGTCACGGCCTGAGTCCCGATGACCGTGCCATAGCCTCGACTGATGACGCCTGGATGCCAGCCCAAGGCTTTGAGTTGTCGGGCAAGGGTGATGACAACAGGTGTTTTGCCCGTTCCACCAACATAAATGTTACCGACAATCAGGATAGGTACCGAGACCCGAGGTGAGTGTGTAATGGACTTTTTATGCAGCAAGAAATGTCGTTTGCGCCGAAGCCAAACCGCGAATGCAAACAGCATGGACAAAGGCGCCATCAGCCAGCACCACAGGCCACGCTTTTGCCATTGCCGATTCAGCCAAAGGTCAAGCCGCGCACGAGCCCGCGTGAAGCTCACTGTGTCGCCTGTATAGCAAAGGATACTTTGCTGAATCCTGCCTCTTGCGCGGACTGCATTGCCTGAATCACGGATTGGTGGGGCGCCATTGCATCCGCGCGGATCACCAGCACGGTCTCAGGTTGAGTTTGCGCAAGCGTTCTAAGCCGAGCGACTAAATCGACTTTTTGAACGATCTCACCCGCCACAGCGAATCGCCCGTCCTGGCTCACTGCAATCTCAAGCGAGGGCATGACCAATTGCTCTGCGCTGCCTTGGGGTAAAGAAATTTTTAACTGTTGCTCTCTGCTGAAAGTCGTTGTGGCCGCTAAAAAAATCAGGATCACCAACAGAACATCGATCAACGGAATCAGGTTGATATCCGGTGCATCGTCAGCCGAATTGAAGGGGCGAAAGTTCATGGCGTGCAGCCGTTAAATATTTTGCGCAACATGACGAGTGGCTTGTTCCATTTTCAGCAGCAGGGACTCCACGCGCGATTTGAAGTGCCGATGTGCGATCACGGCAGGAATCGCAATCAAAATGCCAAAGCCAGTGTTGTATAACGCGATGGAGATTCCCCGAGCAAGTTCAGTCGGGTCGGAGCCGTCTGGACGATAGGCGGCAAATATTTCAATCATACCGACCACCGTACCAAAAAGTCCCATCAGCGGTGCGATGCTTCCGACAGTGGCCAAGGCAGGGAGGTAACGTTGCAAAATGTGTGCGACGCCTCGCCCTGCATCCTCCACGGCAAGACGCTGTTGTGGAGCGGGCAAATGCCGGTTTTTTAATAGCTCAGCAAGGATTTGACCAAGAGGAGATGACGCAGCAAGTTTTTCAATCGCCTCTGGTTGATCTGCTTGAGCCCTGACCATTTGAATCACCTGAGCAGGAAGCTCTTGTGGGGCAATGCGTCTTGTGGTGAGGCTCAAGGTTCGCTCAATCACAATGGCCAGTCCGAAAATGGAGAGCGCGATTAGGGGCCAGATTGGCCAGCCCGCCTGAATAACAATTGATTGCAAAGCGGAACCTCTTATATTCATTGATGCTCGAATGGTACGGGCGCAACCTCGTACTTGGCAAGTTGCCGCAGCGTTGAAAGCTATCCACAGAACTTGTGGATAATTCTGTGCGCATCTTCAGAAATGAAGGAAAATGGGGGCTTTGGGGTGATTGCTTAATAAATGAGCAAATTCTATGCTCTATTAAACTTTTTCAATTAAAACAATGAGTTAAATAATTTATTTCATTAAGATTGATAAGAAAAACAATTAATCTAACTGTCACAATGACTTAATCCAATTTCAATGCGTTTGTGGACAATTTTCGATATATAAACCTTATGACACTTAGTGATCAACCAATAAAGCCAGCATTGACGCGGGATATCTTGACGGTATCCGAGCTTAATCAGGCTGTCGCAAGACTCTTAGAGGACAGCTTTGATGTTTGCTGGGTCCGCGGCGAAGTCTCCAACTTCACACCCGCTGCATCTGGTCATTGGTACTTCACGTTAAAGGATAATGGTGCCTCCGTGAGGGCAGTGATGTTCCGTAGTCGTGCCCTGGCGGTTGGGTTCATCCCCAAATCAGGCGACTCCGTAGAAATTAAGGGGCGCGTCACCTTGTATGAGGCACGGGGTGAGTATCAGATTCAGGTCGATCAGTTAAGAAGGGCGGGCTTGGGTTCCCTTTTCGAGGCTTTTTTGGCTCTCAAAAGCAAGCTTGCTTCAGAAGGTCTCTTTGATCAGGAAAACAAGCGTGACATCACGACGCATCCTCGTGCGATCGGTGTGATTACTTCTTTGAGCGCCGCTGCGTTGCGTGATGTGTTGACGGCGCTTGAACGACGCGCACCCCATGTCCCGGTAGTGATCTATCCTGCCATGGTTCAGGGTGCGGATTCTGCCCTGCAGTTGAGGCAAGCCCTTGCCATTGCGAATGAACGACAAGAAGTAGACACGCTTTTATTGGTCAGGGGTGGCGGGAGTATCGAGGATCTTTGGAGTTTTAACGATGAAGCCCTAGCCCGCGATATTTCAGCGAGTGTGATTCCCGTGGTGTCCGGTGTCGGACATGAGACTGACTTTACTATTGCGGATTTTGTTGCGGATTTGCGTGCACCTACGCCAACTGCCGCAGCAGAGCTCGTCTGCACGGCGCGCATAGAGCTACTGGACAAAACGCTTAGGGCTACCGAACGATTAGTGTTGTCGATGCGGCGCAAGTTAGATCAATTGTCACAGCGGGTGGATCGTGTCTCCGCGAGTCTCGTTTCACCCACTCAACGCTTGTCGCACCAATCAGAACGACTCCGCGGTCTTGTATTCAGGTTACGTGCCGCGTTCCAGCGGAGTGATCAACAGCGACTGAGGAGAGCCGACAGCGCACTGACGCGTTTGCGAAGCCAGTTACCTGAGTTCAGTCATCAAAGCATGCGTGTGCAACGCGCCAGCCAGATACTGATGTCGAGCCAACGCAGATTACTTGAACAGCGCGTGGTCCGCTTAACTGGACTCAAGGCCCAGTTGCGAGCCCTCAGTCCAGAACAAACGCTCAGTCGCGGCTATGCAATCGTGCGGACACAAGACGGCGAGATCGTAAAGTCTAGTCACGTTTTGAGCGTGGGCCAGCCCTTGAGTCTGCGCTTGGCTTCGGGCGGCGCCGTTGTGAAGGTTGATCAGGTCAAATAAGCCCTCTATCTACTTAACCCTTGCCTAAAAAGGGGATGTAGCCATGAGAGCAGGGCGTCCGATACAATAGGCAATCGATTTGTTTTACCCACATTCAAGAGGACTTTCAATAATGGCCCACACTCTTCCTGCTTTGCCTTATGCAATGGATGCTTTGGCACCCACCATTTCCAAAGAAACACTCGAGTTCCACTACGGTAAGCATCACCAGACGTATGTGACCAACTTGAATAATCTGATTCCCGGTACCGAGTTCGAGTCCGCCTCACTAGAGGAAATCGTCAAGAAGTCCACCGGTGGCGTTTTTAACAACGCCGCACAGGTTTGGAACCACACGTTCTACTGGAACAGCATGGCACCCAATGCGGGCGGAGAGCCAACAGGCAAGCTTGCCGAGGCGATCAATGCTAAATGGGGCAGTGTTGCTGCATTCAAAGAAGCATTCAACAAATCAGCGGCGGGTAATTTTGGCTCAGGCTGGACGTGGCTCGTTAAAAAGCCAGATGGTTCGCTGGATATCGTCAACACGAGCAATGCCGGCACACCGTTGACCACAGCTGACGTTCCATTGTTGACCTGTGATGTCTGGGAACACGCTTATTACATCGATTTCCGTAATGCTCGTCCCAAGTATTTGGAGAGTTTCTGGAATCTCGCTAACTGGTCATTTGCAGCTAAGAATTTCGGCTAATGACTGAGGGCTTTCAACAAGCCCAAGGCTGGTTGTGTAGATAAAAGCTGATCCTAGTGATCAGCTTTTTTTATGCGGGCCAATTTGCGCTAAGATTTCGGCAATATTCTTTCAATATTTTTACAGTGAGTCGTCATGGATAAAAATGCGTATATTTGCGATGCAATTCGCACTCCTTTCGGTCGTTATGCAGGCGCGCTCGCCTCTGTCCGAACCGATGACCTCGCAGCGATTCCAGTGCGTGCTTTGGCGCAGCGTAATACAGGTGTCAAGTGGGAGGAGCTCGACGATGCTTTGATGGGCTGTGCCAATCAAGCGGGCGAAGACAATCGCAACGTGGCGCGTATGGCTGTTCTGCTTGCGGGTCTACCTGATGTGGTCCCCGGCGGCACCATTAATCGCCTGTGTGGCTCGGGTATGGACGCCATTGGTACGGCTGCGCGCGCGATTCGTGCCGGCGATGCTTCCCTTATGCTGGCTGGGGGAGTTGAAAGCATGACACGTGCGCCGTTTGTCATGGGTAAGGCTGACTCTGCGTTTTCGCGCAGCGCATCAATCTACGACACCACCATTGGATGGCGTTTTGTCAATAAGTTGATGAAGGCCAAGTACGGTGTGGACTCAATGCCTGAAACAGCTGAAAACGTGGCAGATCAGTTTGGAATTTCTCGGGCGGATCAGGATCTTTTTGCGATGTCGAGCCAGGAAAAAACAGCGGCGGCGCAAAAGAACGGCTATTTCAAAGAAGAAATTATTCCAGTCCATATTCCGCAGAAAAAGGGCGATGCCCTGATCTTCGATCAGGACGAGCATCCCCGTCAAACAAGCCTTGAGTCTCTCACTAAGCTTAAGGGTGTGGTGCGTGAAGGCGGCTCAGTGACTGCGGGTAACGCCTCTGGCGTCAATGATGGCGCTGTCGCGATGTTGATCGCGCATGAACAGGCGGCCTCGCGTCATGGCTTAAAGCCTCGCGCACGCGTGGTCGCGATGGCTACGGCTGGCGTCGAGCCGCGCATTATGGGCATTGGTCCAGCGCCGGCATCTCAGAAAGTGTTGGCAATGGCTGGGCTCACCATGGCTCAGATGGATGTCATCGAGCTTAACGAGGCCTTCGCGGCTCAGGGACTTGCCGTGTTGCGGATGCTGGGTGTGGCCGACAATGACCCTCGTGTGAATCCGAATGGGGGTGCAATTGCACTCGGACATCCTCTGGGTGCGAGTGGCGCGCGCTTAGTAATGACGGCGTTGCATCAACTTGAAGTCACAGGCGGTCGTTATGCGCTTTGCACGATGTGCATTGGCGTGGGGCAGGGTATCGCAATGGTGATCGAACGCGTCTAAATTCAGGCGGGCTCGTCAGGTGATTTCGCGCGAGTGTTTGCTCGCGCGAAACATACTCGGTCTATTGCAGGCCGAGTATTTTTTTGTCGGCAGTAATACCGCGTTTCGCAAACCAGCCTTGCTCCATTTCAAGCGCGAATCTGACGGGTTTAGACGAGCAGTGAGATTGATCGCTTTGCGGCGCCATATCGGCGATATTTGTGATCGTGCCATCCTCGAGTAAAAAGGCGATCGACAAGGGGACAAAGGTATTGCGCATCCAAAAGCACTGAACATTTGCCTGCTCAAAGACAAACAACATGCCATGATTGGGCGCGAGAGATTTACGGTACATCAGGCCCGTTGTGCGAGACTCCGGGGTGGCAGCAATTTCTGCGTGAATGATGTGCATACCTGCGCTAAGTTTTTTGATCGGCAAAGCCGAAGGACTCTGCGCTTGCACATCAGCAAACAGCGATAAAAAGCCGAGAACAAAAATAAACAGCACGACCATCAGGTC
>JAURZO010000061.1 GCA_030653405.1 Zwartia sp. | reverse complement strand
TGGGGCTGATAACTCTTATGAGGTGAACATCTGGGATATTCGTCCCGATCCCATCTACGCAACCGGCGCAATTGTCAACTTCGCAAAAGTTCCTGTGCCATCGATTTACAAAGCGGGCGGAAAGTGGAACACCTTGGAGATTTCTGCCAAAGGCGACGACATCAGCGTCAAGTTAAATGGCGTCACGACAGTAAACCTACGGGACAGCAAGTATGCGGCAGGTCCTTTTGCCTTGCAATTTGGCTCCGGGGTCAAGGGTGCAACTGGAGGCATCATCAAGTGGCGCAAGGTGCAGATCACAGAGCTCTGAATACATCACACCACAACGTGCTGACAAGCCCTAAAATAGCTCTGCAAATCGTTTGTTGATAACATTGTGGAGCTCTGAACATGGCTAAAACCTCCCCCAAAAAAATAAAAAATAACGGTGACGGTTTTACGCCCTACCGAACAATAGAAGAGCGGTCAGCACTTGGCAGAGCGCTGCGAGAGCAAACGCCCAGAAGCGCCCATGCGTCTTGGGATCTTCCAAAAAATCGGCGCGACCCAGTTGATATTTTGTGCGAGTCCAACGCCGACCGCATTCAAGAGCTCATCCCGATCCGTTTTGGCCGGATGTCCCATTCGCCCTTTGCGTTTTACCGGGGCGCTGCTGCGCTCATGGCGGCTGACCTATCCAAAACACCCACGAGCGGATTACGCGTTCAAGCCTGCGGTGATGCCCACCTCATGAACTTTGGAGGTTTTGCAACACCCGAACGCAATGTTGTTTTTGACATCAATGACCTTGACGAAACGTTGCCAGCACCTTTTGAGTGGGACCTTAAACGACTGGCAGCCAGCGTTGTGATTGCCGCCCGGCATATCGAACTCCCAATGAGCGATGCTTCGCGCGTGGCGACGGAAATGGCTCGAGAATATCGGGAGCGCATGACCGACTATGCAGGGATGCGCACACTTGATGTTTGGTATGACAAGATTGATTTACGCAACTACAGTAACCGCCTGGCCGACCCAGACGTTGTCCGTCGCGTTCGCAAGCATATGGCTGATCGCATTGACCGTGAGGAGCGCAAATCTCAACCTGATTTCTTGTACCCGAAGCTTGTCGTCCACGACGGTGGTACGCCAAAAATTAAAGATGAACCGCCTCTCATTTTTCATCCATCAACAGAGGTAGCACCCGGCGTTGAAACGGGATATCGCGCTGTGATTGCCGCCTATAAAGAGAGCTTGCCTGAACACATCAGAACCCTCTTTGATCGCTTCCATTATTTTGATCTTGCCATGAAAGTTGTGGGAGTGGGAAGCGTTGGAACACGGTGCGGTATCGCGCTATTTATGGCGGCAGACAACGATCCTCTTTTCCTGCAAGTCAAAGAAGCGCGCCCTTCGGTCCTCGAGCCCTACGCCGGCAAAAGCCTGCATGCCAATCACGGTCAGCGCGTCGTTGCAGGTCAGCGGTTAATGCAAACCGCAAGCGATGCCTTTTTAGGTTGGACCCGAGGGATGAATGGTCGTGATTTCTACATACGTCAGCTTCGCGACCTGAAGCTCTCTGCGATCATCGAAGACTGGGATACAGAAGCGATGAAGCATTACGCAAAAATGTGTGCACACGCTTTAGCACGTGCGCACGCTCGAACCGGCGATGCGGCCATGATTTCAGGTTATATGGGTACGGGCAGGACTTTCGATGATGCCATTGGTGAGTTTGCGGTCGAGTACGCAGCACAAAACCGTCTGGACTATCGCGCGTTTATCACTGCAATCCGCGAAGGACGCATCCAAGCCCACACCGAGGCTTGATCTCAGCCTGCAAGCCTGTCTATCCCAGCTTGAGCAAAACCACGCCAAGAATGATCAATGCCACACCAACCCAACGGATGGGCATGCTGGGATCACCAAAGAAAAAGACCCCGATTGCAAAGGTTCCGACCGCACCAATCGAGGTCCAGACTGCGTAGGCTGTGCCAATTGGTATTTCGCGCAAAGAAAACCACAGCAACGCTCCGCTCAGCGCCATACTGATGATGGCCAGCGCAATACCCCAGATCTTCATGCCGGGCGCACCTGCGAGCTTTAAACCCAGCGGCCAGCCGACCTCAAAAAGACCTGCTACCAGTAGCGCACCCCAGTAAATATTCACGAAAACACCTAAAACTTAATAAAAACAATCGGTTGTATTGAAACACCGTGACATGACTGGCATTATGGCGCAGATACCCGCTCACCTAGCAGGGCTAGTTGATCAACATCGGGCAAAATAAGAGTACATTCATAGTGAACGTGTCTCAACTTGCTTGGCTGATACAACTGTGATGAATCATACCTCTGCACCTCTCATAGACCGCTTCGGTAGAAGTATCGAATACCTGCGCTTGTCGGTGACGGATCGTTGCGACATGAAATGCACGTATTGCCTGCCTAAAAGCTTTAAAGGCTACCAAGAACCCAAAAATTGGTTGACCTTCGACGAAATCGAACGCGTCGTTGGCGCTTTTGCGCGGCTCGGAACCTCTCGCATCCGACTGACGGGTGGCGAACCCTTATTGCGACGTAATTTGCCTGATTTGGCCGCACGGATCAGCGCCCTTCCTGGCATACGCGACCTGTCTCTTTCCACCAACGGCACTCAGTTACCCAAGTACGCACAAGCTTTGCGTGCGGCGGGCGTCACGCGCCTCAACATCAGTCTCGACAGTTTGAACCGTGAATGTGTCACTCAAATCACGGGACGAGACACCATCGATGATGTGATGGCCGGCCTTGATGCCGCCGAGCAACATGGTTTTGCACCCATTAAGCTCAACATGGTGGTCATGCCTGGTGTGAACGAGCATGAGGTCGAAGCCATGACCGAATTCTGCATCCATCGCGGCTTTATTCTGCGCCTGATTGAAACCATGCCGATGGGGAGCACCGGGCTTGCCTCGGGGTATACCCCGCTGGGGCCTATTCTCGAGAAACTGCGGACGCGCTTCGATCTCATTCCTGAAATCAAAGAAATGGGCGGTGGCCCCGCGCGCTACTGGCGCACCCGCGACGGTCGCGGCCAGATCGGCCTGATCACCCCCATTAGTCAACACTTCTGTGAGACCTGTAACAGGGTACGTTTGTCGGTCGACGGCACGTTATATCTTTGCTTGGGTCAGGAAGAAAAGGTTGAGCTCAGACCACTGTTACGAGCCGGTATTTCTGATGAAGAGCTCGAACAAACGTTGCGGCAAGGCATTGAACTGAAGCCTGAGCGCCACGAATTCCGCGAAGCGCCCACCAAAATTATTCGCTTCATGTCGCAAACGGGAGGCTGAGTCCCTCTTGCGGGTGAGTTAAAGTCTGGATTCAGCCTTATGAAAGCCAAATCGCATGAAACCCAGAGCCAACCTCCTGAATTTCGAAGACGCACGTCAGACTTTACTGACCAGTGCCGTCGAACCGACACATACCGAAAAGCTTCCACTTTTAAAAGCCCAAGGACGGGCACTCGCGCAAGCGGTCATGTCGCCGATCAATGTCCCGGGGTTTGATAACTCCGCGATGGACGGTTATGCACTCCACGTCAGAGACTTTACCGCCCTGCCTGCTCAGTTTCCAGTCACGCAACGGATCGCGGCAGGTCAAACCGGTACAGCACTCGCCCCGGACACCGCTGCGCGCATTTTTACAGGCGCACCCGTCCCCGCAGGCGCCAACGTTGTTGTGCCGCAGGAGAACACCAAAGATGAAAACGGCAACATCACGCTGACTCAACCCATTGAGCGTCATCAACACATTCGCCTCAAAGGCGAGGACATTGCTGAGGGTGGTTTGGTATTAGCGGCAGGACAGCGCTTAGGCGCCCAGCATCTGGCGATGCTCGCCTCGATCGGTGTCGCGAACGTGACCGTGTTCAAGTCTCTCAAAGTAGGCATCTTTTTTACAGGTGATGAGCTGACTGAACCTGGCCAAGCGCTCGCACCTGGGGCCATTTACAACAGTAATCGCTACGCGATCAATGGCCTCTTGGCTCAACTGGGCTGCAGCGTGACAGACTACGGCATTGTCCGTGACTCCGCGCAAGCCACTCGGGACGCTCTGTCCAAAGCCGCGAACGAAAATGATGTCATCATTACCTGCGGTGGTGTCTCTGTAGGCGAAGAAGATCACGTCAAAGCTGCGGTGAGTGCGCTAGGCAGCCTTGACCTCTGGCAAATCTCCATGAAGCCTGGCAAGCCGCTCGCCTATGGACGCGTCGGTCAGGCTGATTTCATTGGTCTACCCGGCAACCCTGTCAGCGCGTTTGTCACCTTTCTGCTGATGGCTCGGCCCTTCTTGCTCAAGCGCATGGGCGCGCAAGACACAGCACTCAAATATCTGGCGGCCAAGGCAAATTTTTCCTGGCCTCGACCTGACAAGCGTCGCGAATTCCTGCGCGTCAAAGTTTCCTCGAATGCAGAAGGTGTGCCAGTACTAGACCTATGGCCCAATCAGGGCTCGGGGGTCATGAGTAGTCTGGCGTGGGCAGACGGTCTGGTGGACTTGGCGCCCGAGACCACGATTACTCCAGGCGATACGCTTCGCTATCTTGCACTGACCGAGCTGTTGCACTGAGCCGCATCATCAGATCAAACATCATGAAAATTAAAGTCCTTTATTTCGCGCAGCTCAGAGAAAAATTCGGCATCGCCGAGGAATACGTGCAAGCCCCCGCAAGCGTGCAAACAGTCCGTGACCTCATCACGCATCTCTCGGCGCGCGGTGGGTGTTGGGCAGAGACCTTTGATGGTTCACAAGCTTTTCGAGTCGCGATGAACCAAGAAATGGTGCAGCTCGATACACCTTTGATTCAAGACGCGGACCTGGCGATTTTCAGACCCGTCACGGGGGGCTAAATGACAACCCCGCAACTGATCACAGCGCGTCTGTCTGTTGCCGTTCAACAGGAAGATTTTGACTTAGGTACTGAGTACACTGCCCTCTTGGCGGGTGATCGCGGGATCGGTGCTGTCGTGGCCTTTGTGGGCACAGTACGCGATCTAAATCTCGCACACGACGTTGTCGCACTCGAGCTTGAACACTACCCAGGCATGACCGAAAAGTCACTACAAAAAATTCTTGAGCAAGCCCAACAACGTTGGTCTTTGCAAGCTGTACGCGTGGTGCATCGCATTGGAAAAATGTACCCGGGTGATCAGATCGTATTGGTACTGACTGCCAGTGCGCACCGGGCAGACGCCTATGAAGCCAATGCCTTTGTCATGGACTATCTCAAGACAGAAGCCCCTTTTTGGAAAAAAGAATGGACACCCGAGGGTCCGCGCTGGATTGAGGCGCGCGACAGTGACAATCAAGCGGCGGCAAGATGGAAATAAAACATCCCTATGATGCATTGATACTGGCCGGTGGTCGCGGATCGAGACTGGGCGGCAAGGACAAAGGCTGGGTCATGTGGCAGGGTTTGCCGATGATCGAACATGCCTTGACGTGTCTCACCCGACAAACGCCTCCTCCATCCCGTATTTTGATCAGTGCAAACCGTAACGTCGATGCTTATCAGCAAACAGGTCATACTGTCGTGACCGATGAGCGTCGTGATTTCATGGGACCGCTTGCTGGTATCGAAGCGGGACTCATGCGTTGTAAGAAAAACAACTTGCTAGTCATCCCTTGTGACACACCGCGCCTGCCTATTGAGCTTTATGAGCAACTTGAGCAGGCTCTTTCAGAAAATATTGTTGCGGCTGCGGCCTATGCTGTGACACGAGAGGGTCCACAACCACTTTGCTGTTTGCTCAAGCCCTCTGCTGCGGGACCGCTCGGCAAACAACTCGATGCTGGCCATGGTGCCGTTTTGGATTGGCTCAAGAGCATTGCTGCAGTTGCAGTCATGTTCGAAGACGCTGAGTCATTTACCAACTTTAATAGTCCAGAAGCTTTTCAAGCGCCACACAACCCCTCATGACACAAAATCTCACGCACTTTGACGCATCTGGTCAGGCTCATATGGTCGATGTATCGGCCAAGCAAGAAACACACCGCCGCGCAATCGCTCAGGGCCGCATCACGATGCACCCTGAGACCTTTGCTACCCTGGCGCAAGGCGATGCTAAAAAAGGAGATGTATTAGGCGTTGCCCGCCTGGCTGGGATCATGGCAGCCAAACAAACGGGTGCGCTGATTCCACTGTGTCACCCGATCCCACTGACACGTGTCACGATTGAGTTTGTGACCGATGAATCACAATCAACGGTGACCTGCACAGCCACCTCCGAGACCGTCGGACGCACAGGCGTTGAGATGGAGGCACTGACTGCGGCATCGATTGCCCTGCTTACCATTTACGACATGCTCAAGGCGATCGATCGCGGCATGGTGATCAATGATGTGAAACTCTTAGAGAAGCACGGCGGCAAGTCCGGCTCTTGGGTGTTAAAAAATTAAATCTACCTCGGCGCGAGGCAACGCTTAGTCCAAGCAGCGGAGGGTATTTCATGTTCGCACGGCGTATTTACGACCTAATCACTAGTGGACCCATCAAGAAAACATTTAAGTCCATTGCAAAGAAATATCCATCAGTCGATGTTGCTGTGCGAAAAATACAAGTCAAACTATTTGGCTTAAACCGTACTCGACCACGAGTACTGAATTTTCGGCAGTCTTGCAACGCGCGAATCATATTCATCGATGTTTCGTTTTTGATGCTGCATGATCACAAAACCGGCATACAGAGAGTCGTCCGAAGCATTCTGATGGAACTTGACCAACATCCTCCAGACGGCTATGTGATTCAACCCGTTTACGCTGACCCGCATGTTGGTTATCGCGCAGCACAGATGACCGTCGGTGAAGATCTATCATTTGAGTTGAGCAAAACCGCAGGACAAGACACGATTGCCATTTGTCATGACGATATATTTTTAGGCCTTGATTTCGCATGCACGGCGACGCTCAGAGAAGCGAAATATTTATCCAAGCTGAGAAACGAGGGCGTCAAAGTCTATTTCGTTATTTATGATTTGCTGCCTGTTCAATTCCCTCAATACTTTACGCCATCGAGTGATGCATTCCACGAGCGTTGGTTGCGAACCTTAAGTCAGTTTGACGGGGTACTCTGCATCTCACGCGCAGTGGCTCAGGACTATCGTGTGTGGCTGAAAGCCCGCAACATACAAACGGCTCAGGATTTCAAAATTGATTATTTCCATCTGGGCGCGGATATTCAAAGCTCTGCCCCCACGAAAGGAAAGCCTGCCGATCACAGCCAACTCTTTGACACATTAAAGCGATATCCAACATTTTTAATGGTGGGTACGTTGGAGCCAAGAAAAGGATATCAACTGATCTTAGAGGCCTTTACTGAGCTGTGGCGTGATGGTGGCAAGGCAAACCTCGTTATCGTCGGAAAAGCTGGTTGGAATATTGACGCACTTGTCGCTGGGCTGCGCAATCACCCCGAACGTGAACAGCAACTTTTTTGGCTCGAGGGGGTCAGTGACGAATATCTTGAGCAGCTTTATGCCGCGAGCGATTGCTTAATCGCTGCGAGTGAAGGCGAAGGGTTTGGCTTACCGATTATCGAAGCCGCGCAACATGGCTTGCCCGTTCTGTTGCGTGACATCCCAGTATTTCGAGAGGTCGCGGGTGATGCCGCGACTTATTTCGAAGGCGACACACCACAAGGGACGGCTGCGGCCATTTCAACATGGATTGCTGCGTTCAACGCGGGGACTCACATCAAAAGCGGCGGCATTCAGTACAACACATGGCGGCAAAGCGTTGAACAACTGGTTCATGCTTTGCTGTCTCAAAAAGATTAACCAAACTGGTCATTTTTAGTCGTTGGGTTATGTCTGCAAATGCAAAAATCGATGTAGGCACATTCCCTAAATCACTTTCGAGTAACGCGCGGTTGTTTTAGCCTCGCGTAAATACCGATCAAAACACATCGCCACGATACGTGCGAGAAAACGACCTTTAGGGGTGATGAAGATTCGCTCAGGCGAAACCTCGACCAAGCCATCGCCAACGAGCATTTGTACTTGCTTGAGATCAGCTACAAAATAATTTGCAAAATCAATGCCCCAATGTGACTCGAACTCCTTCACTACGATCTCCGACTGGCAAAGCAAGTCATGAATGGCCGCGCGACGGATCAGGTCGTCGTCCGTCATGGTCAGACCTTTTGACAAGGGTAATGTGTGCCTGTCGAGTGCCGCATAATATTCCTCCAGCACACGATGATTCTGCGCATAGACATGACCGATCCGGCTGATTGCGGAAACACCCAACGCGATCAGATCACAATCCGCCTGCGTCGCGTAGCCTTGGAAATTCCGCTGCAAGGTCCCCTCTACCAGGGCCTTGGCGAGCTCGTCTTCGGGCAGGGCAAAATGATCCATCCCAATGTATACGTAACCCGACGCCAACAATTGCGTCACGGCGAGCTTGAGCATCGCGAGCTTTTCAGCAGGCATCGGCAGATCAGCCGACTCGATTCGCCGTTGAGGCATGAAACGTTCAGGCAAATGCGCATAACTGTATAACGCGATACGGTCCGGGCGCCATTGCAGTACCGTTGCGAGCGTTGCACGCATCGTCTCGACGGACTGTTTTGGCAACCCATAAATCAGATCAACATTGATTGAGCGATAACCGAGTGCACGCCCCTCCTGTAATACTTTCTCTGTAATTTCTGCTGGCTGAATACGATTGACTGCTTTTTGCACGATCGGGTCAAGATCCTGCACACCCAGGCTCATTCGATTAAAGCCATGACGTGCCAGCAACTCAAGCGTGCCCTCATTCAGACGACGTGGATCAATCTCGACCGAGCACTCTGCATCCTCCTTGAACTCAAACGCATGCTTGAGTATTCCCATGAGACGCTCTAGTTGCTCATTGGTCAAAAAGGTCGGAGTGCCACCACCCAGGTGCAGTTGACTGACCTGTGGCACATGCGCAAACTGCTTACGCACAAGCCTGACTTCCTTAGCCAGATAGTCCAGATACACGTCAGCGCGTGCGCGATCTTTTGTTGCGATCTTGTTACAGGCGCAGTAGTAACAAACCGTATCGCAAAATGGCAGATGTACATACAGTGACAAAGGAGCGTCAGGCCGCTCATTCTGTCGCACATGAATGGCGTTTATATAAGTTTGAACGATCTCGCCTTCGACAAATCGATCGGCTGTCGGATAGGAGGTATAACGCGGACCGCTGCGATCATGCTGCGCAATCAGATCCGGGTCAAAATCGACCATAGCTAGGCTGGTATTTGACATGGGCGTCCGTGCAGCAGGTACTCAATTAATTCTTTCACAGGTCGAATGGCAGCGCCAAAAGGTAATCGTCCCGCACCCCTAAAAAACAGACCCTTTTGTACGTCGCCTTTGAGCGCCGCCACGAGTTTTAAATCGATACAAAATTGTCCTGCTTTGCTATTGCCATCACGCAACCCACACTGAGTCAGGCAGTCCATCCTCTGGGAGCAGCGTCTCGGATCCGCCTTGGCGCACTCTTGCATCCTCGGCTCATGGCGCTGATATTGCTTGAGCCAGTGCGTCGATACGGCGCGCATTGGCAAGCCCGCCACGCTCATCAACTCGACCATCTTTGAGGGCGTCGCCTCCAACAAGACACGTTTGAAATTCAAATGCGCATCACCCTCTTCGCTGACTGCGAACGCGGTGCCAAGCTGGACCGCATCGACGCCGGCATTGAGCCAATAACGAACTTTTTCATGGCTATCAATGCCACCCGCGATAATCAAGGGTGGTGTGTCACGGCCCAGTCCGAGT
This sequence comes from Zwartia sp., assembly GCA_030653405.1. Taxonomy (GTDB): domain Bacteria; phylum Pseudomonadota; class Gammaproteobacteria; order Burkholderiales; family Burkholderiaceae_B; genus Zwartia. The sequence goes on along the minus strand of JAURZO010000061.1, from coordinate 2,203 downwards.
TCTTCAAAGATGACCTGACATTCTGCAATCACGCGCTCAAACTCAAAGCGCTCGGCATGGATATCCTCGATCTTGACAGCACCCAAGTGCCCACCCGCATGCCCTGGGTGCTCGATCACGATTGCATCGGGTCGACGGCCTTTTTTGAGCCATTTTTTCATCACGATCGCGACACCGCGGGACTCAGAGAGAATCGGAATTAAACCGACTTTTGGAAAATCCGCCACCATTTCTGGCAAATCTATTGGCAAACCAGCACCCATGACGATCGCGTGTGCCCCACTCTCGCACGACTGACGTACCAGTGCTGCGTGGTCACGCACCGCCTTCATCACATTCACAGCAATGAGACCCCTGCCCTCGGCATGCTGCAAAGCCGCCTTGATCTCACGATCCAAGGCAATCAGATTGACGCGATCGATCAAATCTCGATCCCGGACTTTTTCACTCTGTTCGAGCAAGTCGGGATGATGATGGCGCAAATCAATGCTGGCAATCGTCCCGATCGCATTCTCGCGGGCGACGGCACCTGCCAGTCTATGCGCAGAAACACCCACACCCATCCCGCCCTGCACGATAGGCGAAAGGGAGCGACCAAGAATATTGAGGGATTTAAACCAAGTGCCCGACGAGGGCACCCAGTTGGAAAAGGCCGATAGTGCAGTGTCTTGTGTCATTGTCATGGGAAATGTCCTTACATGACGGCTACGTTAGCCTGACGGATCGTGTTGGAGTAAATAGAAGCTGGGTAAAGTTTGATCCAGCACAAACTTTGGTGGGATTAGGTGATTAGTTTCCACTTTGGTTTCGATCGTATATTCCGAAATTTACGGGCTTATATTCCGGAATTTACGGACTAACTTTCCGTAATTTACGGAATTCCAATCCTAAATTTACGTTAGCGGACTCCTTATCGGGGCGCATGGAAACACCTTCACTCCTACCTCTTTCTCGAAGTGAAATTGAAGGTCAAGCCTGTCGCTGACGTCGTTGCCCGCCTTCGCGCCAAGCGAGCCCAAATTTGATAGCAGGCACATCTGCTAAGCCTGAAGTCCTGCTCACAGAGGGTGCTGAGCAGGATTTGGAGGCAATCCACGACTACACGTATGAATCCGACTGTGTCGCCAACGCCAACGATGTGTTGGGTGCGATGATGTCACAGGCAGCCAAGTCTTCATTTACCTGATCGCGGACGGACGCCGCGAAATGCAAACCGCGCTTGCTAGCCGCCTGCTGAGCGCCTGACCCGCAAGCAATCCAAAACTTGCGTGGACTATCTTATGGTGCCCCGAGCCGGACACACAAGCCGCATGAATAAAGGGTTTTCTGATAATTGAGGAAATTTTTGAAATTCCTCAAAAAAAAAACAATAATGTGGTTTCAGAGTATGCGGGCGGGATTTTTCAGCGTAATAAAGTGTTCAATTAACCTGATCATCAACGTCTTCTGGTCAGGAATGCTTTCAGCAACCAGCAATGCGAGCGCGACTAAGGTGTTGTCGTTAATCAATTGTTCGACCGGGAAGGCAAGCAAAGCTTGATTGCGACGTAGGTACCACAAGAATAAAAACGAGCCGCAGCGTTTGTTGCCATCAGCCAGTGGGTGGTTCTTTATAACGAAATAAAGCAAGTGAGCAGCCCGACTGGCAATATTCGGATAGAACAGTTCATTACCAAATCCTTGCTCAATAGTGCCAAGTGCAGAGGCGAGGCCTGCCCCTCTAAGCTGACCAAATAGTTCGGTAGCTTCCTTTTTCTTGATGAGCGCTTGCTTCAGATCAGCGATGGCCTCCAATGCTTCGTCAAGCTCTAGCGGGAGCATACCTTGCTGTTTCACGTCGATTTCAGGAAGCACCTGCTCATCGTAGCTTTGCAACAGGCTCCACGATCGCGCGTAGTCGCTGATAACCGCTGCAACAGCAGCCCCTTCAGGCGAAACAAGGCCCTGATTGCTAAGGGTACGGCTCAGCAAGCTAACAGCTTGTTTAAACTCAATTCCGCGCTCGGCCAACCGACGCTGGTTGAGGGTATAGCCTTGAATGAGGTGATTTTTCAGCGTACGTGTGGCCCACTGGCGGAACTGAACCCCACGCTGGGATTTCACACGGTAGCCAACAGAAATGATGACATCAAGATTGTAGTGATCGATGTTTCGGCTAACGCTTCTATTACCTTCTTGCCGAACTATCCGGACATTCCGGATA
>JAURZO010000053.1 GCA_030653405.1 Zwartia sp. | reverse complement strand
TTGCGCCTGACGGAAAAGTCATTGGCCATTATCGTCAAACGCATCTCAATCCCACTGACAGCACATTCTTGAATGTAGGCGATGATCTGCCCGTTTTTGAGACGACCATCGGCAAGATTGGTATCCTACTCAATGACGACTTCCGGTTCCCAGAGGCTTCGGGAATGTTGTCACTCCGCCGTGCGGACATCATCGCCGCGCCAGTGAGTTGGTCCGGTCAGTATGGCGGCCGCCTTCAGGATGCTGCAGGACTTTTCGATCACCCTTGCTCTGCCAACACCATGGTTTTTTGGTATGCCGCAGCTAAAACCGCTCAGGCGTACACCGTCGTTGCTAATTCAGTTGGAAATGGCTGTTTAGGATCAAGCGGGGTATTTACGATTAATCCCATCGACTCCCTGGAAATTCCTGTTGTCGGCTCGATCGATAACGAAGAAGTTGTATCGCTCACGTTCACCACGTTAGGGAATGCCTATTGGATGAACCAAAGTAAATTAATTGGCGGACGGCGTGCCGATCTTGCCTCGCCACTGGTCTTTCCCACTCAATCTAAAGCCCTCCAAAACTGGAAGAGCTCGCCCGGGTTTGCAGTGGATGCTTGGGCCGCTTACAAACAATAAATAATGAACCTGAGAGCCGCGGAGTACGTTTTTAATTTTGATGCCCTTATTTTGGGCTGCGTCACGATATTGCTATGCTTAATCGTTCAAGCGCTGTTCGTGATGCTTGTCACCTCCAAGTTCAAGCCCCCGGTCCGAAGATTGGTCAACAACGATAGGTGGATACTGGCTCAAACAGTTTTTTTTGCTGGTATTTTGCTTCTTTTGGTCTCGCATCTCGTACAAATTTATCTTTGGGGATTGGCACTGACGATTTTTGACATTATCCCAAATGAACATCAAGCGATGGTGTTTGCAGGGAGTACTTACACGACTGTCGGCTTTGTCAATGACCCGCTCCCTGTTCACTGGCAGCTCTTGACTGTCATTATGGCGGCATCTGGTTTTTTCTCTTTTGGCTGGAGTACAGCAGTGATGTTCCTGCTCTCTCAAGCGCTATTTCCATCAGAGACTTAGTACGCTTCAATCGCACAGCTAGATAGCACAGCGATGCCGGCTTTCCTCATCTAAGAATGGGGGACTGCTGCAAGCGCTCAACCAAGTAATCAACCAGCAATCGAACCTTGGCCGACAAATAACGACGACTCGGATATACAGCGTGGATCCCGAGCTCTCCACCCTGCCAGTCCGGCATCAGCTCGATCAGCTGTCCAGACTCAAGTGCATCACCTACAAGAAAGTCAGGCTGTAGCACGATCCCCTGGCCCCCTAAGGCGGCATCCCGACATGTGTCGCCATTATTGCTGCGCATCACTGGGGCAACTCGCACAGTTGCCTGATGCGTCGCATCGTTCCGATGACTGAACGTCCACACGTCGCCAGAGGAGAGCAAGCTATAGGCCAGCACGCGGTGGTGACTGAGCTCGGGTGGCGTCGTGGGCTTGCCATGCTGCTGTATATATCCCGGCGACGCGCAAAGACGCAGTCGCGTACTGCTAAGCCTGCGACTCACCAGCGACGATGCATCCAGATTTCCAACGCGCACAGCCAGGTCATAGCCTTCCTCGACAAGATCGACGAGGCGATCGGAAAGCGTGACATCGAGCTCAACATCGGGGTGCATCCGCATAAAGCCTGCCCAGAGCTTTGACAGATGTGAAATGCCATAACTTACCGGCACATTGACGCGCAAGGTGCCTCTGGCTTGGGCACTACGATGACTGACGTCGTCTTCAGCATCCTGAAGTTCGTACAACACACTGCGGCACCGCCCGACAAACGTATCGCCCTCAGGCGTGAGCGATAGTTTGCGCGTTGTGCGGTGCAGGAGTCGCACGCCCAGATGCCGTTCAAGCTCGGCCACGAGTCTGGAGACGACTGCTTTTGAACTTTGCAAGCGCTCTGCAGCCGCAACAAAACTGCCGGCATCGACTACCGCCACAAAGGTACGCATTGCTTCAAACTTATCCATTGTTCCTATTTTAAAGACAATTAATCAATTATTAATGTATTTATCTTATTTAATCAGATCAATAGACTGTCGTTTTACACCTATTCAAGAGAATTTTCATGAACAACACCTTTCAAAATGCTTTGACCTTTCTTGGACGACTGGCACTTGTCGCACTGTTTCTGCCCGCTGGCATATCCAAAATCAGTGGCTTCGAAGGTACAGTCGGTTATATCAACTCAGTCGGATTACCTTTGGCAGCGTTTGGCGCCGTGATCGCAATCATTATTGAAATCGGGGGTGGACTCGCCTTATTGACAGGCTTGTTCGCCCGTCCGGCTGCCTTAGTGTTGGCGCTCTTCACGGCCGTCGCAAGCTTCGCCTTTCATGCATACTGGGCCGTACCTGCCGAGCAAGCATTCATACAACAGCTACTTTTTTACAAAAATCTGGCGGTCGTAGGTGGCTTACTGATCTTGGCTGCACAAGGTCCCGGCACTTGGAGCCTCGGCAGTCAGGGTTCAAGGGTCAAAGCCTGATCCAGACGGCGTCTACACCCTGTATATACACGTCCCGACGTAATCAACTTCTTGTCAAGGATTGAAATGATGAACAAGAAACTCGCACCCGCAATATTCGTCTCGCATGGTTCACCCATGCTGGCGATTGAGCCCGGTCCGCTTGGGGCACAACTCCAGCAACTCGGTCATCGTCTGGATGGGGTGCGAGGGATTGTCGTTGTCTCACCCCACTGGCAAACGCGAGGAATGTTTGTGGGAAGTCACCCACAACCTCGCACAATCCATGATTTTGGTGGTTTTCCAAAAGTACTTTACACACTCAGTTACCCTGCACCGGGTTCGCCAGAATTAGCTGAGCGAGTCAGACAAGCTCTTGAGATGGTGGGCATTTCGGCACAGCTTGATCCGAACCAAGGTTTGGATCACGGCGTTTGGGTGCCTCTCATGCATCTTCGTCCCGAGGCAGACATTCCGGTCGTGCCCCTATCGTTACCCGAGAATGCCACGCCTGAACAAGTGCTCGCCATGGGGGAAGCACTGGCGCCCCTTCGCGCAGAGGGCATCGCGATCATCGGTTCGGGCAGCATGACGCACAATTTATTCGAGTTTCGTGGACCTGACGTGACGCAGACGCAGCCTTACGTCACAGCGTTCGCGGACTGGGTGCGCTCAGCCGTGGATCGCCACAACATCGAGAGCCTACTGAACTACAGGACTCAGGCTCCTCAAGCTGCGCGAGCGCATCCTACCGACGAGCATTTCCTGCCACTGTTTGTGGCCTTGGGCGCAACAGGTGCACAAGAGTCCGTTGATGTTCTGGAAAAAGAGGTCCGCTACGGCATGCTCTCGATGGAGTCCTACGTCTGGGCTTCGCCGTCAGTCTAAGCGATCGTCATCGGCAAAGACGTTGTTTTAATCCGAACGGGTACGGGCTGGTTGACGTATGGCACCAAACTCGCTCCCGCAATCTGGCTCGCGATCGTTGCCGCCTGGCGACTGATTGGCGCAATGTAGCGACTCGTACAGCCATCAATAGAGATGCAATCGCCCAAGGCATAGACGCTTGACGCACTGGTCTCAAGGGTCGTGGGATCAACAACGATTCCGTTTTCCCACGCTAAACCAGCACTCCGAGACAAGTGGTCTGAGGTCTGCAAGCCTGCCGCCACAACGACGGCGTCTACATTAACACTCACCCCAGAGCTTAGGCGAGCTTCAAACGTCCCCGCTACAGCCCGCGTGACACCTAACACCTCCGTTTCACCAAAGAAGGAAACAGGCAACGCAGACCAAGCCTCGAGCAACGCCGCCGAGCGAGAGGCGTCCTCCAACAACCGTGCAAGTGGACGCGCCGCCACATCCACGAGTGTGACGGTGTGCCCGCCTAGGGCCAAGTCATTCGTCAGCTCAGATCCAATCAGACCAGCACCAACAATCAGCACATGGCGTGACGCAGAGCCCAGAGACTGCCTGAACTTTGAGTACTGGTCCAGATGGTTAATGCGCCAGCAATACTCGGGTGGTAAATTTTTAGGCAGCACAGACTGCGCACCATGCGCAATCACCAGACTCTTGTAATGAAAGCTCCCTAGTGTTGTGCGCAACGTCTGAGCCGTCGCATCGAGACTGATTGCGGTGGTTTGTGGAAAGAGTGAAACCTCAAGTCTCGCCGCGGACTGCTCTCCCGACTCATTGATCAGTTCGGATAACGTCAGCTGCCTTGCAATCGCCACCGACAGCAACGGCTTGTCATACCGATGCGCCTCGCATTGCGAAATCATTGCAATCGACAATCCATGCGGCAGAGATGTGGACAATGCACGCAGCGCTTCAACCGTGCGCCAGGCCGCTACACCACCGCCAACGATCACGACATCATAATAGCGAGAAACAGGCCGCAACGATGCCGTCACCGAGTACGCCATATGCAATGGAGACACTCCGCTTGAAACTTTTGACATAACGACTGCCGCGACATCATGCTTTTGCAGTAAGACAAAATCAGATTTTGTCACGCCACAAATGGGGCAATACCAATCGTCGGGAATGTCCTCAAAGCGTGTACCTGGAGCGAGGCCTCCATCCACATCGCCATCGCGCTCGTTGTAAACGTAACCGCAAGCGTTACAAATGTACTCGCGCCATGCTTCGATCACGCTCATGCTGGCATCGTCTCCTGACTCAAACGCGCCATTTCACTGCGCAAATGCTTGATCGCTGGCGTCACGATCGCGACAAAATGCGATTCACGCACACGTCGCTGCACTTCAGAACTCATCAAATACCCACGCGCGCCTTGATGCAGGAGCGCTGACTGCGCAGCGCGCAAACTCAGCTCCGCACCGTGCGCACGCGCATCCAACACTTGGATGAAAAAGGCATCACGATCATCATATGGTGTTTGTGCCAACGTCATGATGCGCGAGAGCAATGCATCGAGTTCGCGCTGCAAGGTATCGGGTCGATCTTCGAGATAGCGATTGACATGACCGAGCTGGGCTTCGACCGCCCACATCGAATCAATCGCGCCCTGAATCACGCCGGCTGCCATGCCACATTGCAACATCACGAAGGCGGCGCGAATTTTTTTAATCAGAGGCTTTGCTGGATCGGCAATCACCTCGTCTCTTGGGACAAAATATTCATTCAAATGAAGACCATAGGTCGCCGTACCCTCCATACCCGAAAAGCTCGGACACTCTTTGAGGGTAATACCGTCCGCATCGCAACGAAGTAAAAACATCAACTCGCGCTCGGCACCACCGTCCTGAATGGTGGCAATGGCACCACAGTAATGATCAGGGCCAAGATTGCTTACCCAGGGAAGGCTGCCGCTGACACGATACCCCCCCTCAACCGGCACGGCCTTGAGCATGAACGACTCGATCTTGGCATACGTCTTCATTGGATTGGAGAGTGCTGTGCCGCCGAGTCGCTGTCCTGATACATGTTGTGACAACGGCGGGCCTTGCAAAGCGTGCGCAGACGCCTCCTGCAAGTACAAGCCACAGACTGCCTGACACCACATCATGAAACCCGTTGAGCCACAGACCTTGGCGACCTCAGCAATCGATCGGATCGCCAAACCAAAATCATTCAAGCCATGTGGTGCTTTAAGATGTGCGCTCATCGCACCGGCTGCGGCAAGCTGGCGCAAGACGCTTTCAGGGTAATGACCCTTTTGATCAATATCCTGAACCGTGCGAGACAACTCCCCTTGCGCAATCGTGCGGACTGCCTGCAGTAATGCTTGTGCATCGTGTGCACGATGGCCCTCTAGGATTGGTGCGTCGAGTTGTTTCATTTCAGACTCTCTGACTCTATGTGTCTTAACTAAGCGGTTGTTATCTCAAAAGGAATGGGATTGCGAATGCTGTTTGCCACTGGGGAGTATTCATTCGCCTGCTTGACGATTTCATCCAAGACTTCTCTGGAAGCATCCCCCTCGACAATGACCTTTACACGCACGGCTTGAAAACCCATTTCAGTGGATTTTTTATCCAGCGCTCCGCCCGCTCCCCAAGCCGCCGAATTGCCAATATCCCCTTCTAGAAAAATCTCGAGCTTGCTCAGCTTGACTTGTTTCCATGTGGCGACCGCCGTGATCCCAACGGCTAAACAACCGCCCAGTCCCGACAACACAATCTCGCCAGGTGCGGGTGCAGTGTTCTGACCAAACAGATGCAAAGGCTCATCGACCACGACAGGCTCATGGTCACCGACATAGCTCAAGGAACGATACTGGCCTTCCATGACGGTGCGAACCTTGTTGGTCCCTTTCGAAGTCGGATTCGCACGACCTTTCTCCGCAAAGGCTGCCAGCCCCGTGGCATCAATGGGTCGCAGGTAAACCTTGACCGTTTCTGCTTGTAATGTTTCGCTCATGCTTTACTCCATAATTGACAAAATTCTCTAAACATCCAGTCCAGGATGAACCCTAAAATACCGATCAATACAATCGTCGCCATTAACTCGTGATATGCGAGACGATCACGCGTATCCAGAATGAAATAGCCCAAGCCTGCAGAGACACCCAACATCTCACAGGGCACCAACACGATCCAGACAATGCCGATGGCCAGACGAGAGCCGGTCAGCACATGCCCCAATACCCCCGGCAACACCACCCCAAGCAAGGTTTCCCATCGTGTCGCCGCCAAGCTTTTAGAAAGCTGCAGCCAGCGCGGATCCAAGGCGCGCACCCCAGCGATGGTGTTGAGCATGATCGGCCACACTGCGGCAAACGCCAGCAAGAAATACACGGGCTGATTGCCCACCCCAAACGCAATGACCGCAATCGGCATCCACGACAGAGGTGAAATCATTCTCAAAAACTGAAAGGCGGGTGAGAACGTCGCATTGATACGCGCGGAGCTACCAAGCAGCAATCCAAGCGGCACACCAATGAGCAACGCGAATCCCAGCCCGACAAAAACACGCTGCAGGCTGACAGCGATATGCGTCCAGATTTCGGCATGACCCAGCATCTCATAAAGGGTCAGCAAAGCTGGACCGGGTGCGAAGCGCCGAACCATACCCGCACTTTCTGAAAATGGCACCGTCATAGACCACCAGAGTGCTAATAGCAGCAGCAGTCCGAACGTCCCCCGCAAAGAACTTTGTATCTTGTCACGCACCTGCTTGCACCTTTCAGATGTCGATGAGTTCTTTACGGCTGTAGTCGTTCGGTACACCGAATTTCTGCAAGCCACCAACCGCTTCGATTGACTTTTTGACGAAGCGGTCATCCACCAGATCTTGAGCGGCGAAGGCCGGATCTAATTGATTGAGAAAACCACGATCTGCTTCAACCGTTGTGTTTTTCAAACGCGACACCAACTCTTCGGTGTAGCTCGGATATGGATAGGGTTGAAAACCGATCCGCTGCTCATGCCAGTCCGTATGACGAATCGCCCGTGAGGCAAGATAGCCCTGCTCATCACTCGCAGTCGGTGCAAGCACTTTAGTGAGCGCGCTCAAGCCATGCGGCGTGTACTGCTTGCCGCTCTCGCGCGAGAGAATTTTCGCGGTCTCTGCCCGGTTTTCAGAAATCCAGAGCTGCGCACGCACAATGGCATCGACCACGCCCTGAGACCATTGGGGCCGACCATTCAAATCACGCTCATGCATGAACACCGTGCAGCAAGCGTGATTACGCCAGACATCACCCGTAAAGCGGAGCACTTTACCGACTCCCATCAGCTCTGCAGCCGCATTAAAAGGCTCGGCCACGATGTAGCCTGAGATACTTCCAGCCGCCAACGCGGGCAACATATCAGAGGGCGCCATCACGACAAGCGCCACTTCGTTGGGCTCAACTTTGCCCACCCTGCGTGCCACAGGCGTCAACCCATCGGCCCTGAGCATGTCCTGTAAAACCACATTATGAATTGAATACCAAAAGGGTATGGCAACTGTCGTGCCGCCAAGATCTTTCAAACTATTGATCTTTGGGGACACCGTCAGCGCCGAACCATTCACATGATTCCACGCCACAACCTTGGCCGGCACCTTGCTACCAAAGCGTGCCCATACCGTCATGGGTGACAGTAGGTGGACGACGTTCGTTTGTCCAGCGATAAAGGCCTCGGCGAGTTGTGCCCAGCTCCGAAAGAGCGTTGGTTTTTCAGCCACAACGCCGGCATCTTTAAAGTAGCCATTGTGATGCGCCACCAGCAAAGGTGCCGCATCGGTAATGGGGAGGTATCCAATTTTGACAGGCTGATCCGGGTTCGTCTGTGCACGGGCGTTCGCCGCCGACAAGAGTGGTGCTGCACCTGCAACCGTAAATAGGCTGGCAAGCTTGAGCATGTCTCGCCGTGTCGTGTATTCAGTGCACATTCGAAAGTTCCTGATGAAATAAAGCTGAGCCCGCTGGATCAATCTCCTGGCGTGGCGATACGTATTGACGCGATGCGCCCCCTTCGATCGAGCCCCGCAAGGCATGAAGAATTTCGACTCTGAGCGACTGCATCTGGCGACCTAAAAGGTCTCGAGGTTGCGCACTCTCCAACACCCACTCCCCATATGCGTACGCCGGCGTACCACCCAACAAAACAATTCTGTCCGAGACACGCAGCGCTTCATCAATATCATGAGTAATCAGTACAGCCGCTGTACCAAAATCGTCACGCACACGCAGTAACAACTGTTGCATTGAGTCACGCGTGACTTCGTCGAGTGCGCCAAAGGGCTCATCCAGCAAGAGCACACTCGACTGCCTGGCGATACACCTTGCCAAAGCGGTACGCTGCGCCATGCCACCAGAAAGCTCATGTGGGTAGCGCTTGCGTGCATGCTCCAACCCCACTTCTTGTATGGCCAGATCCACCCGCTCTTTACGTTGCTGTTTAGACAGTGCTGGCTGGTGTTTGAAATCAAGTCCAAAGGCAACGTTCTGTTCGAGATTGAGCCAAGGCAGCAAACTCGGATCTTGGAATGCCATCGCCACGCGCGGATGCACGCCTGTCACAAGTTCATTGCCCGCAAAAACCTGTCCATCGCTTGCAGCTTGTAAGCCGGCAAAAATCCTCAACAGACTCGACTTGCCAATCCCGCTGGGACCGAGCACCGTGACAATCTCACCCGCTTTGACGGTGAACGAAAAATTCGCGATCAAGGGTCGCGCCAAACCATAGGACAGCGCAATATTGCGAGCACTTAGAACTAAATTTGAGTTATTTGTATATAAGTTATTCATAACTAAACGCTATTTGAAGATGTAACAATCGTATACAAATGATATGTAGACCCAAACAATTGTTTTGTTATTTGTATATAGGTCGGACCTGAACGCCCAGTAAACTAATCAGAGTAATGACAGACTTTTTTATCGACGCTCCACCCTTCATGCGGACACATCTTGACTCGCGAATCCGACACTCATGCGATTGGCATCAGTAAGCAGCGCCTGGAAGCGTTGTCTGATGGCGTTTATTCAGTCGCGCTGACTTTGTTAGTGCTTGATCTGAAGCTGCCCGTGAAGTCTTACTCTGGGAGTAATGAGGCACTGCTAGAAGCCCTATACGGCTTACTACCCAACTTGCTGACATGGCTGCTGAGTTTCTATGTGCTCACCATTTACTGGCTTGCTCAAGCCCGACTTTACCGACTGACAAAAGAAGTCGATCCGTTCATGGTGCGCGCAGCTTTCGCAGAGCTTGCGCTCATCAGTTTGCTGCCTTTCTCTACATCACTGATTGGTGAGCATGGATCGCATATCGCCGCGGCTGCGATCTACAGCCTTAACTTATTGGGTATCGCAACACTTTCCTTGACGAGAACCACGCACGTGCTCAATCACCCCCTTCTCCACGAAAATCACCTTCCAACGAGTCTGGATAGAAATTTAAGGCTCGCGGTCTGGATCAGACTTTGGTGCTCAATCGCCACCTTGGGCTTAGCGTTTCTCTACCCTGGCTGGAATATGTTTGCCATGCTACCGGTTGCACTATTGCCCTATTTTTTACGTCACGCGCACCGCTGATTAGCCATTCCCCAAGGATTTTCAAGATGAAAGACCGCCGATTTATTCAATGCGATGTGTTCAGCCCAACCCCTTTTCTGGGTAATGGCCTTGCGGTTGTCGTGGATGCCGATGGGCTCACAAGCGAACAGATGCAACGCTTTGCGGCCTGGACAAATCTCGCGGAAACCACTTTCCTGCTGCCACCCTCAGATCCCACCGCAGACTATCGCGTGCGGATTTTCACACCGACGCGCGAAATGCTGTTTGCAGGACATCCGACTCTGGGCAGTTGCGCAACTTGGCTGCATTGCGGTGGCATCCCAAAAACGGCTGGGCGTGTGCGCCAAGAGTGCGGTGTTGGCATTGTTGAGGTGGATGTTTCTGCAACACCCACTTTATCTTTTGCAGCACCTCCTACAAGCATCAAAGAAATGGATCCCGCGCATTGCGCCGAAATCATGCGCGTCCTTGAGATTCCCGCTTCAGCGGTCGTGAATACCGCTGAGCTCTGCAATGGGCCGATTTGGCAATTTTTTGAGTTACAGCATGCATCGCAAGTCCTTGCGCTTGATTCCTCGCGCGTGAAATGGCCTGCATTCAAGTCGATCGGCCTCATCGCTCCTCACCCGCCTGGTGCGGAATGTGACGTCGAGGTGCGAATGCTCGCCCCATCTAGCGGTATGAGCGAGGATCCTATTACTGGCTCACTTAATGCGGCGATCGCCCAATGGCTGGTGGCGAACGGTCGTTTAACCAAGCCCTATGTTGTTGCGCAAGGCACATGTATTGGACGAACCGGCCGTGTCACAGTCAAACCTGAGGGTGACCGCACCGCATGGATTGGCGGGCAAGTACATATTTTGATCGAAGGTACCGTGCATCTATAGGTGCGCACACCCTCAGTCAGAATCAGCCAAGGTGTCATCAGGCCCGATATGCGCGGGGGCAATCCACTGCGCATCTTTCATCGACCGCTGCACCAGAGCATCGACCCCAAGCAGCTTGGCGAAAATCGCCATGCGAATCGGTATACCGTTATCGGTCTGTCTAAAAATCGCAAGTCTCGGATCTGCATTCAAATCCGTACTCAAATCATAAGAACCCGGGCGGCTATCGCGCGGTAACGGGTGCATGATTACGACATCTTTCTTGCAAGCCTGGTTCACAAGCGTTTGATTAATTTCAAAATCCGCGCCATACCCATCAATCGACTCTTCGGCGAAGCGCTCTTTTTGAATCCGCGTCGCATACAAAATATCTGCATCGGCCAAACCGTTTGCGGGTGAGTCACTGACTTCGATGACATGTCCATTGCGGCTCACCACTTCAATAATTTCAGCGGGCATCTCCAAAGACTGAGGGGCAATCAGCGTAAACGTTAATCCGCGATACAAAGAAAGCAGCTTGATGAGCGAATGTACAGTACGACCATATTTCAAGTCCCCCACCATCGCGATGTGCGCGCCATCGATCAGCTTACCCAGACGCGAAAACTCACGCTGGATCGTATACAGATCAAGCAGCGCCTGACTGGGGTGCTCGCCCGGGCCATCACCGCCATTCACAACAGGAACATTGGTGGCGCGCGCAAATTCTGCGACAGAGCCCTTTTCAGGATGACGCACCACAATGGCATCGACGTAGCCGCTGACCACGCGACTAGTGTCATAAATAGACTCGCCTTTCGCCATGGATGAAAACGTAAACCCAGTCGTATCGCACACCGAGCCGCCCAACCGGCAAAACGCCGCACCAAAACTGATGCGCGTCCGTGTGCTGGCTTCAAAAAACAAATTGGCCAGCACAGCCCCCTCGAGCACGCGCGTGACTTTTTGACGTCTGGCAATCGGTTGCATCACGTCTGCGAGCCAAAAAAGCTCTTCGACCGACTCGCGCGTAAACTGATCCACGGATAACAAATGATTACCGGAACTTGCACCACCGACCTGCTCGGCCAGGCCTGAGTCTAGCCCTTGCGCACGTTGTGGGTCTGCGGGCAGATTAGCCAGGATTTCCGTGACGAATCGGCGCGCCACTTCTGGCATGGCGCGATACTCACTAGACTCATCCGGCAAAAGCCAGCTATCGAGTGTGCGACGCCGGCAGCCTATCCTCTCGGCAAACGCATCACGGGTCATGTTCAAACGGCGCATTGCATCTCTGAGCAGCACCTGTGTCGCGATCGCCATATTTCACCTATACACAAAAGTTGGCATTATTTTCATCATTATATGCACTTTGTGTAGATGCGCGACTGCTTATTTAGACTTTTCCTGAGTGCTCAATCGCCTCGCTCATCCCGATCCCGTTGAAAAACTGTGCCCCCAAAGGCGAGATCGGTTCATGGACTTTACCGATCGGTCCAGTGATTTTCCTGATTTCCTCGATCAAGAGCCTGCCGTAACCTCGCCGCCGGTAAAGCGGATTGACGTAAATGTATTCCACCTCGCCCATCTCGTTGAACCGGCTGTAGCCGATCGTCGTATTCTGGTTTTTAATCAAAACCGTACCGTCTGAAATATCGATCTGATAATCGTCTGGCTGGGGTGACATGTTTATTCCTATCCTGCACTGAGGCTGTACACTCAAAACAAAATTATCCTACACAAGAGGGGACGCAATGCCATATTTCGAAAAAGGTTCTGTACGCATTCACTACAAAGACGAAGGCACTGGCACACCATTGCTGATTTTGCCCGGTGGTGGCCTGAACTCCACCATGTCTTTTTTTACCGGACGCTCGCCTTTTGACGCAGTATCCGAGTTCAAAAATGAATACCGCTGTATCACCATGGATCTGCGCAACGCGAACGGCGGCGAGTCCTCTGGTCCGCTTGAGATTGATCGGCCCTGGGATGCTTACGCCGACGACCAATTTGGTCTGATGGATCATTTGGGGATCGACAAATTTCTTGTCATGGGATTTTGTATTGGCGGCCCTTTCATCTGGAACCTGATCAAAAGAGCACCTGATCGCATCATCGCTGCAGTAATGGCACAACCCAGCGGACATCGTGCTGAGCTACCCGATCAGTTTTATGCCACCAACATCAAAGACTGGGGGCCCGCACTCTGCGCCCGTCGTCCCGATCTCAACATGGATATGGTGCACACCTTTCTTGAAAAGATGTATCGCGCCAATGCAGATTTTGTCTTCACCGTATCGCGTGATTTTGTACGCAACTGTCACACACCCATTTTTGTGATGCCTGACGATACTGCCCCTCACCCTTATACAGTCGCGATGGAGGTCGTCAACTTGTCACCGAATGCAGAGGTCAGCATTTATCCTTGGAAAGAACCCAAGGATCGTGTGCCCGAGGCTGTCGCGCAAGCGCGGGCATTTTTAAAGAAACATCGGCCAACAAGCGTTTAATCATGCAATTGAGTCTGATCCCGGCGATCTTCATGTTTTATGGGATTTTGTCGATCGCCTATTCAGTCACACTGCTTTTCTATTTTTCAAAACAGAGTAACCGCGCCATCGAGAACTGCGCCATCGGCGCATTTCTGATGGGGGTCTCTGTCATTGTGACGATATTTCGCGTCGACATACCACCACTCATTTCTTATATTGGCGCGAATGCACTGGCCTTTACCGCCTATCGATATTTCAATTATTCACTGATCAATCTCGCGGGCGATCAACCCAACCTCAAGCCTGCCCTACTCCGTAGCGCCATCATCTTTGGTTTGTATGCGCTCAGTCTTTACTTCATCGGCGCAACGCTTGGCAGCGGATATCAAACTATCTTTGTCTCGCTTGCGGTCGTACTTCTCTCCGCACAAGGCGGCTACCTTTCTCTCAAAGTTTACAAAAAAAATAAAATTGATCTAATCAAAATTTACGCCATTATATTTTTTCTGTCAGCCATCTTCTGGCTTGCAAGAGTAATGTTAGCCGCCCTGAATATTGCCACCGTTGCATTCGATGTCAATCTGCTCAACACCATCATTTTCGTGTCAATTTTTCTGTTAGGTATTTTTCGCTACATGATCTTTCCGATTTTTTTGCTGAAAATCGCAGAGAACGATAGGGAAAAACTGCTGATCGATCACCTCATGTGGGCAAACAAGACTGCTGAAACTGGCGCGCTTTCAGCCTCAATTGCCCATGAGCTACAACAGCCACTTGGTGCCATTCAAATCAACAGTGAATTCATGAAGCTTCAGCTTTCAACAGGCTCCGTAGATGAGGTTTTATTAAAAGAACTTGCGCAAAGAATCGTGGCTGATAATTTACGAGCGGGTGCGATTATTCAGTCCCTACGCTCCATTTTTAGTTCGGAGGTCTCCGTCTCTGACCCGATTGACATTGGCGATATCGTTCAATCAGTTCTTAAAATTACCAGTCCGGAA
>JAURZO010000033.1 GCA_030653405.1 Zwartia sp. | reverse complement strand
TCGATGATTCAACAACCTTCGGACTCCAGTGGCAACGCCGACTTGATCTTCTTGACCCACCAGTCAATAGAGCGCAGCATTAATGCGGCGATTAGTCGTATCGAGAGTCTTCACTTCGTTCGTTCAAGCGTGACGCGCCTCAGAGTGGAAAGTTTGTCATGAAATATGTATCAACCCGCGGTGGCATGGAGGCGCTCGCGTTTTCCGACATTCTGCTTGAGGGACTTGCGCCCGATGGCGGCTTAGCTGTTCCCGAATCAATCCCTCGTGTCTCGGTTGAAACGCTGGAGTCTTGGCGCGCCTTGCCGTACCACGCACTCGCGACCGAGGTTTTGTCGCTTTTTGTCACAGACATTGATCGTACGGCTTTGTCCACAATGACGGCGACGGCGTATTCCAAAGAATCGTTCAAAACCGAGGCGATCGTGCCTGTGCGTCCGCTCTTTGACGGTATGTCGCTCTTGAGCCTTTCCGAAGGCCCGACCCTCGCGTTCAAAGACATGGCGATGCAGTTTCTTGGTCAAGTCTTTCCGTATGTGCTCAAACAGCGCGGCTCAACCTTGAACATTCTGGGTGCGACCTCGGGTGATACGGGTTCGGCTGCTGAGTATGCGATGCGCGGCAAGGATGCCGTTGCCGTATTTATGCTGTCACCGCATGGGCGTATGAGTGCTTTTCAGCGCGCCCAGATGTATTCGTTACAAGACGCAAATATTCACAACATCGCCGTCAAAGGCGTGTTTGATGATGCTCAGGATGTGGTCAAGGCTCTTGCAGGCGATTTGCCCTTCAAAGCCAAGTATCGTCTTGGCGCAGTCAATTCGATTAACTGGG
The DNA here is from genome assembly GCA_030653405.1 of Zwartia sp. GTDB lineage: Bacteria > Pseudomonadota > Gammaproteobacteria > Burkholderiales > Burkholderiaceae_B > Zwartia. Next base: position 21,687 of record JAURZO010000033.1, on the reverse strand, counting down.
CCCGTATCGCGGCCCAGGTGGTGTATTACTTCCATGGCTGGCTGCGTTCGACGAGCGGACCTGGTCAAAAGGTTTCATTTACAGTGCCTTCGGGTAATTTTGGCAATATCCTTGCTGGTCATATCGCGCGTTCGATGGGCTTGCCCATCCGACGTCTGGTTTTGGCGACGAATGAAAATAACGTGCTCGAAGAGTTCTTCCGTACGGGTATTTACCGGCCACGTGTCGCAGCACAGACCTTTGAGACCTCAAGTCCTTCCATGGACATTTCTCGCGCATCGAATTTTGAAAGATTTGTGTTTGATCTGGTCGGACGTGATGCCGAGCGAGTCGCGAGCCTTTGGCGCGAATTGTCTCGCGAGGGCTTTTTTGATCTGTCAGCACTCAAGCCCGAATTCGAGCGTGATTATGGTTTCGTGGCGGGCTGCAGTACGCATCAAGATCGATTAGCGACGATTCGTGCTGTTCATGCCCGAACTGGTGTCATCATTGATCCTCATACGGCAGATGGCGTCAAGGTTGCTGCCCAGTATGTCGAACCCGGTGTGCCGATGCTGGTGCTCGAGACCGCACTTCCCGCAAAGTTTTCTGAAGTCATTGAACAAGCGCTTGGTATTCCTGCGCCGTTGCCGCCAGGCCTCGAAAATCTCGAGTCGTTGCCACAACGCTTTACCGTTTTGCCTTGCGATGTAGCAAGTGTGCGCGCCTACATCATGGAGCATGCGAGCAGTTAAGGTCTGTCAAGACTCAGGCTGTCACAACCCAGAGGAGCTGCGCCATGCAAGTACTGACGTCGATGAATTTTGTAGCGGTGGCAGTCGGTGCTGTGGCTGGAGCTTGGCTGCGTTGGGGACTGGGTCTCTGGTTGAACCGTCACGAGGCGACCCTGCCGTGGGGAACATTTGCCGCCAATATGCTTGGCGGCTATCTGGTCGGGCTTGTCTTGGGAATGGTTGCCGCACATCCGGAGTGGCCACCGTTCTGGCGATTGCTCCTTGTGACGGGTTTTCTCGGCGCACTCACCACGTTTTCAACGTTTTCAGCAGAGACGATTGCCTTTATCGAAGAAGGCCGTTTTGGCATGGCCGTGTCTTATTCTGGCCTCAGTCTGGCTGGCTCGCTGTTGCTCACCTATTTGGGTTTATTAACCGCGCATAGTCTGAGGGCTTGAGGCCGTCTCGATCAACTTGGATGCTCAAGCCAAAAGTAAGCTGGCGGCAGCTTGGCCGCTGCGCACAGCACCCTCTAAAACACTCGGGTAGCCTGTATCGGTCCAGTCACCCGCAAGGGTGACACGCGTCCAGGGGCTCCTGTTTGAGGGGCGCGGCAGGGCTGGTGTGGCGTCAAAGGTCGCGCGCTTTTCCACGATCAAACGATGATGTCTGACCTCAGGCATCCGATGGGTACACTGCGGATGTTTGAGGCTTTGCGCGCGAATTTGCTCCGCGATCGCTTGCACAAAATGGGCACGCTCAAGTTTTAAATAATCCGCGGCGTCACTGACGACGACCGTCAACTGTCGGGGCTGCCCGGCTCGGTTAAATACCCACTGACCAAAATGTCCGATCTTTGGATCCTCATCGAGCATCAACATCGGTGCTGGTAATCGCCAGTCCGCCTCGAGTTCAAGCGTTAAGGTCGCGATTGCCCGGTATTCAAAACCAAGCAGTTTTTTGTGCAAATCCTCAACATGCTCTTGAATGGGGGCATGCATCTGATTAGCAGCCTTTTGCTCATTCAAAAGAATACGGAGTGCGGCATATGGTGGTGTGGCGAGTACGCAGGCGTCAAACGGCTCTGTATCAATTTCGATATGGGTCTGTTTGACGCATAAGGCGCGTACGATATGACGGTAGCGCATTTCAACGCGCTCGGCTGCTGCTGCAGGCCAGAGGCGCGTGAGATCGACCCGTGGAATCAGCAAATCGCTATCGCCTTGCCGCGCATCCAGACTGTCGCGCAACACATTTAAAAAAAGTTGCGCGCAGGCTTGATGGATTGGCGTGTTCAGTGAGGCCAGGCACAGCGGAACCCACAGTCTACGCAGCAGCACTGCGGACTGTTGGTAACGTTCAAGCAGCTCAGCCACTGTCTCATTGGGTTGAGCACGCCAACTCTTCAGGCGACAGCCTGTCATCATGCTCAAGGCCCGGACTCTGTCGCGAACAGAAATTCCCCTGGAAGAGAAAAGCGCCCAAAGCGTATTGAGTGGCGCGGGCAGCGATGCGGGTGCATGTAGCTTGAATGCACCATCGGCACTTTCTAAATGAAGAGGCGTGCGGAGCACCAATTGCTCGAGAGGCACATGTGGATGTAAACGTTCTATCAGCCGAAGTGTCTCTGTGTAGGCGCCGAGCATAAGGTGCTGGCCATTATCGATGCAGCCCATGTGGATGTCGTCCACGCCACGGGCACGCCCACCCGTGATGGGCGCAGCCTCAAAGACAGTGACGCGTGCGCCCAAATCCTGAAGTCTGACTGCGGCAGCGAGTCCCGCCCAACCCGCGCCCACGACAGCAATGTTTTTAAATGTATTCACGCGAGCGGATGCTTGAACGAGAGCGGACTGATAAAAAAACCACTCACTTGACGTGACTCGATCGCCTGATTTGCTTGACAATACTGCGTCCTGCACCAACAAAGTTTTTCCATGCGAGCCAGAATTTACGCAGTGGTGTGAGCGAAATGCGTTGATGAAGTACCTGCCATTTTTCATCCTCGATTTCATTCAGTAAGGAGTAATAAATGGCGGCCATCATGAGACCGGCTCTTTGTGCTCGCTGATCGACGGCCGGCAAGTGATGGATGGCGTCCGCATAGGTTTTTCTGGCGCGCTCACCTTCAAACGCCATCAGAGCCGAAAAGTTATCAGAATATTGACCATTCAACACATCGGCCGCGCGCACGCCAAATTTTTGTAAATCACTAATCGGTAAATAGATACGGCCCCGTCGAGCGTCATCACCGACATCCCGAATGATGTTGGTCAACTGAAAGGCGATACCAAGTTTGCTGGCATATTGGAGGGTGGCCGGATCTTGATAGCCAAAAATACCTGCGGAGAGCTCACCCACAACACCGGCCACATGCCAACAGTACTTTTCCAGTGCCGGCCAGTCCAGGTAGCGTGTCTGATCGAGATCCATCTCCATGCCGTCAATGATCGCGAGCAACCTTGGCTGCGTAATATCGAAAGGCTTAAGGTGGGGGGTGAGTGCCAGCGTCACGGGGTGCTCTGCTTTGCCCTGATACATGGCATCGATTTGCGTGCGCCACCAGGCAAGCTTGATGCGTGCAATGGAAGTGTCGGTGCATTCGTCTACAACATCATCGACTTCTCGACAAAAGGCGTAAAGCGCCGTGATGGCTTGTCGCCGCTCGGGGGGTAAAAATAGAAAAGCGTAATAGAAGCTCGAGCCACTTTTTGCCGCTTTGTCTTGGCAGTATTCGATAGGGGTCATTTCTTCAGGTTCTAAGAGCGCGCCAAAACATCATCATCCAATCCAGAGCGTTCAAGGTCGGACGCTGCCGGAAAACATCAAAACGCGCCTGTTCGATTTTATCGAGGATTCTCAAGCCGCCTTGGATAATCAGACGTAACTCCAGGCCAATCCGACCAGAGAGCGTTCGACCCAGCGGGAGTCCTGAGTGTAACAACTCCCGGCAGCGATCCACTTGAAACTGCATGAGTGCGCACCATGCCGCATCGGTCTTTGCTTGAGCAATGTTTTCAATTGTGACGCCAAACCGCTCCAGATCTTCGACTGGCAGGTACACCCGTTCTTTGGCCCAGTCGATCGCAACATCTTGCAGAAAATTAATCAACTGCAGTCCGGAGCAAATCGCATCAGATTGCGCGCGCGAAGACGGATCAATCGTGTTGTAGAGGTGTAGCATCAGCGTCCCCACAGGATTGGCCGAGCGGCGGCAATAATCTAGTAAGGCGTCATAACTTAGATAGCGCTTTTGTTGTATGTCTTGTTCGAATGCTGAGAGTAGATCCAGAAAGGGCTGGAGGGGCAGGGCGTGTTGCGCAATAGTGTGAGCGAGCTCGCGAAAAGGGGCAGGCGGGGTGTGGCCGCTCGCAATCTGTTCCAGCGCGAAGCGATATTCTTGTAAGGAGGCCAATCGCTGCTCGGGCGTGGCGTCTCCTTCATCGGCAATATCATCGGCACTCCGTGCGAAGCGATAGATATCTCTGACAGCCCGCCGCAAGTGCCGAGGTAAGAGTAAAGACGCGACAGGGAAGTTTTCGTAATGATCAACAGCCATAGATAAATATTACTTAATCTTTCGATTTCAGGACTTAATGACGAAGTGTAGTGGTTCACCTCGAACATGCAGGGGTTTTCTGTCGATATTTCAGGCTTTTAAGGGATTCCCCCTGCGTTAGACTAGCAGGGTGCGGTGCATCATGCGCCAGAGAGTCTTATGGCAAAAATTAAAACGATCTTTACTTGCTCCGAGTGCGGTGGCATCAGTCCAAAATGGCTGGGCCAATGCCCGCATTGCCATGCGTGGAATACGCTCGAGGAGTCGCGTGACAACGGATCGTCCGGGCAGGCCGAACAACACCGGTATGCGCCCCTCACGACATCAAGTGCGCTACGCAGCCTCTCGGACGTCGAGGCGCTGGAGTTGCCGCGAATTTCTACCGGAATCCCTGAATTTGATCGTGTGCTTGGCGGTGGACTGGTGTCCGGCGCAGTCGTGTTGATTGGCGGTGATCCCGGTATCGGCAAATCGACGTTGTTACTGCAAGCGTTGGTGGCAATGTCCGGTGAACAGCGCGTGCTGTATGTGACAGGAGAGGAGTCGGCCGAGCAAGTGGCGTTACGCGCGCGAAGACTCGGTTTGTCAGGCGATGGCGTTGATCTGTTTGCTGAAATTCGTCTCGAGGCCATTCAGGCGGCTCTGTTGGAGCAAAAGCCTGCTGTTGCCGTGATTGATTCGATTCAAACCATGTATTCGAGCGAGCTGACGGCTGCGCCGGGTTCGGTTTCTCAGGTCAAGGAGTGTGCGGCCCAACTGACCCGTCTGGCCAAGCAGACTGGCGTGCCGATCGTGATGATTGGTCATGTCACCAAAGATGGTGCGCTGGCTGGCCCGAGAGTGCTTGAGCATATCGTGGATACCGTACTGTATTTCGAGGGCGATACCCATTCTTCATTTCGTCTGGTGCGAGCCTTTAAAAATCGTTTCGGTGCGGTCAATGAGCTCGGCGTGTTCGCGATGACCGATCGCGGTCTGCGCGGCGTCTCCAACCCTTCCGCACTGTTTCTCTCCCAGCATTCCGCACAAGTCTCAGGATCCTGCGTCATGGCGACACAGGAAGGAACGCGTCCGCTGCTCGTCGAAATCCAGGCGCTGGTCGACACGGCGCATGTGCCAAATCCTCGACGCTTGTCGGTCGGACTCGAAGGTAATCGTTTGGCGATGTTGTTGGCCGTGTTGAATCGTCATGCGGGAGTATCAACTTCTGATCAAGATGTATTTGTCAATGCCGTGGGTGGGGTACGTATCACCGAGCCCGCAGCCGATTTACCTGTGTTGTTGGCGATTTTGTCTTCCTTGCGTGACCGTCCTTTGCCCAAAGGTTTGTTCGCCTTTGGCGAAGTGGGGCTGGCCGGTGAGGTCAGGCCTGCGCCGAGGGGCCAGGAACGGTTGCGTGAGGCCGCGAAACTCGGCTTTTCCGTCGCTATTATCCCTAAGGCGAACGCGCCTCGACAGCCTATTGAGGGGTTGGAGGTTTGGGCGGTTGATCGCCTTCAAGATGCACTAGATAGGTTACGCGCATGAACAGTCTGAAAATGATTTTTAAGCAAACTTGGCGCGATGCGCGGGCAGGTGACCTGCGACTGCTGGCGATTGCGGTGGTGATCGCCGTGGCGGCCGTCACGAGTGTTGGTTTTTTAGCGGATCGTGTCGGGCGGGCACTCGAGCGTGACGCGGCTCAGATGCTTGGGGCAGATCTGGTAGTCGAATCCTCGGCTCCGATTCCTGCGGCTTTTATTGAGCGGGCAGCGTCCTTGGGACTGCGAACAGTGCGTGGCTGGCAGTTCCCCTCGATGGTGGGTGCCGATGGCAGGCTGATCTTGGCCTCAATCAAGGGTGTCGAGTCTGGGTACCCTTTAAGGGGGAGCTTACGTACGACCGAAATATTGGGCGGACCAGAACAGCAAACCTCAGTCGCGCCCGAAGTCGGTCAAGTATGGGTCGACCCACAGGTGCTGAGCCAGACCGGATTACAAATCGGTCAGTCAATCAAGGTCGGTGATCTCACTCTAAAGATTGCGCGTGCTATCACTTATGAACCAGATCGAGGCCCTCAATTCGTCAATCTTGCCCCGCGTCTGATGTTGCGCGCTGAGGATTTGATGCGTTCTGGGCTCATCGCGCCTGGCAGTCGAATTGGTTACAGTTTTCTGGTCGCAGGTGATTTGCCCGCGGTGGATAATTTGCGTGCCTGGCTGGGCGGCGCGATGACCAAAGGTCAGAAAATCCTGTCCGTTGATGAGGGGCGCCCCGAAATCAGACGTTCCCTCGATCGGGCACAAGAGTTTTTAGCATTGGTGGCGATGCTGTCGGTGCTGATTGCGGCTGTTGCAGTCGCGTTGGGTGCTCGACGTTTTGGGCAACGTCACCGCAATAGTGTCGCCGTGATGCGTTGTCTGGGCGTGACGCAGCGCACCGTGTCTGTGATTTTGATCGGTGAGTTCGTGCTGACAGGCATCGTCGCCTCCGTGGTTGGCGTGGTGATTGGTTGGGGCGGACAGGCCTTGATGGTGCAGGCACTTGGTGGTCTGTTGGGCGCTGAGCTCCCTCAGGCAGGCCTTGAGCCGGCCTTACAAGGTTTATTTGCCGGACTTTGGCTGCTGCTGGCATTTGCCTGGCCACCTCTGCACGGTTTGCGGCATGTGCCGCCGTCCCAGATACTACGCGTCCAGCAGGAGCGTATTCCCCTACAAAGCCTCGTGGGTTATTTGTTGGGTTTGTCAGGTTTTTCTGTGTTGATGTGGTGGGTCGCCAACGACGTCAAGCTTGGTATTGGATTGGCGGCGGGATTTTTTGCGGCTGCCGCGCTGTTTGCAGGGATCGGTGTCTTCGTGCTTTGGATGCTGTCGCAGTTCAGGGAGCATCTTAAAAACTTCCCGGTCCTGCGCTTTGCCTTGGCGGGCGTCGTGCGTCGTCGTGGCGCTACGATTGCCCAGACGAGTGCGCTTGCCGTTGGAATGATGGCGATTTTGCTCCTGACGATTGTACGTACTGACTTGCTTGATGGCTGGCAACGCACACTTCCTGCGGATGCACCCAATCGTTTTCTCATCAATATCCAAACGGATCAGGTCAAGAGCATTGAGCAGGTTCTGGGTCAGGCTGGGCTCACGCAAGTCACACTGTCTCCGATGGTGCGGGGGCGCTTGGTGTCAGTAAACGGTCGCGCCGTTTCAGCCAGTGACTATGAAGAGGCGCGTGCGCAGCGTTTGGTGCAGCGAGAGTTCAATCTGTCCTATGCGGACCGCTTGACGCAGCCCGGCCAGATTGTGGCGGGTCGCGATCTGGACCCAACCCGTTCGGAAGTGTCACTCGAGATCGGTTTGGCTAAATCTCTCGGACTCAATTTGGGTGATCAGTTGGTCTTTGATGTGGCGGGTGAGTCGATCCGCATGGAGGTCACAAGCCTCAGACGCGTTGACTGGGACTCGATGCGCGCCAATTTTTTCGCGATCACGACACCATCCGCACTACGTGAGGCGCCGCAGACTTGGATGACTGCGTTTCATTTGCCTGCCGATCAACTCAAGGTTACGCAAGATTTAGTTAAACAGTTCCCAAACTTGACAGTCTTTGATGTGGGCGCCATCTTGACCCAGTTACAGACGATTCTTGATCGCGTGTCCGTGGCGGTTCAAGGGCTCTTTCTCTTCTCGGTGTTTGCAGGCGCTATTGTGTTGGCAGCGGCCTTATCCGCCACAAGAGATGAGCGTGTGCGCGAGGCGGCATTACTCAGGGCGTTTGGTGCGTCACGGCGTCAGCTCGCTGGTGCGCAACGGATTGAGCTCTTGGCCGTTGGTGCGTTGGCGGGACTGCTCGCTGCCAGTGGCGCTACCTTGGCTGCCTGGGCGATTTCGCACTGGGTGTTTGAGTTTGATATGCGCTTTTCGGTATGGCCTTGGTTGCTTGGTTTGGCTGTCTGCATGCTGGGAGCTTGGCTGGCGGGCGCGATTGTGCTCAAGGGCGTGCTCAAGACCCCACCGCTTGCGATTTTGCGTCACCATGCATAACTGATAAAAATGACTCATTCTCAAGATCAAAACAAACAGCAAGCCCAGCTTGCCTCGGACAATCATCAAACTACCGCGGCAGCGAGTCCTTCGATGTTCGACATTCTCGGTGGCGAACCTGGTATCCGAGCATTAGTCGATCGTTTTTACGATGTGATGGATGTCGACTCTGATCTGAAATTGCTGCGAGACGTACATGGGTCGAGCTTGACGCAGGCCCGCGACAAACTATTTTGGTATCTGTGCGGCTACTTTGGTGGTCCCCAGCACTATATTGAACGTTTTGGTCATCCCAGACTTCGAGCCAGACACTTGCCCTTTTCGATCGGTATCGCAGAGCGTGATCAGTGGTTGCTGTGCATGGCGCGTGCGATGAAAGAGCTGGAGTATCCGGAGCCCTTGATGGACCGGATGCTCGAAATCTTTTTTGGTGTGGCGGACTGGATGCGTAACCGCGAAAGGTGAACGGATGAGGCCGCACGAGACTGAACATGTGCCTGAGCACCCATTCAAGCAGACGATGGAGCCCCCCGAGGAGGCTGCTTCCCAAATGGTCGATACACTGAGCCTGCCTAATCGCTGGTTACGAATCGATCAGGCACTCCAAGCCAGCGGTGGCGCATCTGAGGCAGTCTGGACTTATTTTGATGCCCGGACGCCCGAGCTTGTCGCGCGCCCAGTCACGGTGGGTGGCCGTGCCGCGGCATGGTTTGTCAGGGTTGGCACGTTCGAGGCTGTGTTGCGACAATATCGACGCGGTGGTTTGGTCGCCAAGCTCGTACAAGACCGCTATGTCTGGTCTGGCTTGAGTCAGACGCGGGCGTTTTTGGAGTTTGATCTATTACGCAGCATGTGGCGTGCAGGATTACCCGTGCCGCGGCCGCTTGGCGCGGCTGTCTGGAGGAAGGGCTTGACCTACCGAGCCGCCTTATTGACACAACGAATTCCTGATGCGCAGCCCTTGGTAAACAGCACAGATCCCGAGTTGTGGGGACGCGCAGGGGCGACGATTGCCGCCATGCATCGCTACGGTGTCTGGCATGCGGATTTAAATGTTTTTAATATCCTGTCTGATGTGCAGGGGAAAATTTGGTTGATCGACTTTGATCGAGGTCGCCCGGGCGTACTGACTCCTGGCAAGCGGGCGGATAATCTGTCTCGGTTGTTGCGTTCGTTGAAAAAAACGGCGCGAGATTTCCCTCAGACTTGCTGGCAGGCTTTGCTTAAGGGATACCAACAGGTTTGGTGCGCACAGGAGCAATTAAAATAGTGCTATCAAGCATCAAGCATCAACGAGGCTCCAACGAGCCTCTTTACACAAAGGAATGATTGTGTCTGTAAAACTGTATGGACTCACACGATGCAGCACCTGCCTCAAGGCGCTTGCCTGGCTTGAGGCACAGGGTGTCGCGACTGTATTTCAGGATTATCGTGACGAGCCCGTTGCGGCTGCAGTGTTAACACAATGGGCACAAGCGCTCGGTGGCTGGGAAAAACTGGTCAACAGGGCGTCGATGACATGGCGCAACTTGGATCAAAGTCTCAAAAGCCCTGCGACTGATCAGCAATGGCTGGCGCTGATTGCGCAGTATCCCGCCCTCGTGCGTCGGCCGGTGACCGTATATCCGGACCAAACAGTGAGTGTTGGTTTTAATGAAAAGCGTTTCGCTGAAAAATTAGGTGTCCATTGAGCGATTTTGCGACGCTGCTCGACCCTGGCGTTTTACTGCCGCTCATCGCAGTCGCTTCCTGTCTGGCTGTGTTGTTTTCTCTGCTTGCCTGGTGGCGAGCGGGTCGGCGTGAGACGCTGGTCACCGATCCTCGTTTGGATCAGATCGTTACGGGTCAGGAGCGACTTGAGCGTGGTTTGCGTGCCGAACAGGCAGACATGCACCGTCAGTTGCGAACCGAGCTGTCCGAGTCCTCGCGTGCCCTCAGAGTTGAGCTCTCACAAAGCGATGCGGAGTTCCGAGCGGCATTCGCCCGTGATGCCGCGGCAGGCAGATCGGAGAGCGCGGACGCGTTAAATCGTTTCGCGGCGGGTTTTGCTGAGCAATTACAAACATTGATTCAAACCAATGAACGACGGATTACCGAGTTACGCATCGCGGTTGAGGAAAAACTCTCTTCGTTACAGGCCGATAACTCCGCTAAGCTGGAGGAAATGCGTAGAACCGTTGATGAGAAGCTGCACGCCACACTCGAAACGCGCTTGACGGAGTCGTTTAAACAAGTCTCTGATCGTCTTGAATCCGTACAGAAGGGACTTGGAGAAATGCAGACCTTGGCTGCGGGTGTTGGCGATCTCAAGCGTGTGCTGACTAATGTCAAGACGCGTGGCACCTGGGGCGAGGTCCAGCTGGCCCGTCTGATTGAGGACAGCATGACGCCCGATCAGTACGCGCAAAACGTCAAGACGGTGCCGGGCAGTGATGCGCAGGTTGAGTTTGCGATTCGCCTGCCTGGTGCAGGACAACTTGACGGTCCGGTTTGGTTACCCATTGATGCCAAATTCCCCAAAGAGGAGTACGAACGCCTCATGGACGCGCATGAAACGTCGGATCGTGAGGGCATCAAAGTCGCCGGCGCCGCGCTTGCGCGAGCCGTAGAGTTGCAGGCGAAGACGATTGTGTCGAAATACATTTCACCCCCGCACACGACAGACTTTGCAATCATGTTCTTGCCGAGCGAAAGCCTCTACGCCGAGGTATTACGTCAGTCCGGTTTGCTCGACAAATTGCACGATTTGCGGGTGAATGTTGCCGGACCCGCTAATCTCGCAGCGTTACTCAACAGCTTGCAAATGGGCTTTAGAACGCTTGCGATTCAACAGCGCTCCTCCGAGGTCTGGCAGGTATTACGGGCGGTCAAAACCGAGTTTGGAAAATTTGGTGACACGCTGGCAAATGTTAAAAAGTCTCTCGATACCGCGAGCACACGAATCGGACAGACAGAGTCACGGACCCGAGTGATGTTACGCAGCCTCAAAAATGTCGAGGCGATGCCTGACGATCAGGCCAGCGCTGTGTTTGCTGCCGAGTCTGCCGACAGCGAGAGAATAGGTCTGGTGGACGGTGAATCACTCCCTCCCGACGTCGCACGCGATCAACGCATTTAAATCAGGAACGTTATGCTTTCACAACAAGATCTTAAGTTGCAAGCCGCCGAGGCTGCGCTCTCTTTTATTGAACCGCTGCTGACAGCTGAGGCCGTGATCGGGGTCGGTACGGGTTCGACCGCAGATTTGTTTATCGATGGTTTGGCCAGATACCGCGGCCGTTTTCATGGTGCTGTGGCAAGCTCTGAGCGCAGCGCCAAGCGCCTGACTGAATTGGGCATCACGGTGTTGGATTTGAATGATGTACAAACCATGCCGGTTTATGTTGACGGGGCGGACGAGATCAATAGCCAGCTTCATATGATCAAGGGTGGGGGCGGAGCCTTGACGCGTGAAAAAATCGTCGCCTCAGTCGCGCAACAGTTTGTTTGTATCGCAGATGAAAGCAAACTGGTTGAACAGCTCGGCCGCTTTCCTTTGCCGATTGAAGTCTTGCCGATTGCGCGCGAAGCTGTTGCACGATTCGCAACCAGTCTAGGCGGCACGCCAGTGCTTCGCCAAGGGTTCATTACGGATAATGGTAATCAGATTCTGGATGTGCACGGACTGAGCATTCGCGACGCAGTCTCACTGGAGCAACAGCTAAATAGCGTGCCAGGTATCGTCACAAATGGCCTGTTTGCCTTGCAGCCTGCCAACATCGCCTTACTGGCAACCCAGCAAGGGATTCGTCGGCTAGGGTAGATGCCTCAATCGGTCGTTTTAGGCCGGAGGAGGCACGAAGCCTTGGGCTTCAACGTCGATGTCTTCGAACAGGTACTTTTCCATCTGTTCTTTCAAGTACTTTCGGGCACGCGCATCTGCCAGATTGAGTCTGTTCTCATTGACCAGACGCGTCTGCACCCCCAGCCAGTCCTGCCAGGCTTCTTTGGAAATACTTTGCCAGATTCTGGTACCCATTTCGCCAGGATAGGGGGGGTACTCAAGGCCCTCGGCTTCTTTCTTAAGCTTTAAGCACTGTACTGATCGACTCATCTTCTTATCCAATCAAAACTATTATCTGCGTATTGTAGGGTGTTTGGTTGCGCGTCAAGGAGCAAAGCCCTAAACCTCACAAGCGTTTGATGAAAATCAGGCTGTTGCGGGAGCGGTTGTAGTGGGCTTGCTTATCTTTTGGGAGATCCGCCACACCACCTTGGACAAAGCCACGTTTGATGAACCAATGTGACGTGCGCGTCGTCAACACAAACAGCCGTTTTGCCCCATGCGCCCTCGCACGCGACTCCATATGACGTAAAAGAATTTCGCCTTCTCCCGTGCCTTGCCATTCGGGATGCACGATCAGGCAGGCCATTTCGGCCATTTGGTCTTTTGGAAAATCATTGAGAGTGGCGCAACCGTAAATCACACCATCGTGCTCAAGCACCGTGAAGTTTTCGACTTCGCGTTCAATGACCGCACGCCCTCTTGGCACCAACGTGCCGTCTTGCTCAAGAGGCTCGATCAGTTGAAGAATAGCGCCAACATCATCAATCGTGGCGGGACGCAAGTCATCAAGTGTGTCTTCGACCACCATGGTGCCGACACCGTCATGCGTGAAAATTTCGAGCAGCACGACCCCGTCCATCGAGAACGGAATCAGGTGTGCTCGTGTCACGCCACGTTTGACGGCGCGCGAGGCATATTGAAGATAAAAAGCAGTATTTTCATCAAGCTCACCTGAGGCGAGCATGGCGTCTGCATCAAGTCGTGCCAACTCGGTGTCGATCGAACCGTCGGGCGAAAGCACACCGGGTGTCTCGGTCAAAAAGATGAGTTTTTCGGCCCGTAAGGCGGTGGCTACGCTGGTGGCGAGCTCTTCCATTGAGAGGTTGAAGGCCTCACCCGTGGGCGAAAACCCCAAAGGCGATAGCAATACAATCGAACCGCGATCGATGCTTGAGCGCAGCGCATCAACATCGATCTTGCGGACTTGACCCGTATGCTTGTAGTCGATCCCGTCAATAATCCCGGTCGGACGCGCTGTCACGAAATTGCCCGAGATGACTCGGATCTTCGCATGAGACATCGGGGTGTTAGGCAGACCCTGACTAAAAGCGGCCTCGATATCAAGCCTGATTTCACCCGCAGCCTCTTTCGCGCACTCAAGCGCATCGGCATCCATCGGTGAACGCCCCCGGTCAAATTGCTGACTAAACCCTTTGAGCCTGAGCTGCTCGTTGACTTGAGGCCTGGAGCCATGGACCAACACCAGCTTGATGCCAAGCGCCGACAACAAGGATAAGTCTTGAACGAGCGTGTTAAGTGCATTGGCATGAACGAGCTCCCCACCGAACGCCACGACGAAGGTTTTTCCTCTAAAAGCATGCACATAGGGTGCTACCTCTCGAAACCAGCGAACAAACTGGGCTGCTGCAAATTCAGGGGCTTCTTGGGCCGATACAGTGCCGTCTGGGCTGATATTGGAAGACTCTTGTAGGGATGTGATCTCTGGTTCTTGTGTGTCGGGCATGGCAGTTTGTGTTGTAAACCTCGTGAGTGCTGTGAGTTTGATAGATAAATTTTATAATGAGCTGTTCATCGGATCAGAAAATATGCCCGAATCAGTGCGCTCGGCCGACATAACGCCGGAAAGCGTTGTCATTTCCCCACGTAACCCCCCCAAGATCGTCTATCCAGAGGATTTGCCGGTTAGTGCCCGTCGGGAGGAAATCGCGCGCGCGATCAAAAGCCATCAGGTTGTGATTGTGAGTGGTGAGACGGGATCCGGTAAAACCACCCAGCTACCTAAAATTTGCCTTGAGCTCGGTCGTGGGCTGAAAAAAATGATTGGGCACACGCAACCCAGACGGCTGGCGGCTAGCTCTGTGGCACGGCGCATCGCCGAGGAGCTACAGACTCCACTTGGTGATTGGGTGGGCTATCAAGTTCGGTTTCAGGATCGCAGTAGTGCGCAGACAGCCATCAAGCTCATGACCGATGGCATTTTGCTTGCGGAGTCGCAACGCGACCCCTTGCTTAAGCGCTATGACACGATCATTATCGATGAGGCGCATGAGCGCAGCCTGAATATCGATTTCCTGTTGGGTTACTTACGGCAACTGTTGCCGCGCCGTCCTGACCTTAAAGTCATCATTACCTCTGCAACCATCGACGCCGGACGCTTTGCCAGGCACTTTGCAAGTGCTCGCGGCATCCCCGCGCCAGTGATTGAGGTATCTGGCCGGCTGTACCCCGTTGAGGTCCGTTATCGCCCGATTCTCAATCCCGTCCTTGAAGACGGGGTGGCGGGCGGACAGACTCAAAACACTCCATCTTCAAATCTATCCGATCGCAGTCTGGCCCGCGATGAGGAGCGTGACCTGATCAATGCTTTAGTTGACGCGGTGGATGAGTGCGCCCGCGTGGGACCAGGCGATATTCTGGTTTTTATGCCCGGCGAACGTGAAATTCGCGAGTCTGCCGAAGCGCTTCGCAAGCATCATCCCCCCGGGACTCAGGTCTTGGCGCTTTTTGCGCGGTTGTCACAAGAGGAACAAGAGGAAATATTTCGTCCTCGTACCAGTGCCAGGCGCATTGTGCTGGCGACTAACGTGGCCGAAACTTCTCTGACCGTCCCTGGCATTCGCTATGTGATTGATAGTGGTTTGGCTCGGGTCAAGCGCTACTCATGGCGCAACAAAGTCGAACAGCTGCGCATCGAACCCATTAGTCAAGCTTCAGCCAATCAGCGGGCTGGGCGTTGTGGTCGCTTAGGTCCAGGCGTCTGTATCCGCCTCTATGACGAACAAGATTTCAAGGCAAGGGCGCCGTTCACGGACCCGGAGATCCTGCGCTCTTCGCTGGCAGGTGTGATTTTGCGAATGAAGGCACTGCGCCTCAACGAAATTGAAGCGTTCCCTTTTGTTGATCCGCCAAGCGGTCGGGCAATCGCGGACGGCTACCACTTGCTGCAGGAACTTGGCGCCATCGATCCTGACTCTGAGCGGCCCGGCGCACTGACCGAAACCGGACGGGCGTTAGCCAGGCTCCCCGTCGATCCACGTCTGGGTCGGATGATTCTCGCAGCGCGCGATCAACATTGTCTGACCGAAATGCTGATCATCGCTTCTGCGCTCTCGGTTCAGGACCCCAGAGATCGACCGATGCATGCGCGTGAGGCCTCGGAGCAGGCACATGCCAAGTTCGCGGACGATAAGTCCGAATTTGTCACTTACGTCAAAATGTGGAACTGGTATCACGAACAAGTGAAACACAAGGAGTCGCAGCGCAAGCTCGTCGCCAAGCTTCGTGCGGATTACCTTTCCCCTTTGCGGCTCAGGGAGTGGCATGATATCCATAGCCAGCTCATGGCGTTGGTCGGAGAGCAGGGATGGCGTCTGAATAAAACCGAGGCAACCCATGATCAAATCCACCTTGCACTGCTCTCGGGTCTCTTAGGCAATTTGGGTTTTAAGTCAGAAGAGTCGGGACACTACCTGGGGGCCCGAGATATTCGATTCTGGATTCATCCTGGTTCGCGTTTGCTCAAAAAAGCGGGCAAATGGATCATGGCAGCCGAGTTGGTAGACACCAGCAAGTTGTACGCCCGATGTATCGCCAAAATTGATCCTGCCTGGGTTGAGCGTGTGGCGGGTCATTTGCTCAAACGGTCTTGGAGCGATCCACGTTGGGAGCGCAAGCTCGGTCAGGTTGTCGCAAATGAAAAAGCCACGCTCTACGGATTGACGGTTTACTCTGGACGTCGCGTGCATTATGGGCCGATTGCCCCAGAGCAAGCGCGCGAGATTTTCATTCTGCAAGCCCTGATTCCAGGGGACATCGACAGCCCCTTGCCGTTTCTTGCGCACAATCGAAAACTCATCACTCAAATTGAAAAGCTTGAGCATCAAACACGTCGCCCTGATATCTTGGTGGATGACGCGCTAATACAAGCTTTTTACGAAAAGTTATTGCCTGCAGAGATTTATCAGACGGCGACACTTGAGCACTGGGTTAAAGGTCTGCCTAAAGAGCAAGCGCAACAATTAATGCTGACCCGCGATGCCTTGATGCGTCACGAAGCCGCGGGTGTCACGACGGATGTTTTCCCAAAGTTTTTTGATTGGCAGGGCGTCAGGCTCGCCATTGATTACCATTTTGAACCAGGCTCTCCGAAAGACGGCTTAACAGTCACCGTGCCGCTTTATTTTCTGAACCAGATCGACGGAGCCCGTTGTGAGTGGTTAGTGCCTGGCATGCTCAAGGAAAAAGCACAACTGCTGCTGAAATCTCTACCCCAGAAAATTCGCCGTCATTGCGTGCCGCTGCCGGATTATGCCTCTGGTTTTTACGAGAGGTGGTTTGATCGATTGGATCATCCGCCATGCGGTTTGCTTGAGGCATTGATTCAGGATATTTGGACTGAGCTCAAGATCCGCCCTTTGCTGTCGGACTTCAAGCCAGAAACCTTGCCCGCTCACTTATTCATGTCCTTTAAAGTCATCGACGAGCATGGCCGCATGTTGGCCGCCGGTCGTAATCTGGCTCAGATCAAGGCCGAGCTCGGTAAGCAGGCGCAAGCGACGTTTCAAAAACTGGCCACTCGGGATCATGAGGTCGCCACCGTTCTCTCGCAGGACGAGATTACGGACTGGAGCTTTGGCAAGCTGCCAGAGCTGATGGAGATTCGTCGCAAAGATCAAGTCGTCGTCGGCTATCCAGCTCTGGTGGAGCGGGGCGTCCAGTGCGCACTCGATGTCTTTGACGACCCGCACGTCGCGCTGCACGCCCATAAAAAAGGTCTGGTGAGGTTATTTAGAATCGCGTTGCGCGAGCAGGTTAAGTTTCTTGAAAAAAATCTGCATGAGCTCACAAAAATGGGCATGCTTTATCTGCCACTGGGCACACAAGAAAAACTACGCGATCAGATTATCGACTGTGCCCTGATCAGGGCATGTTTGGTTGAGCCTTGGCCCGATGACGCTCAGAGCTTTGAGGCGCGCAGACAAGAGGCTAAGACCAAGCTGGGCTTACTTGCGCAAGAGGTGGCGCGTCTGGCCGGTGGCGTACTGGAGGCTTGGGCTGCGGCTCAGCGCAAACTGCCTCAAGCCAAAATATACGCGTCAACTTATGCGGATATTCAACAACAGTTGCATCAATTGGTAACTGCCAACTTTGTGGTTAATACACCTTATGAGCAACTGGCACATTTTCCGCGCTACCTGAAGGCCGTTATTGCCAGGATTGACAAGTTAAAAGCTGATCCCGCGCGAGATGTGCGACTCATGAACGAGCTGGGGCCGGTGTTGACTCAGTACAGCCGCGCACGCAGTGCACTTAAGGGCGCCGCAGACGCGGGTCTGGATGAGTTTCGCTGGATGTTGGAGGAGTTGCGGGTGGCGCTCTTCGCCCAAGAGCTGCGCACCCCAATGCCTGTATCGGTTAAACGTTTACAAAAGACTTGGGAGGCGATGCAGCGTTAGTGTCTCATCGTTATAAGACGATAAACAAGACGATCGCCAAGGCGATCAGGCCAAATTTTGTGGCTTTGTAAGCAGTGCGGTTGGCCTTTTTAAAGGCCCGACGCTTTTGATCCACCACCCAATGGTAATGCGTCAATTTATTGACAAAACCGGTCTCATCAGTCTGGGCATTCGGCGAGCTCGCCGCCGACATCGCGTATTTGCCAAACCAGTGGTTAAAGGCTGAAGCCCAACGCCACTTAAGCGGACGCTCGACATCACAAAAAAGAATGATGCGGTTTTGTTGCGATTTGTTGTAGGCATCGTGCACATAGGTTTCATCAAAAATCACCCCTTGACCATCGCGCCAGCTGTGGCGAATGCCATCGACGTCTATATAGCAGAGATCATCGTTGGGTGTGGCGAGCCCGAGGTGATAGCGCAGTGAGCCCGCAAAGGGGTCACGATGCGGATTGAGTTGTCCACCTGACGGGAGCTCGGCAAACATCGCCGCTTTGACCGAGGGGATCTGGTTTAGCAGGGCCACTGTTTTCGGGCAGAGTGCGCTCGCGGACGGGTGTTTGGCGTCATACCACTTCAAGTAAAAACGCTTCCAGCCATACTTGAAAAAGGAATTGAAACCGATGTCATTATGTAACTCGGGTGCTTTGATTTCACGTAATGTGGCCAAATGAAGCGCCTCATCCCGAATGGTTTCCCAATTGTCCTCAAGCAATTTGAGTTCGGGCATTTCAGCGTTCGGAATATAAGGGGTCGTGGGCACACGCGAAGTCAATACCATAAACGCATTAATTGGCGCCAGGATGATAGAGTGATCTAATAACTGACGTCCGAGAGGAAGTCTGACGCGGCCACGAAAATGAGCAAAAAGAATGGCGCTAATCCAAGTTCCGAGGACAATCCATTTCATGCTGTTTTCCTATGTGAAACTGTTGTGCCGCAATGATACGGCGCGGTTACTAAATAAAACTATGTACAGAGCAACAATTGGTACAATTCAACTATGTTAAAAGCTGATCAAATCGAACCCTTTGTCCACCTGCGCCTCCACTCCGAATACTCGGTCGTGGACGGCACCGTCCGTATTCCTGAGCTCATCAACCGTGTCTCCCAGCTCGGCCAACCTGCCGTTGCCTTGACAGACCTATCTAATGTATTTGGTCTGATCAAGTTCTACAAACAGGCGCGTTCGGCAGGCATCAAGCCGATCGCCGGCTGCGATGTTTGGCTGACCAACGACGAAGACCGTGACAAACCATACCGTATTTTACTTCTCGTCGCGAACCGTGCGGGATATTTGGCACTTTGCGAGCTTCTCACTCGTGCCTGGCTGACCAACGCCCATCGTGGGCGTGCAGAGATGCGGCGCGAATGGTTTGAGGGCGTACAGGGGCTGATTGCGCTTTCAGGTGCGCGCGCAGGCGATGTGGGCCAAGCCCTGATGGCTGGTAATGTCGATTTAGCGCGCTCTTTTGCAAAAAAATGGAAAAGCGTATTTCCCGACTCCTACTATATTGAGTTACAACGTACAGAGGCAGAGGCCGATCAAGCCTACGTGCGGGCGGCGTTAGCCTTGGCTTCCGATTGTGCACTACCCGTCGTCGCCACGCATCCGGTGCAGTTTTTGCAGCCCGAAGATTTTCAATCTCACGAAGCGCGCGTTTGTATTTCCGAAGGCGAAATCCTCACCAATCCCCGACGTCCGCGTTGGTTTACGCCGGATCAGTATCTGCAATCGACCGAAGCAATGATCGAGCGCTTCAGCGATGTGCCTTCGGCACTCACCAATGCAGTCGCCATCGCCCAGCGATGCAATCTGACGCTCGTGCTTGGCCAGCCGCAGTTACCTGATTTTCCAACGCCAGAGGGTGTCACGCTCGATGATTATCTGATCCAGTTGTCCGAAATCGGCTTGGCCAAGCGCATGGAGCAGTTGTTTCCGGACCCCCAAGCGCGTGCAACCGCGATGCCGCAGTACTCGGCGCGTCTCGCGCTGGAATGCCAGACCATCATCAATATGGGCTTTCCAGGATATTTTCTGATTGTTCAGGACTTTATTAATTGGGGCAAAAACAACGGAGTGCCGGTCGGTCCCGGCCGAGGTTCGGGGGCGGGCTCGCTGGTGGCGTATTCGTTGGGGATTACCGACCTCGATCCCATCCGCTACGACTTGTTGTTCGAGCGCTTTCTGAACCCCGAACGCGTGTCAATGCCTGACTTCGATATCGATTTCTGCCAGGATAACCGTGAACGCGTGATCGAGTACGTCAAACAAAAATACGGCCGTGAGGCCGTCAGTCAGATTGCGACATTCGGTACGCTGGGTGCCAAGGCGGTCGTGCGTGACGCAGGACGCGTCCTGGATATGCCTTACATGTTGTGTGATGGCCTCTCCAAATTAATTCCTCATAATCCGGCGGATCCATGGACGCTAGATCGAGCGCTCAAAGACGAGCCGTCCTTCAAAAGCCGTTATGAAAATGAAGAGGAGGTTCGCGCGCTGGTTGATTTGGCGCGGCCCCTCGAGGGCTTGACGCGCAACGTCGGCATGCACGCTGGTGGCGTCTTAATCGCTCCCGGCAAGCTCACCGATTTCTGCCCGCTTTATTGTCAACCGGGCCAAGAAGGCAGTGCAGTTTCTCAGTTTGACAAGGATGATGTCGAGGCAGCTGGCCTCGTGAAATTCGACTTTTTGGGATTGCGAAACCTCACGATTCTGGACTGGGCTGTTCGCTTTGTGCGAGCCTTTAATCCGAATATGCGCGATTTTGACATCATGTCACTGTCGCTGGATGATCCAGCAACCTATCAGATTCTGTGTGAGGCCAACACGACAGCCGTGTTTCAGCTCGAATCGCGCGGAATGAAAGAGTTGCTTAAGAAATTGCGCCCCAATACGTTCGAAGACATCGTGGCTGTTTTAGCGTTGTTTCGACCTGGCCCACTCGAGTCGGGGATGGTCGATGACTTCGTGAATCGTAAGCATGGCCGCGCCTCCGTCGATTATTTCCATCCGGATCTGGAAAATACACTAAAGAGCACCTATGGGGTGATTGTGTACCAGGAACAGGTGATGTTGATTTCACAGATCATCGGCGGCTATTCCTTGGGCGGTGCTGATTTGTTGCGTCGCGCCATGGGCAAGAAAAAGCCCGAAGAAATGGCCGCGCACCGGGAGTTATTCGAGCAGGGAGCCACTAAAAAGGGGTACGACGCCAAAGTTGCGGTCAAGCTCTTTGATTTGATGGAGCTGTTTGCCGGATATGGCTTTAACAAGTCGCATTCAGCGGCTTATGCGTTGATTGCTTATCAAACCGCATGGCTCAAAGCGCATCACCCGGCAGAGTTCATGGCGGCGACGCTCTCGTCGGATATGGACGATACGGGCAAGGTTCAGATTTTTTGGCGCGATTGTCTGGCCAATGGCATCAAAGTTTTGCCACCAGATGTCAACGCGTCAGGCTATCGTTTTGAGCCGGTCGCAGATGAGCATTCCTTGAAAGGGCAGCCCCCGCGCACGATTCGCTATGGGATGGGTGCAGTCAAAGGGACGGGTCAAGCCGCTGTTGAGGAAATACTTCGCGCACGCGCTTCAGGACCCTTTACCTCTTTGTTCGACTTTTGTCGTCGCATCGACCGTCACACCGTCAATCGTCGCAGCATTGAAGCACTGATTCGTGCGGGCGCCTTTGATCAGATCGAGGTCAATCGTGCAGCTTTATTGGCTTCGTTGCCGACTGCGCTCGAAGCCGCCGAGCAGGTTGCCCGCAGTGCCAACCAGGTTTCACTGTTTGGCGATGATGGCACTCAGGTTGTCGAAAATCAGCTTGCTCAATGCGCACCCTGGGATCTTCACGCTCGGCTCTCAGAGGAAAAGGTC
>JAURZO010000005.1 GCA_030653405.1 Zwartia sp. | reverse complement strand
CACGACGAAAATCACCTCATCACGGAACGCCGGACCAAGCTGGCAGGATTGCGCGCCCAGGGAGTCGCTTTTCCCAATGACTTTACGCCGACCCACCGTGCTCAAGCACTACACGCGCACTATGGCGAGCATGATCAGGCTACGCTCGCCGCTGCTGCTCACCCTGCCTCCGTTGCGGGACGCATGATGCTCAAACGCGTGATGGGCAAGGCAAGTTTTGCAACACTGCAAGACAGCACCGGTCGTATCCAGATTTATCTGGAACGAGGCAGTTTGGGTGAGGATATTTACGATGCCTTTAAACAGTGGGACATCGGTGACATCATCGCCATCACGGGTCATGTTTTCAAAACAAATAAGGGTGAACTCTCCATCCACGCAACTCAAGCACGCGTACTCGCCAAATCTCTGCGTCCTCTGCCAGACAAGTTCCACGGTGTCTCTGACCAAGAGTTGCGTTATCGTCAGCGTTACGTCGATCTCATCATGACTGAGCAGACGCGTGACACGTTTGTCGCACGAAGCAAGGCCATTAGCGCGATCCGTCAGACCATGGTGGAAGCGGGTTTTCTAGAAGTTGAAACGCCTATGCTGCATGGCATCCCTGGAGGGGCGGCCGCAAAACCATTTGTCACCCATCACAATGCCCTGGACATGGAGATGTTTCTCCGCATCGCGCCAGAGCTCTATTTAAAGAGACTGATTGTTGGTGGCTTCGAGCGTGTGTTCGAAATCAATCGAAACTTCCGTAACGAAGGTGTCAGTCCGCGCCACAATCCTGAATTCACCATGATGGAGTTTTACGCAGCCTACACAGACTACCAATGGCTGATGGACTTCACCGAACAAATTATCCGCGATGCCGCCATCCATGCGTGCGGCACTGCTACCCTCACCTACCAAGGTCGCGAGCTCGATCTTTCTAAACCCTTTCATCGACTGACCATTGTTGAAGCGATTCTTCAACATGTCCCGGAATTTTCAGCAGCCCAACTCGCCGATATAGACTTCGTTAAAAATCAACTTAAAAAGCGCGGTGTTGACGTCAATGCGCCAAACCTTGCACATGTTGGGCTTGGGGCCCTGCAGTTGGCCCTCTTCGAAGAAACTGCAGAATCCCAGCTTTGGCATCCCACCTACATCATCGATTATCCGATTGAGGTCTCACCATTGGCAAGGGAGTCAGACACACGCCCCGGCATTACCGAACGTTATGAACTATTCATTACAGGCCGGGAAATAGCGAATGGCTTCTCAGAGTTAAATGATCCAGAAGACCAAGCTGCACGCTTTCACGCACAGGTCAAAGCGAAAGATGCTGGAGATGAGGAGGCGATGTTTTACGATGCGGATTACATCCGGGCCCTAGAATACGGAATGCCTCCAACCGGTGGGTGCGGTATCGGAATTGATCGTCTGGTGATGTTGCTCACCGACAGTCCAAGTATTCGTGACGTCATCCTCTTTCCTCATCTGAGAAAAGAAGACTAGGTGCTATTCACAAGGTTTGGCGACAAGCATGAAGCCATATCAACACTAGGCCTGATAGGCATCGCGCCAAGACAAGCCCGCCTCAACAGAGGATCGAGGCTTGTATTCGCAGCCTATCCAACCTTTGTAACCAAGCGCCTCAATGCGTTGAAATACTGCTGAATAGGCGACCTCACCCTCATCAGGCTCAGCCCTGCTCGGCACAGCGGCAATCTGAATATGACCGATATGCGGCATATATTGTGCGAGCTTGGTGAGGATATCCCCCTCGGCAACACCAACGTGATAGACATCAAACATCAGCTTGATGTTGTCACGACCGGACTGTTCGCGAATTGCATTTGAAGCAGCCTGGGTTGAATAAAAATAACCAGGCTTATCACGCTGATTAATCGCCTCAAGCAAAATCGTCACACCCTCTTGCTCGGCTAAATCAGCCGCCCACTGCAGATTTCGAATCAGAGTGTTGCGTGCAAACTCATGGTCTGCGTTCGTCACGATCCCGGGCAGCACATGAATGGCCGAGGCACCCGCAGCCACACACCAGGCAAGAGACTGCTCAAAAGATTTTTTAAAATCAGTTTCGCGCCCCGGTAGAGCAGCCAAACCAGACTCTCCCAGACTGGCATCACCGATCGGCGCATTAGCCGCCAGTAATGTCACTCCCAATCGTGCACACGCAGCCTTCACTTCCGACGCGGGTGTCTCATAAGGCCAATGCAGCTCAATCGCGCGAAACTGACTAGCAGCCGCTCGCTCGATACGTTCGAGCAAAGGCAGCTGCGCCCACAGAAAGCCTAAGTTAGCTGAAAATCGCAACATGATTGATGGGTCTTTTTGTGCAGGGGAAAGTGATGTGCAAAAGTCGTATTAGTAACCAGTCTTCGATGCGCCATCCGCATGGGCGCCGCGAGCAATTGCAACAGCAGCTTTCGCGGCAGTCGCCATTAACGCGGCCTCATTACCAGGGGTCACCATCTGAAAGCCTTGTTTGATGCGCATTGCAGCGGCTTCACCCGATGAGCAAAAAATACCGGCAATTTTTCCATGGGCTAGCGCACGTGTACGGATATGCTCGACTGCCTTGATCACGACAGGATCATCAGACTCGGATTTTGGCGTAGAACCTAATGCCAACGCCAAATCATTTGGACCAATGTAGATGCCGTCTAGGCCTTCAATCGCCAAAATTTGATCAAGATTATCTAATCCTGCTTGCGTCTCAATCATGCCGAGCGCCAGAATTTCTTGATCGGCATGCGGATAATAATCAGCACCACCATACAGCATGGCGCGCGCAGGTCCGAATGAACGTTGACCATGAGGCGGGTAACGACAAGAAGATACAAAACTCGCTGCGTCATCCACAGTGGAAATCATCGGACAGATAATGCCGAAGGCGCCACTATCAAGAAGGCGCATGATCTGTGCAGGATCGTTCCAAGGCACTCGGGCAAGTGGAATCGCGGGCGTCGCTGACAGAGCCTGAAACATCGGCAATGCGGCATCCATGCCAATCATGCCGTGCTGCAAATCAACCGTCACTGAGTCAAATCCCTGGTGGCCGATGACCTCGGCCGAATAGGAAGACGGAATGGCCAGCCACCCATTAATCACTGGCTGTCCAGCTGCGATTTTCTGACGTATTGTATTTTGTCTCATGCGAACTCCGCTTGTTTTGATGTCCGCGTTACTTTACACGATTAGAGTCAGGGTTTGCGCTCAGTGATTCTCTTTTGCATGATTGATGGTGTAGCGAGGGATCTCGATCGTCAAATCAGCGTTGGCCACTCTGGCCTGACACGCTAATCTTGAGGTCGTGGAAAGTCCCCAGGCGCGATCAAGTAAATCCTCCTCCGAGTCAGATGCCTCAGCCAATGATTGGAAACCTTGCTTGACCACGACGTGACATGTTGTACACGCACAGGACAATTCGCAGGCATGTTCAAGTTCTACGTGATTGTCGAGCAAGACACGACAAATAGACTCACCCACGGGCGCATTTTCAATCACTTTTCCTGACGGGCAAACCTCAGGATGAGGCAAAACGGTGATCTTGGGCATGATGTTTCCTATAAATCCTCTAGCGAGCGCCCAGTCAGGGCAGCGCGAATACTTCGATCCATCCGAAGAGCGGCAAAATCATCGGTCACGGCTGAGAGCGCTTTGATCGAGGCTCTGATCGCCTCGACATCATCGCCCTTGGCCACATCGGAGGTCATCTGTAGTTGCTGTGAAATACGTGTTTGTTCTGCGGCACTTAGCAGATCTGCATCAGCGGCCAGAGCGGCGGTCACAGATTCAATCAATTGCTGAGCGTCCACCTGTTGCTCGCGCAGCATACGCATCTGTGCATCGTGTCCAGCCTGCGACATCCCTTCAGACAACATACGGGCCACATCTTCATCATTCAGACCAAAAGAAGGCTTCACTGTCACAGAAGCTTCTACGCCTGAGCCGAGCTCCCGCGCAGTCACGCTCAACAGGCCGTCCGCATCCACTTGAAATGTCACGCGTATACGCGCAGCCCCCGCCACCATCGCAGGAATACCCTTAAGCTCAAAACGCGCTAACGAGCGACAGTCGCTCACTAAATCTCGTTCACCTTGCACCACGTGCACTGCCAAAGCCGTCTGTCCGTCTTTGAAAGTCGTGAACTCTTGGGCTCGCGCCACAGGTATGGTGCTGTTGCGTGGAATGATGTGCTCGACCAAACCACCCATGGTCTCAAGCCCAAGGGTCAGCGGCGTGACATCAAGCAACAACCAATCCTCGCCAGGATGACGGTTACCCGCGAGCAAATTCGCCTGTAGAGCCGCACCGAGTGCTACGACCTGATCAGGATCCAGGTCAGTCAGGGGCGCAGTACCAAATGCTTCTCCGACGCGTTTGCGAACAATCGGCATACGCGTCGCGCCGCCCACCATCACAACGCCCTTGATATCTTTCGTATTTAATGCAGCATCTTTGAGTGCTTGGCTCACACAGGCGAGTGCACGCTCGACCAAAGGATTTGCGAGTTGCTCAAAAGCCACACGCGTCAAGGTGAGCAAATGTGTTGTGCCATCGATCGTTACTGGCTCTGTATGCTCAGCATGATCAGTCAATGCCTCACGTACTCGGCGCGCGACGCTTAACAGCGCCCGACGCGATTGATGACTCAGCGCGCTGAGACCCTTGGTTTTTGCGAAATCATCCACGATCAGTGCGTCGAAATCATCGCCGCCCAAGCGGGTATCCCCACCGGTCGCAATCACCTCAAATACACCACGCGTCAGTCTCAACAAGGACACATCAAAAGTGCCGCCACCCAGATCGAATACAGCGTATACACCCTCGGAGCTATGATCAAGACCGTAAGCAATGGCTGCTGCAGTCGGTTCGTTGAGCAAACGTAAAACGTTCAAACCCGCGAGACGCGCTGCGTCCCGCGTCGCTTGGCGTTGCGCATCGTCAAAGTAGGCGGGAACTGTAATAACAGCGCCAACAAGCTCATCGCCGAGCGTACCCTCGGCGAGATACCTTAATCGTTCAAGTATTTTGGAGGCGACTTCAACGGGAGACAAAGTCGCATGCTTAGTATGAACCTTGACACTTTGCCCGTCTTCAACATATTCGTAAGGCATCCCAGAAGTCAGGGCCTCTTGATAAGATCGACCCATGAGTCGCTTAATCGAGACCAGCGTATCCAGTGGATACTCGGATTGCATGGCGAGCGCTTCTGTACCCACGCGCGCGCGACCATCTGCTGGAATGTAGACTGCCGAAGGCACCAAATGCAGCCCTGTCTCGTCAGGCAAAACCTCAGGAACACTGCTGCGCACCGCAGCGACCAGAGAGTGCGTGGTCCCCAAATCAATCCCAACAGCAAGACGACGCTGGTGTGGGGCTGGCGATTCACCAGGCTCAGAAATCTGCAATAACGCCATATATTTGATTCAGTTGCGCACTCTGTGCAGCGTAGAGACCGCAAGGCCTAATTAATTGCACGACATTGCGCAATCAGCTTGTTTAAAAACATCCACTCGCGCACTCGCGCAGCGGCCAAATCATAACGCCCAAGATCGAAGTGACCAGACACAGCAGCCACTACCTCCAGCTCAGCGGTGGCAAGCTCATCGGAAAACTGCTTTTTGGCAGCTAAATCAGAAGGATTTTCGAGTAAATCATCAAGTTGCTCATGCCAAGCCATTTGCCGAAATAAAAAATCGGGTTCCATGGCCGTATTGGTCTCGGTTTGAAGATCGACGCCTGCAAGCTCACACAGATAACGCGCTCTGGTCAAGGGATCCTTGAGAATACGATAAGCCTCGTTAGCTTGTGAACTCCACTGCATCGCGACGCGCTTTTCTGCAGCAGAGCGCGTCGCAAAACGATCTGGATGCACCGCGGATGCAACTCTCTTCCAAGCTGAATCGAGTGCAGCCGCATCGATGTCGAACCGGCGATCAAGACCAAGCAGCGCGAAATGATCTTGCGCACTCATGGGACTGCTCGCCTGAGTCGGGCTATTCAACGTATCCAAGCTGCCAACGTTATCCGATGCTTCATTCAAAACGACTATACCGTGAAGGACTCACCACAACCGCAAGTTGCTTTCTCATTAGGATTACGGAATTTAAACCCCTCGTTCAAGCCCTCACGTGCGTAGTCAAGCTCGGTACCTTCAAGATAGGACAAGCTCTTTGGATCAACAAAGACCTTTACGCCAAAGCTCTCAAACACCTGGTCTTCGGCGGCGGCTTCGTCGACATACTCAAGCTTGTATGCCATACCTGAACAACCTGTCGTTCTCACCCCTAAGCGCAAACCAATTCCGCTACCGCGCTTCTGGAGGTATTTGCCGATGTGGTCGGCGGCCTGAGAAGTAAGTGTGACGCTCATGATCATCCTGTATGCTTATTTTTATAGTCCTCGACGGCGGCTTTGATTGCATCCTCAGCAAGGATTGAACAATGAATCTTGACAGGGGGCAAAGCCAACTCTTCAGCAATTTGCGTGTTACGAATCGTCAATGCTTCATCCAAAGTCTTACCCTTGACCCACTCGGTCACGAGTGAGCTCGAGGCGATCGCCGAACCACAACCATATGTCTTAAATTTTGCGTCCTCGATGATACCCGACGCGTTGACGCGGATTTGCAGCTTCATCACGTCGCCACAGGCCGGAGCACCGACCATACCCGTTCCAACCTGATCATCGCTCTTGTCGAACGTGCCAACATTACGTGGATTTTCGTAGTGATCAAGGACTTTATCGCTGTATGCCATTTTAATTCTCCAACCAAAGCGTTTAGTGGGCAGCCCACTGAACCGAATTTAAATCAATACCTTCCTTGGCCATTTCCCAAAGAGGTGACATATCGCGCAGCTTACCTACACGGGCTTTTAGCAACTCAACCGCAAAGTCAATGTGCTGCTCCGTTGTGAAACGCCCAATCGTGAAACGAATAGAGCTGTGTGCCAATTCGTCATTGCGACCCAGTGCGCGCAACACATATGAGGGCTCAAGGCTGGCCGATGTGCAAGCAGAGCCGCTGGAGACCGCAAGCTCTTTAATCGCCATGATCAGGGACTCGCCCTCCACGTAGTTAAAGCTCACGTTCAGGTTGTGCGGTACGCGATGTTCGAGGTCGCCATTGAGGTAAACCTCCTCGATTTGCGACAGGCCCGCCCACAAACGATCGCGCAACATGCGGATACGCTCGTTTTCGGTCCCCATCTCCTGTTGCGCCAACGCAAAGGCTTCGCCCATCCCAACGATTTGGTGTGTGGCAAGCGTACCCGAACGAAAACCACGTTCGTGACCACCACCATGCATTTGTGCCTCTATACGGATACGGGGTTTGCGTCGTACATACAACGCGCCAATCCCCTTAGGACCATATGTTTTGTGGGCACAAAAAGACATCAAATCGACTTTTAAGGTCTGAAGATCAATCGCGACCTTGCCTGTAGCTTGAGCTGCATCGACGTGAAAAATAATGTTCTTGGATCGGCATAATTCACCGATTGCCGCGACATCTTGAATCACGCCAATTTCATTGTTCACGAACATAACCGAGATCAAGACAGTGTCAGGACGAATGGCCGCTTTGAGCGCATCCATACTAATCAGACCGTTCTCTTGCACATCGAGGTAAGTGACCTCGAAACCTTGACGCTCAAGCTCCCGACAGGGATCCAACACCGCCTTGTGTTCAGTCTTGATGGTGATGATGTGCTTGCCACGCTCAGCGTAGAACGTCGCTGCTCCCTTGATGGCCAAGTTATTAGACTCAGTCGCACCAGATGTCCAAACAATCTCGCGAGGGTCGGCATTGACAAGCGCAGCAACCTGATCGCGGGCACGCTCGACGGCCTCTTCGGCTTCCCATCCGTAGGCATGACTGCGGGATGCTGGATTACCGGCATGCTCGTAAAGCCAAGGGATCATTTTCTCGACAACGCGGGGGTCAACCGGTGTGGTGGCCGAATAGTCAAAATAGATAGGACGGGTTGACATGCTAAAACTCCTGAATATTTTTGAGAACTAGCCGTTACAAACTAATTGAGATGGCTTCTTTGCCAATTGCGGGGCTTGTTGTCCCCACTACATTGACACGCACACCGGCTCCGGAAGCTTTGCTGGCCTCTTGAATCTGGCGCAAACGTTGCTGATCAACAAGATCCTGCAACGAAACAGAATCAAGGAAATCGACCATTTTGCGATTGAGCGTTGACCACAGCTCGTGGGTCATACAGATGCCGGGCTTACCATCTGTACCGCTCGCACAGTCCGTTTTGCCTCCACAGTTCGTCGCATCGATGGGCTCGTCTACGGCAAAAATGATGTCGGCAACGGTGATATTGCGTGCAAGGCGGGCCAAGGTATAACCCCCGCCTGGACCCCGGACGCTTTCAACAAGTTCGTGACGTCTCAATTTACCGAACAATTGCTCAAGGTAAGATAGGGAAATGCTTTGGCGTTGACTAATTGCGGACAGAGTAACTGGACCACCCTGCTGTCGTAATGCCAAATCAATCATGGCAGTAACCGCAAACCGTCCTTTGGTAGTGAGCCTCATGACAGAATCCTTTAAAGAAACCTAGCGTGTGAGAAAACTAACCCGACTAAACAACTCAAGTATACATAATTCCCGAGTGTTTTACTAGGTTAAGTCCTCAAAACCCTGGAGGGTATCGGGGCTTTAGTCGTAAAAAAACCGCGCATCGCGCGGTTTTTTGCTCATAGGTTGCTTAGGCTGCTTGATACTGGGTCGCGCGCTTACGCACAAGCTCGAGCACTCCCTGACAGGCGTCTTCGAGGTAATCCAGAACCTTGCCGAATCCTTCGGGACCGCCGTAATAAGGATCAGGAACAGTCGCCTCCTCGAATTCGTTCGCAAAACGCATCAACAACATCAGCTTGTGCTGATGAGGCTTTGGGCACTGTTGCTGCAACGCGGAAAGATTTTCCCAATCCATGGCGAGGATAAGATCGTACTCGTGGAAGTCCTCAGGCTCTACTTGCCTGGCTTCCGCTCGAGTGATCTCATATCCACGTTTTCGGGCAGCAGCGATCGCACGCGGATCGGGGGCCTCGCCAACGTGGAAGCTGTGGGTACCGGCGGAATCAATCCCGACGACCTCAGAGAGGCCTGCGTCATTGATGAGGTGGCGAAAAACGCCTTCTGCGCTGGGCGACCGGCAAATATTGCCCATGCATACGAAGAGAACTTTTGTCATGATGGTGCACATTGTGCGGGAAAACCCGTAACATGTCCAGATATTTTTTTGTCTTTATTTTGAAGCAAAAAATACAAGGGTGGATAAATAAATACAATAATTTCAATAGGTTATGAAATTTATCTAATAAAATAGTTTGGCTTTATCTTTTTAAAAAGATCGTGTTAATAAAAACAAAACATAAAAAGATGCACTGCAACAACGCCTGTTGGGCATCTTTATGCACCAGACAGCAGCACACGATCTTTTAAAACTTTTAGAGCATCGCGTGCCGCGGCAGCCTGTTCAAATTCAAGATTCCGCGCGTGATCCAACATGAGCTTCTCCAGTCGTTTAAATTCTCTGGCAAGGGCTTTTTCATCTGTCAAAAGTGCCAGGGAAACATCTGGCTCCTCCTGATTTCTAAAGGCAGGTGCCACAATTCCGTCGATCAACTCGCGTACTGCCTTGCGGACGCTACGGGCCTCGATACCATGCTCTTGATTAAATGCCAGCTGCTTTTGACGGCGACGTTCAGTTTCGCTCATTGCCCTTTTCATCGAATCCGTGATTCGGTCGGCATACAGAATCGCGCGACCATTAAGATTGCGCGCAGCACGACCAATGGTTTGTATCAGACTCCGATCAGATCTTAGAAAACCTTCTTTGTCTGCATCCAAGATTGCAACAAGAGAAACCTCAGGTATATCAAGGCCTTCTCGCAATAAGTTAATGCCAACTAACACATCAAATTTGCCTAATCGCAGATCCCGAATGATTTCGACGCGCTCAACAGTATCGATGTCTGAGTGTAAGTAACGAACTCGAACACCATGTTCGGCAAGATAATCGGTTAAATCCTCTGCCATACGTTTAGTCAACGTGGTGACGAGCACGCGCTCCTCAATCGCCACACGCAATTTGATCTCACCGAGCAAGTCATCAACCTGGGTACGTGCAGGACGCACCTCTACAATCGGATCAACCAAACCCGTTGGCCGCACAACTTGCTCGACTACGTTGTCCGTATGGGCTTGCTCATACTGACCTGGCGTTGCCGACACAAAAATACACTGCCTCATGCGCGCTTCGAACTCTTCCATTTTCAAAGGTCGGTTGTCCATGGCAGATGGCAGACGAAACCCATAGTTCACAAGTGTTTCTTTGCGCGCACGGTCCCCACGGTACATGCCCCCAAGCTGACCGATCGTGACATGACTCTCATCTATGAACATCAATGCGTCGCTTGGTAAATAGTCTATGAGTGTGGGCGGTGGCTCACCGGGTGCAGCCCCTGATAGATGCCGTGAGTAGTTTTCAATCCCTTTGCAAAAGCCAAGTTCGCTGAGCATTTCAAGATCAAACCGCGTGCGCTGCTCGATTCGCTGCGCCTCAACAAGATGACCGCCATCTACAAAATGTTTCACACGCTCCCGTAGCTCTTGCTTGATCGTTTCGATTGCACGCAAAACGGTATCGCGAGGCGTGACATAATGAGAACCTGGATAAACAGTAAATCGCGGGACTTTTTGGCGCACTTTACCAGTGAGAGGATCAAATAACTCCAGGCTTTCGACCTCATCATCGAACAAGGACAAGCGCACGGCGAGTTCAGCACTTTCTGCAGGAAAAACATCAATCGTTTCGCCGCGGGCACGGAAAGTTCCGCGAGTAAACTCCGTATCGTTGCGCTCATATTGCATCGCAACGAGCCGCGCCAAGATCTCTCTGCGAGGAATACGATCACCCACACGTAGAATCAACACCATCGCATGATAGTCAGAGGGGTTGCCGATACCGTAGATACAGGAGACTGTTCCGACAATGATTGTGTCGCGCCGCTCTAAAAGACTTTTGGTGGCAGATAGCCGCATTTGCTCGATGTGCTCATTGATCGACGAATCTTTTTCAATAAATAGATCTCGAGTCGGCACATAAGCTTCAGGCTGGTAATAGTCGTAATACGATACAAAATATTCAACTGCATTCTTGGGAAAAAACTCCCTCATTTCCGCATAAAGTTGTGCGGCGAGGGTCTTGTTGGGTGCTAACACAACAGCAGGACGACCTAGTCGGGCGATCATATTTGCCATCGTGAAGGTCTTACCTGAGCCTGTCACACCTAATAATGTCTGACACATCAGTCCATCACGCACGCCCTGCTCAAGCTGATTGATCGCATTGGGCTGATCACCACCAGGCGGATATGGCTGATACAAATGAAAAGGGCTATCAGGATAGTCAACATAGCGCGGCTCCTCTTTGCCTGTTGAAATCGAGGCGGTGAGTACGGCCGGCGTCTTACGCCCAATCTTGGCGGCTTCATGCGCGATAGCAGGCGGGAGCTGCCCGACAGATGCAGAGCCATATGTTGCTTGTTCAGGCGAGGTGTGGTCATCTCCCGACAAATCATGAGGGGATCGCTCCTGTGGGGTGCCTACAGGGGCTTTAGCGTTGATTTTGTCGGGTGGAATATTGGTGGTCATGCTAGACTTATTCGGGAAACCCCTTGGATGCAGGGTAGCCTCCTATTATGTTCCGTGTAAGCCCAAGCGTCCACCCAAAATCTTTGTTGATATTTAAAATCATATACCTATCATCCAAATGAGCACCCTCTTTCAATCCGTAGAACTTGCCCCACGCGACCCCATTCTGGGTCTGAACGAACAATTCAACGCCGATACACGTGCACACAAGGTGAACTTGGGTGTTGGTGTGTACTACGATGACAACGGCAAGATTCCCCTACTTTCTGCTGTGCACAAAGCTGAGGTGACCCGGGTTGAGGCTGCGGCAGCCCGCGGCTACCTCCCGATAGAAGGTATTGCCGGGTACAACAAAGGCGCACAAGAGCTCGTCCTTGGTAAAAATTCTTCCCTGATCGCATCGGGTCGCGTACTGACAATGCAGGCACTTGGCGGTACAGGTGCCCTCAAGATCGGTGCTGACTTTATCAAACAACTGGTTCCCAACGCCAAAGTCGCGATTAGCAACCCAAGCTGGGAAAATCATCGCGCACTGTTTGAGCGCGCGGGCTTTGAGGTTGTCAACTACCCCTATTACGATGCCGCAACGCATGGTCTGGATTTCAAAGGCATGCTTGAAGCACTGAAATCGCTCCCTGCCCAGAGCGTCGTGGTGTTACATGCTTGCTGCCATAATCCTACGGGCGTGGATTTAACGGCCGAACAATGGCGTGAAGTCGCCCAAGTCATCAAAGACAGCGGTTTGATTCCTTTTCTGGATATCGCCTATCAGGGTTTTGGCGATGGCTTAGAACAAGACGCAACGGCCGTTCGTCTGTTCGCTGATATGGACATGACTATGTTCATCAGCTCGTCATTTTCAAAGTCGTTCTCTCTTTATGGCGAGCGCGTAGGCGCATTGACGATCGTCACTGGCAGCCAAGACGAATCCAATCGCGTCCTGAGCCAAGTCAAGCGTGTGATCCGAACCAACTACTCCAATCCACCCACTCATGGCGGCACAATCGTATCCACGGTCTTAAACACTCCAGAGCTATTTGCGATGTGGGATCAGGAGCTGGCGGGCATGCGTGAGCGTATCCGCCTCATGCGCCGGCAACTCGTTGAAAAGCTCGCAGAGAATGGTGTGAAAGAGGACTTTACGTTCGTCATGAAGCAACGCGGCATGTTCTCCTTTTCTGGACTCAATGCGGCCCAGGTCGAGCGACTCAGAGCTGAACATGCGATTTATGCCGTCAGTAGCGGACGTATCTGCGTCGCTGCACTCAATAGTCACAATATCGATGTCGTTGCAAAAGCGATCGCCAGTGTGATGAAAGACTAAACTCGCGCTTTTTTATTTCAGCGCTTGTTTGATTTCTAGCCAAGTTTTATTTTTAGCCTATCCTGAGTACCTGAATAAACAGCTCCGCATTGTCGGAGCTGTTTTTTTATAGTGCGCCCAGCATGGGCGCACTCTTGCGGGTGCAAGTCCCGCCGTAAGTTGATCACAGCGAACGAAGCGAAGCGCAACTGCATGAGGGTGACCGAGTGTGGGAAGGAAGCG
>JAURZO010000257.1 GCA_030653405.1 Zwartia sp. | reverse complement strand
GGCCAGTCGGACGCGAAAGACCGAACGCTCGGGGATCAAAGTTTGATTCTTGGGACGCACCAAAATCTGCCCGCCTGCAAGAGCGCCCAATGACGGATCGAGAAGCGTGCGGCTTGCATCCCGATCAATTTCAATCACTTTAAGATTAAGTGCGGGAAGACCGGGTGACTCCGGCACAAAGCGCGCCCAGTTACCCACCTTTAGTCGCGACAAATCGGATTCCTCAACATACGTGTCGACAATCCATGACGAGAAATTGGCATAGGTGGCCAGTCGCTGTCCCTTTGGCACCCAATCACCCACATGTATATCAGGCACGACGTCAACCACCTCTCCTGCGAATGGCGCTATCGGAGCGAGACGCTGTTTCTCAGCCAGCAAGCCTTGGAGTTCTTGCTGCGCAGCACTGAGTTGCTCACGAAGAATCGCTTGTTGTGCCTTGGCTGTGGCCTCAAATCCGGCGGAGCCTGCATGCCGATTCAAACTCGTCACCCGCGCTTTGAGCACCGTAATGCGATGGTCAATCTCGGGCGCGTTCAGACGCATGATGACATCGCCCTCCTTTAACGGCGTGCCCATTGCAGGGGGCAACGTCACCACCTGGGCAGGCGTGTACGCGATGACTTCGATGCTTCGGGAGGGTTTCAAGATACCTTGAGAGTTGACCGTGAAGTCGAATGGCACAACCAACAAAAGAAACACACCCCAGGCAACATAAACGATCGGTCGACGTTTGCGCTTTGGGGGAGTTGGAGGATGTGGGGGATTTGGGTGAGTCGGTACCTCTTGCCCATCCTGTGCCTTCGCAGAGGAGGCATTGAGCGCCTCTGCCTCTCCCAAACGCTTTCTCCAAACCATTAGCTCACCCACAATTGGTCTGGCGAGGAAATACCACAACTCAATCACAAAGAGTACGATCCCCAGCGCCTTGAAAAAGAAGTGATACACCAGAATCGCAATGCCAATGAACACCACGAAGCGATAGATCCAGGTTACCCACGCAAAAATAATCATCGCGCGTTGCTTGTCCGCACTCACAGCCTCTGGTGCAGCATCCCCCAACACAAAGAGCTTCTCGCGCAACCACCAACGCGCCATCGCAAAACTGCGCGCGTGAAGATTCGGCATCCCGGTGAAATCACACAACAGGAAATATCCGTCAAAGCGCATAAAAGGACTGGCGTTAATGAGCAAGGTTGCTGTCAGAGAGGTCGTCGCTAAAAAAAACACGACTCCTCTCGCTCCACCGTCAGGCAGAATCGTCCAAAGAAACAGACACCATGCTGCGATCAGCATCTCGGTCAAGATTCCGGCGCCCGCAATTTTGAGTCGCTGGCGATGAGAGTCCAGCTTCCAAGACTCCGTCACATCCGTGTAAGCCATGGGGTACATCACAAGAAATGCAATACCCATCGTCGGGACTCGACAACCCATCCTCTTGGCGGTTAACGCATGACCCATCTCATGGATAAACTTCACAGCGATGAGGGCCCCCGCATAGCCGAGGAGCCCCTGAATGCTAAAAGTATCGACCAAGGTCGCTGTAAACGTTGTCCACTGACGATATAC
Organism: Zwartia sp.; assembly: GCA_030653405.1. Lineage (GTDB taxonomy): Bacteria > Pseudomonadota > Gammaproteobacteria > Burkholderiales > Burkholderiaceae_B > Zwartia. The sequence continues at coordinate 5,646 of JAURZO010000257.1, read as the reverse complement.
ACCCCACAGACCAATCAACAAGGCAAGGCCCGTCAGCATAAAAAACCGCTGACTAAAGAAAAAAGACATGTGTGGAGTAATGCGTGTCAACCAGGCATCAGGGCGCAGGATCGGGACACGGAAAAACAGATAACTGTGCACCAAATGCTGCGACATACTCTTTTGGCGCTGGGCGCGACGCTTCGCCAACCATTCGACACCCTGCACATCTCGCCGTTGCGTTAGCTCATGCTCTTCGAGAAACTGCAACACTGCAGTCACATCCTCTTGACCTACATGCAAAGTAGTCTGCGCGTTGATAGCATCTGCCACCTCAGAAGCACTGCCAAGCATGAGCCTTGAAATCACCTCAAAGGATACCCAATCCAGCGAAAAATACTGATTACGCGCGGGATCGTGCAGTGTCCAAGTCGGCGCGCCATGCACATCAGAGGGGCCGCGATGCAAGGTCAAATCTTCGCGAAGCTTCGGCCATGGCGGTGGAGGTGGAGCGGACTGACCGCCTGGCTGCACTGACGGAGTTGGCATGACTAGCGTGCTCATTGCTCAAATCCCCAGATATTGACGCAGTGCCACGATAGGCTTACGAAACACCCAATAAGAAAACGGCACATAGTCACCCGAGACCTTGGCCGTACCGCGCAGTCCGATGCGCGCGGCTTTGCCTGCGTCAGTGATACTTGCCCGCATCCTGTAGGCATAGGTTCCATCCGGGCGCGCGACAGCCTCGTGCCCCAAGTAGCGCATCTGACCGCTCACAGGAGCAAACGCAGCCGTATTGAGATACATCGTGACAGGCGCCTCGGGCGCAAGGGCAATCGCTTCGTTAAGGGGCACCCACACCTCTATTTCCATCTGCCCCTCTGAGGCGACAACCATTACTTTTTCACCCGCGACGACAGGCTTGCCGATCCATTCCAGCGGATCGTCAAAAATCGCCACTCCAGCGCGGGGCGAACTAATCTGCGCCTTTTCTAAAAGCTTTTTCAAATAGTCGGCCTCGAGCTGGCGTTCCATCGCACGCCCTTCCTGGGGTGTCAGCAAGCCTCGACTTTTTGCATCCGTCAGGGACTGCAGCGCGCTCTGGCGATATTCTGCCGAGGCAATTTGCATTTCTTGTTGTGCGACTTGTAGTTTGCTCGAGAGCGCAGTCAAATCAAGCTTAAACAAAGGCTGTCCCTCACGAACCCTCTGATTAGGCGTCACAAAAAACTCTTCGACAACGCCCTCGATCGGGACTCGAATCACGGCTGGATCAGCCGGCACAAGCTCTGCTGGAGCCAGAATGGTCAGCCGAACTGGAAAAAATAGAAACGCCAGCACCAAAATGCTATAGACCAACTTCTTAAGGGGTGTCAGACGCGTCAACCAACGCCAACCCGAAGACATCCTTTTACGCGTCGATGGCGCGTGCAGTTTCTGCCACGCATGGGCCCATATTTCAGTCCACTCGCTGAGTATGGGCAGCTGACTGGCCGCCCAGGGTGTCTCGCGCGCGAGGAGCAGTCCGGCACGACCTGACGCTACAGCAGAAGGTTTGGTTTCGTCACCTTGCGCCACCATCGGCACCCACAGCGCATGTGCAGGCAAAGACTCCGTCCACTGCGACACATCCTCCTGAGCAATGATCTCGGGCGTGACTAGCACGGCCTCAGTTTGGACGCTCAGCGCCTCGCACACCCGATTTGACCAACTGATAAACGGAGAGTGACGCTCAACGTGAGACACTCCCGACTGCGCCACGATCCCCTCACCTTCGACCCAAAGCAACGCGACTTGAAATGGGGCAAGAGAATAAGTTTCATTGACCAAAATGAAACGTAACGTGGCTTCATCCTCGGCACGTCGTGCACGGCGCGCGAGATTGAGTAAAAGAACCGCTGGGGATGCTGAGGGTGATGAACTCGCGCTTGAAGCGTTCGTGTTTGAAGAGACAGCACTACTCACAACGCACCCTGACCTTCTGGTGGATTGACAGAAATCGTCCCACTCATTCCAGGACTCAGGTCCGTATACTCTCCATCCACAATGGCTGCGACTTTAAACGTCTGGCTCACAGAGTCTATGCGCGCACCCACGCGCGTGACCTTGGCGGGATAGGTCTTGCCCGTCTCATCAATGTGGATCTCGAACACATGACCCACCTTTAACCAAGGCGCCCACTTTGATGGCGCAATCAACTCAAGCTCTAGACCACTGCTATCCAATATATCCAATAATGGTTGTCCTACTTGCAGAAACTGTTGCGAACGCACACGCTGCTCAACGACTTTTCCATTAAAGGGCGCATCGATCTGGCACTTGCTCACAATCGCCTCAAGCTCTTTGACTTCAGCTTCAGCACGGGTTAATTCTGAATAGGAATTCTCAGCTTCAACGCGACTGATTGAGCCCAATTTCAACAGCCGTGCGTTTGTACTTGCGTTACGCGCAGCAATCGCAAGCGTGGCTCGCACCCTTGCCAGCTGCGCCTGTTGCACCGAACAATCAAAGCGCACCAAGACGTCGCCGCGAACAAAGGCATCACCCTCTTTAAACGGAAGCTCCTGCACCTTGGCACCAAGTTCAGCCGTCATCGTGGTGTAATTCAATGGACTCAGCTGAGCGCGGATCGCAGGCCTTTCAGGCTCTGTATGAATGACACTGACGGGTTGGGATTCACTCCCCGCAACCGAGGCCCGCGCTGCATTGACTTTAGTCCCGGAAGTCATTGATCCAGTTGCGAATGCTTTGCTAGCGCCATCACCAACGCCCTCTTGGGTGTTCTCTGCTGCCGTCACACCTTCGTAATCCCAGGGTCGCCACTCCACTAAAGCTAAACCAACCGCCAATAAAGCAGCGATCCACCATCCTAAATGCTTTCTCATCATCAATTCGCTTGAATATCCGCAAATGAGACTCGAAGCGCCTGAGGCTGCGCACGTGGATCCTCAGGGTTGGGCTTAACAGGAGCGCGCGGAGCATTAACCGGATCTGCGGCAAGTTCAACAGGCGGTAGCTGGCCGTTATTCCACTGCTCGTAGGTCTTTTTCACAGCGTTTGAGAGGTCGCCCAGTGCGATTTCATCAACACTACCAATATCCGCCTCAAGGCCGGCTGTCGCTTGCAATCTAGCACTGGCGGCAAACACTTGGGCAAGGGCTTGATATTTGCGCAGACGACTCAAAATTGCAGAGGCATCTGCCGCAACCTTCTCGGCTTGACTCGCAGCACCTTCACGCTCATTATTCGTTGTGATCCTCGCAATCCTCAAGTCAACATTTTCAATTTCTACCGACCGCTGGTAGAGCTTGTATGCATTATCGAGCTGGATTTTTGAGAGATACACCTGACTGACCACTGCCATCTGCATCAACATTCGTTTATGCGCGGCGAGATCCTCATTGGCAAGTGCCTGTTGCTTGACTTGTGGTGCAAGCAGCAGATTCCAAAGGTTAAAGCTAATCTGTGCCGCGCCTTCCATCCAGTTTTTATTGATGTAATAGGTGTTGTTCGAGGCCTGAGGACCATAATTGAAAGACAGGCCAGGCAAGAGTCGCAGCATTGATTTGCGTGTTTCAAGCATAGCAATGCGCGCGTTATAAATACCCTCTTTCAAATCTGCGTTGTGTGCCAAGGCGCGAACCTCAAACTCCTCAACCTGAGTCCGTGCATAAGCATGAGGCGCTACCAAAGAATCTGGATCGACCAGCAGATACTGGGAACTGGCTGGTAAGTTGATCAGTTGGTTCAACTCAACCTTAGCTGTCGAAAGCTCTTGGTCGATGGTCTCCAGTATTTTCATATTATCCAGAAGCGCTTTCTGGTAGCGCAGCGCATCCACCGGGCTACGCAACCCATCGTCCTTGCCCCGCTTGCTCTGGTTGAGTGCCACGGAGGCGGCTTTAATGGTTTTCAGAATATCGTCCTTGAGCTTTTGAGCACTGGCTGCTCTCAGATAGGCAATCTGAATATCTTGCACCAGCAGATGCATCACTCGACGCCGCTTTTCCGAAGCGACCAAGACCTTGTCAGCGTTCTGCTTGGCAGCGTAATAACCCACACCAAAATCAAGAATATTCCAACTCAGCATCGCACCGCCCACCCAATACTGACGTGAGGAGTTGACAAAAGGCTCACTCAAGGAAGGATTGCCCGAGTAGTACCCCACCGCCTCGGTGACGAAGTAGTTATTGCGATAGTTGTAGCCTGCATTCGCCACCACTTTTGGCAACATGTCGTAATTGGACAGTTCCGAAGCCCCCAGAGCAATGGCTTGCTCCATCATCTTGGCCCGATGCTCCAGGTTGTACTTGAGACCACGCGCGACCGCTTCATGCAAAGACAGTGTGACCCCTACAGGCTCGACATTTTTAAAAGCATTCAGTCGATCCTGCTTCAGTAACTCGTCCTGCTCTGAGGTCGTAATTGGTGTTGGTTTGATCGAGCAGCCTGCGGCCAATAAGCAGGCGGCGGCGACTGCACTCATTTTTGCAATCATTATCTTTATATCCGGTTTAGATGGGTTCATCATTTGATCAATTCGGTTGCGTTGAATATCGTTAATTGCGGCACGTTTAAGCGCGCAGTAGCACGACCTCCTCGATTTGTGCCGAGAGCGAACGCTTGCCTTCAAACGCAGCCTGATTTTGCTTGGGCTTGAGTTTGAGTGTGGTCTCGGCCTTTTGACCCTTGGAGTCCGTCGCTTCGATACGAATTTCAACCGCCTGCCTCAGTCCCGCAGGAACATCAGCGGTCATCTTGCCAGTAGCTTTATCAAAGCGGATCCATGCCGGCAAAGGCGAACCATCCTTGAGTGTGGCCATGAGGTTGATCGGTCCCTGTCCACCGATGAACGTTCCATTTGGTAACTGGTACTCCAACAACCCACCAGTAGCCAACAGGACCTCAGGCGGCGTAAGCGCATTCCTCAGTGGTAAATCACGGTCACTAATCTCCTTTTCCTTGAAGGTCTCGACCTTAGTCATGAGAATGCTATTGCGCTCTTGCCAACGCTCAGGCGACTCAGGAGAAGCCGTCTCCAACGGCCAGGCACCTTTCAGTGCGGTATTCGTAAACGATGGTGCTCTGAAATACTCAGGCGTTGCATACTCCCCTGTGATGACATAGCTGATACGAATATCTGGATACTCGATCTCGTACCAGTTCCATTCGTATTCCATTGGCTTGTGCCAAGGAATCGATGGGGACTGAGGCGCATCCAGAACTGGAGTGGGTTCGGGTGCGTCCACAAGCACGGGCAAACCGGGATCGAGGATACGATTGGCTAAGGGGTCGTTATCGCCAAAAGCGTTGTCCGTCATCGTCAGGACGATGCCTACAATTTTGCCGTTAGACACAACAAATCGAGCACCATCTCCCACATAATTGCCGGCACTATCTTTACGCTGCGTAAAGTCATACCAGCCGGCTTGTGTAATCAGCTTGCCATCCAGATCTGTCAGTCCACCGCCCTTGAGTGCATCTTGGCTGACATACTTCATGTAGCCATTGAAAGCACCCTCGACCAGACCTGAGCGCGACACGTCAATGTAGATACTGATTTGAACGCCCAGACGCGCACCATCCACGTCCACCAGCGCCTCACCAACAGGCGACACAGTGAAGCGGATCGCATCCCAAGGCGCATAGACGCCTTCAGGCTTG
>JAURZO010000245.1 GCA_030653405.1 Zwartia sp. | reverse complement strand
GGCCATCAACGCAGCTACTGCTGGCGCGCTGCCCTTGTAAGGAACGTGCGTGAGTTTGGTGCCCGTCATGTTCATGAGCAACTCCATCGAAAGATGGTTGGACGAACCTGAGCCGGTCGAACCGTAGTTCAGCTTGCCGGGATTGGCGCGCGCGTATTCCACAAGTTCCTTGGCGCTGTTGATATTCAGATCTTTTCTCGTCACCAGTGCGTTCTGTGCGGAGCCAGCAAGAATCAGGGCGCGGAAGTCCTTGAGGGCATCATAGGGAAGCTTGGCACCGTAGAGCCCGGGCAATGCTGAGAATGGTAGGGGTGTCACGAGAATCGTATAGCCATCAGCGGGTGCTTTCGCGACATAGCTATTCCCAATCGTTGTATTGCCGCCAGGACGGTTTTCCACGACAACGGATTGATTCCAGATTTTTCCAAGTTTGTCGCTAGAGATCCTTGCAAGCGTGTCGTTAAAGCCGCCGGGCGGGTAGGGGACGACGATGCGTACGGTCCGCTCCGGGAATTTCTGCGCGAAAGCCGCGCCCGCCATACAAAGGGAAAGGCCTAGGCCCATCAGTATTTTTTTGGTCATTGTTTTCAATTTTTGTCTCCTGATTAAAATTTAACGACGTAGCCCGGACCATCGATGAGTGGGTATTTTTTAAAGATGGATTCGTCGACATCGATACCAATACCTGGCTTGTCGAGAGGCTCGACACAGCCGTCTTGCCCAATCTCAAAACTGACACCAAACATATCCCGCAAGGGATTGAAATGCGACACGCAGGCTTCAAAATACTGAGTGTTTTCAATGGCTGAGGCAAAGTGAATGGTCGCGGCGTGATTCAAACCCGTCGCCGAGCTGTGCGTATTCATCGGAATACGATGCGCGGAGGCCAGCGCCGCGATCGCGAGACCCTCGGTGATGCCACCGCACTTGGACAAGTCTGGCTGCCAGATGCGGATATCGCCCGCTTCGAGCAACTGCGCAAACTCAAACCGCGTGTAGTGATTTTCCCCAGCAGCGATCGGGACCAATGAGGTGATTTTGGCGGCTTCGCGATAGGAGGCAAAGTCGCTGCAGGCAAAGGGCTCTTCGAGCCAGCCCGCTTTGATTTCAGCCAGTACGGGCAGTACCCGCCGAACATCGGCGATGGTGTAGGCCGTGTTGGCATCGGTCAAAATATCAATCTCGTCGCCGACCACTTTACGCACGTGCAGCACACGCTCAATGTCTTTGGCCGCGGTGTCACCTAAGCGCAGTTTGATCGCTTTGTAGCCGCGGGCGATGTATTCCTGCGCTTCCTCGGCCAAGGACTCTTTGGGTTGATAGCCCAACGAAATGCCGCCTGCATAGGCTGGCAAACGACGCTTACTGCCGCCAAGCAGCTCGTACAGGGGCATGTTTGCAGCCTTGCCGCGGATATCCCAAAGCGCCATATCGATGCCGGCGAGCGCGAGCGAAGCGCCGGAGCCCACGCCATGACTTGAAAGTTGCATGCGATGCACGCGCTTCCAGACACCCACACAATCTGTCGCTTTCATCCCGATCAGCATCGGTGCCAAGGTATTGTGAATCAGACTGACGACCGCGCCAGGGCTGCGTCCGGGATGGGCTTCGCCATAGCCTGTGATGCCCTCGGAGGTCTCTACACGCACGATGATGGCGTCACGTTTGGTCGTGCTGCCGATCCCCATCGTGACGGTTTTACCCTGGTCGAGCCGAAACGACAGCGGTATCGCTGTGATTGCAGTGATGTTCAAAACGTGTCTCCGATTGAAAGTTTTATTTATTTTTTCAATTATGGATGAATTTCGGGACGAAAGGGGCGGATGAGGTCAATGCGGCAGACGTGGACGCGTGACAGGCTTGCTCACTGTTTGAGATCGTCGGCGCCGAGCCAGCCGTCAATCAGCATTTTCGGGAAAATCAGACCAAAGGTCATCACCATGACAATCAGTAAGCTCGCCGTTCCGTTTGAGACGACGTCAGTGAGTACCGTGAGTGAGGTGGCCTCACCAGCGAGGTAAACGTCCACAACGCCACTCGCAAATTTGAATAAAAAGATGCCCGGCATCATCGAAACCACTGCGCTAAAGGCCAAGGCTGCAAAGGGGAGTCTCAAAAAGCGTGCCAATAAAGCCGTGACTGTGCCGGCGATCAGGCAGGCCACGAAGGCGCCCAGAGCGACGCCACCGCCACTATCCAGAATCCACCAACGGCTGGCATGGCAAACCATGCCGACAGCGATCGGTGCGATCAGGACTTTCCATGGCAGAGAAAAGAAGGCGCCAAAGGCCGCTACGGCCAAACCTGCGGAAATAATATCCAGCCAGAGCGGAACATGTGCGGACGGTGTGCCTTGCGCCAAAGAGGCACTCGTCAACACCAGGCCAATCAACAGACCCGCGCAGATCGCCAATAAAATCAAACCACAATAGGCAAGCCGTGCAACACCGAGACTCAGTCGGCCCCGCACCAAATCCAGTGCGGCGTTCAAAATATGAGCGCCGGGCACCAGGATCATGCACGGCGCAATATCGACAAACTGCAGATCGACGCCATTGATTGTGCGTTGCGCTGCACCGCCGACAAGCCCAGCTACCAGAGCTGCGATAAAGGGCTGAATAAACAGATTGTCCGTAGTGCTGGCCAGCCAGCGTCTGAGGGATGCACCCAAAACCGCAGCAAAGAAAATCAATGCCAGCGTGACGTTGCTCGTCACACCAAAAATCACGCCCAGAGCAGAAGCCCCCACCCCGGCCATCAAGATAAAGCGTGGATGTCGGCTCGGTTTGAGTGCGGCAATATTCTGGAGGTCGGCACAAGTCTGACTGAGTTGCTCAGCCGTCATGACGCCAGAGCGCGAGGCGACTTGATCAATGAGTCCAGTGGTAAGTGCCACCTTGTTCATGTCGACCCCAGTGGGTCTGACGTGCACCATCTCGGTCTGCCAGGGCGTGTCTTCTGCGCCCTTGTCCCGAAAGCGAAAGATGATGACATCCCATTGCGGGAGGACACGCATCTCGTACCCATAGGCTTCGGCCAGACGGGTAGTCGCAGAGATCACTCTCTGCGTCGTCTGGCCGTTCGCATGCAGCAGTGTCGCGGCGAGCGCGACATTGGAGATGCGATCAGTCACGATAGACTGGCTTGTAGGCCATTTCTTTGATGTGCGCGGCAATGTCTGCCGGACGATCGATTCGCGCCAAGCCGTTGTCAAAGATATAGGTTGCGATTTTGGCAGCTGTGTAGAGCGAGGCGTTTAGAATCTGCGACTGAGGCGGATAAATCAGACCCGAATCCAGATCGCTCTGTGTGACCTGCTCAGCGACCGCTTTAGCCGCCACGATAAACATCTGCTGTGTCACGCGTGATGATTGCGTCGCGAGTACGGCCATGCCCATTGCAGGGAAAATGTAAACGTTGTTTCCCTGACCGGGGATGAACGTTTTACCGTTCAGGGTGACCGGATCAAAAGGGCTGCCACTTGCAAAAATAGCCTTGCCATTCGACCACTTGTAGGCTTCCTCGGCCGTGCACTCAGACCGTGAGGTTGGATTCGAGTACGGGAAAATGATCGGCCGAGCGTTGACCGCCGTCATCGCCTCAATCACGCCTTGATTAAAGAGCTTAGGCACCGTGCTCACGCCGACAATACCGTTGGGCTTGATCGCGTTGATCGCATCCACAAAGGACTTGCAGGGCGCATGCTGGTGCGCGAACGGCTTTTGAAAATCTGCCAAATCCGTGCGAGTCGACTCAACCAGACCATTGATATCAAACAAAAAGTTGCGCGCCCGCGCTTCTTCGATCGTGAGGCCTTCCATCACCATGGCTTCGCTGATCAGCTCGGCAATGCCGGTTGCGGCAGAGCCTGCGCCCATGAACAGAAAGCGCTGATCTGTCAGCTTTTCGCCAGTGATGCGCAGGGCGGCATACAGGCCCGCGAGCGCGACACCTGCCGTACCCTGGATGTCGTCGTTATAAGTACAAATCTTGTCTTTATAGGTGTCGAGGATCGGGACGGCATTGAAATTGGCGAAGTCTTCCCACTGCAGGCAACATTTTGGATACAGGCTTTGAACCGCATCGACAAACTCGGCGATGAACGCATGGTACTCATCGCCTCGAACGCGTTGTTGACGCAAACCGAGATAGAGAGGGTCGTCCAACAGCGCCTGGTTATTGGTCCCAACGTCCAGCATGATGGGCAGTGTGAGCTCGGGTGGAACGCCTGCAACAGCGGTATAGAGCGCCAGCTTGCCAATCGGGATCCCCATACCGCCCACACCCAGGTCACCGAGACCCAGGATTCGTTCGCCATCGGTCGCTACGATGAACCGGATATCTGCCTTGGGCCAGTTGGACATCAGCTCTTTCAGACGTCCTTTGGCAGAGATGGGCAGGTACAAACCGCGAGCGGAACGGAAAATATGGTCAAACTTCTGGCAGGCTTCACCTACAGTCGGGGTGTAGACGAGCGGCATAAAACGTGCCGGATCCGACATCAAGACCGCATAAAAGAGCGTTTCATTACGGCTCTGCAAGTCCATCAGAAAGAGGTAACGCTGCAAGTCCTGCTCTAACAGATCAAGCTGGGTGTGCACACGGGCAATTTGGAGCTCAAGCGTGTCAACACCCACGGGCAGCAAACCTTCAAGCCCGGCGGCCTTTCGTTGGGCTGCAGTAAAAGCGGTCCCACGATTTGTAAAAGAATCATGCAGTACGGCGTACCCTTTCTGATCACTTGATGTCGACATCTGACTGCTCCATGGTTAATACTTCTATTGGCGGATAGTGTAATGGTTCCTTGGCGATTAAAACCGATTGACCTCGCCACGAAAACTATAATGGGTTGTGGTCGATATTGGGTCGATATGGGTCGTTGTTCGGTCGATTTTGATGGGGCTGAACAAAGCGCCCGCTCTGAGGTGATATTTTGAAAATTTACGTTGCAGGCTATCAGCACGAAACCAACACGTTTGCCCCCACTCAAGCAGACTGGGCCGCTTTTAATCGTGGAGAATCATTTCCGGCTTTTATCAAAGGCCAGCCGATGCTCGATAGTTTGCGTAGCGTCAATATTCCTATCGCCGGGTTTATTGAAGTGGCACGGCTTGAGGGATGGCAGCTGCTGCCTGGGTCCTGGTGTGGTGCGATTCCGTCCGCACATGTCACCCGCGATGCCTTTGAGCGGATCAGCGATTCGATTTTGACTGATATCCGGCAAGGTGGGTTTGATGCGGTCTATCTAGATTTGCATGGGGCAGCAGTCGCTGAGCATATCGATGACACAGAGGGTGAGCTCATCGCGCGCATCCGTGCAATCGTCGGTCCAAATATGCCTATCGTGGCGAGCCTGGATTTGCACGCTAACGTGACACACCGTATGTTGGCCGAGGCCGACGCGCTTGTCTCTTATCGCACCTATCCGCACGTAGATATGGCTAAGACAGGTGAGTTGGCAGCAACGCTTTTAAAACGCCGCCTCAAGCACGGTAAGAAGGAGCCTTTGTTTTACCGTCGACTGCCCTTTCTGATTCCACTGAATGCGCAAAGTACCTGGCTAGAGCCCGCAAAATCGCGCTATCAGGAAATCTTTGATCTGGATCGTGAGTACGATACCTGTTTAAGCTTTTGTATGGCTTTTCCAGCATCGGACATTGCTGAGTGCGCACCGATGGTCTGGGGATATGGCGAGCGTGCCGAAACAGCTGTACAACGACTGTTTGATCAGGTGAGCGAACCGACCCAGTGGACGCTAGAAATGTTTTCTGCGCGAGACGCTGTTGAGCGTGCCTGTTTGCTCGCCGAGACAAATGACAAGCCCGTGGTGATTGCTGACACGCAAGACAATCCGGGCGCCGGTGGGGATAGCAACACGACAGGCCTGCTCCGGGCCTTGCTTGAAAAGGGGGCGGGCAAACGCCTGCCTGGCAAAGTCGCACTTGGATTACTTTTTGATAGCAAGGCCGCGACCATGGCCCACGAGGCCGGTATCGGTTTTTCGATGACGACGGCGATCGGCACGGCGGTGCCGACCTTTACGGGTCAGCTCAGTGACCCACCGGTGCAGGGTACATTTAAAGTCAAGGCGCTTTCTGATGGCAACGTCACGCTCAAGGGCCCCATGATGACGGGCTCGACGATCGCGCTAGGGCGATGCGCTCTCCTTGAAATCGAGGGCGTGTTGGTGGCGGTCGCGAGCGGCAAGAAACAACTGCTTGATCGCGAATTATTCAGGATGCTGGGTGTTCATACCGAAACGATGAAGGTCTTGGTCGTGAAAAGCTCAAACCATTTTCGAGCAGATTTCACACCGATTGCCTCACACATTTTGGTGGCAAAGGCTGCGGGGCCGATGGCTGCCGATCCAGCCGATTTGCCTTGGACCAAACTTCCCAAAACAACGCGGACTCGGCCGTAAGGGTGGGGACAGTTGAGAACCCGGGCGTATGAGTCAAATGGCATTCATCGAGCATCTTGGTGAGAGGACTTGATGCATAAAGTTAATGATGCTTTTGAAATTGATCTTGTAAAGAGTCGGATCCCTCCTCAACCACTCTCCAAATAGGTGCGTCTATCGGGGTAGTGAAGATGTCATGCATGACCGCATTATTAGAACCTGAGTTAAATCCCACCATCATTAATCCTGCAGGCATGTGGTAGCACTCCCCGGCAATCGCACGTTTTGGATGGGCATTTTCTAGATATAAAGTCATCTCACCTTCAATCACACAGGTAATCCCGCTGAAGTCATGTATGTGTATGGGGGTTCTTGTGTTTGACGCTCTGGTTGTTTGCTCAATGATGGTGTGATTTCCTGTGCCATCGGGTATTGTTATCAGACGCTTTTGATCAATTGATCGTGCCATCGCCCCTGGAATCGGGCTGCCATTTAATTCATTGATTGAAACAGCTCGTTTATCCGTTGATTGGCTGTAAGTGATAAATGGAAAAGTTAGCACTACTACGAATGTAATTATTTTCAACATAAAATTATTTTCAACATGAAAGTCTTTTGCTTCATTAAGTAGTGAAGCTTTCAACTATAGAGCGTCCCGACACTAGACGCTCGAGTTTTGATCCACTCAAGAGTACGCTTCCACCACGTAAACAGTCTGATATGGGCGGGCAGGGCTATGCGTGTATAATCTGCACCTTAGAATTTCGCGTTCACTCCAATCGTACGAGCCACTCGCGCTCGAAATCGATTGGGCGGTTAGCTCAGCGGTAGAGCACTGCCTTCACACGGCAGGGGTCACAAGTTCGAACCTTGTACCGCCCACCAAATTTCCTCATTAAAATCAAACACTCGCGTAAACGATCGGCTCTACCCCATTAGCGGGGGATGCCATCAGAAACGATCCTTGCGATCTCGGTACTTGTCAACATTCGCGCCTTTTGCGATACCACGAAGTTGATTGAGGTCGGGTACAGGCATCATGAGTAGCCCATCACCTTTGGGAAGAAACACAAACTCTTGCCCAGAAGACCAGTGCATAGTTTCTCTTATCTCCTTCGGAATAGAGATTTGGAACTTGCTCGATAGAATTGCAGTATTAGACATTTCTGGTCATTTATTGATCGATAGGCTGTTGGTAAGGATATCGATCTTTTAGAGGCAGTCAAGACCCATTCTCACTACAGGTTGGGAAAGCCACCTTGGCGAAAACTTTTCCATTGTTTTACCTGTCGAGACAGGCTGGACCGTACAGCAGAAGGTTGAGGTTATTGGTGTAATGGACATTCCACATTGTCTAAAGCGATGAGATGTGTTGATTGGGATGTCTTACCGTCAAAAATGCGAGGATCTGCAAGATTCTTACTTTTTTTAGTTGCAGCTTTAAGCTAAGCTAATTAATGCTCCGTTTTGGTGCCTATCTAAAGGTCAGGGCAGACGACACTGGACTATTTTGTTCGTGTTGCTGTGCTGGTTCATTGGTTGTCTGTTACCTGACTTTATATGCGTGTTTTGCACATTCGAACTCGTGCCTTGCGCCACCTTCTAAGACCACTGGCAGCCCTGAGTGGCGTTGCCGGACTGGTGATTGGTCTTTTTAGTTCTCCCCCCCTTTATTCACAGAATCTTCCGCAAGCCGTCATCGGCGGCTCTACGACGTCTGAGTATTACATGTCGGTGGCGGGTACCAACGGTACCAACGGACAAAACGCGACATACAACGCACTTGATCTCAACTGCAGTATCAGTGACGGGGGTCCAGGCTATGCGCCAGCAGAGGTGTCTGATGGTTCAGTGAATCTGACCACTACAGCGGGTTTGGTGAGCGGCATTGTTGTCAACAGTCAGGGCGGTGCGGGTGGCTGGGGCGGTAATAACGGTAATGGTATGTGTCCGGGCGTGAGCGGGCGCGGTGCTGGTGCTGGGGGTAACGGTGGTACGGTTCAGGTGATGCTTAATGGCAGTCAGACCTATCCCTCAGCCATCTTTTCTGGTTCGGGCCTATTTGTTCAGTCTATTGGTGGGAACGGCGGCAACGGTGGCTACAGCACCGAAGGCGGTAATGGCGGCAATGGCGGGACCGGCGGCATGGGTGGCAATGTTACCGTGAGCAATAACACTTATATCAGTACCTCAGGATCGGGGGGGTATGGCGTTTGGGCCTTGAGTGCCGGAGGGTGGGGTGGCAGCGGTGGTGGATCTTCGTACTGGATACCCACCGGAACGACCGGCGGATCTGGTAGCGCGGGCGCAGCTGGCGGCTCAGTAGAGGCCAATAACTTCGGCTTTATCACGACACCGCAAAGCATTCCGATGTTTGCGCAATCCATTGGTGGCAACGGGGGCAGTGGCGCAAGCGGTAATGCCTCTTGGGCGGGCGTGATTGGCGGTGGAGGCGGCGGATCAGGTGGCTACGGCGGTTCCGGTGGTCAAGTCATGGTCAACAACTATGGCAACCTCACGTCCTCCATGACGGGTGGCTTTGGTGCATTTGCACAATCCCTGGGAGGCGGCGGTGGCGCGGCGGGTGCCAGTGCGGGTTTGCTGTCCCTTGGGGCGCAGGGTGGATATGGTGCAAACGGTAGCACTGTCTGGATCAATAACTACTCGGGCTCACTGATTGCAGTGGGTGGTGCTTCTTCTGTCGGTTTGTTCGGGCAGAGCGTGGGTGGGGGCGGTGGTACAGGCGGATTTGCCAACGGTATTGTCAGCATGGGTGGTTTGGGAGGCGATGGCGGTAATGGTGGCACGGTTTATGTCAAGAATTTTGGTGTCATTTATACCGGGGGGTCTTGCACCGAGGCTTCGAGCGATGGCAGCTGCATCAACGTTGACGTTTCGCCAGCCACGTTTGCCACCAATGGTGGTGCATTTGGAATCTTTGCCCAATCAGTCGGTGGCGGCGGAGGCCACGGTGGCATGGGTTTGTCATCTTCGGTCGGGGTAGCGAGCGCGTCTTTGGCGATGGGTGGCAGTGGTGGTGGCGGAGGTAGCGGTGGCAATGTTTACGTCATCAACGCCGGCTCAATTGTGACGGTCGAGCCGAATTCGGCTGGACTGTTTGCTCAGTCACTCGGTGCGGGGGGCGGCACTGGCGGTGGCGCCGTCTCGGTGAGTGACTCATTTCTTGTGTCCTTTGGCGTTTCCAGCGGTGGTGATGGCGGGCCAGGAGGGCTAGGCGGTAAGGTGGGCGTGAATTGTGCAAGCACCAGCACCAGCGAAGCTTGTTCTGACACAAGCTATTACCTGGCCATCCCACCGATCGCTGGCGCAGCTATCAACACCTCAGGTCTGAATTCTCCGGGCATTGTGGCCCAGTCCGTAGGCGGTGGCGGTGGCTCTGGCGGTTTTGCCATCACGATGGCGGCATCGGCTGGCGCGAGCGTCACAGCAACCTTTGGTGGCTCGGCCGGACAAGGTGGGTTTGCCAACGATGTGTACGCGACTCCCGCTGGCGTGAACATTCAGACAGCCGGCGCTGATTCCACTGGTTTAATAGTCGCCTCGGTGGGCGGTGGTGGTGGCCACGGGGGCAACGTTATTTCTGGTTCGGTCAGTGGTGATCTCTCCGCGTCGCTGGTCGTGGGCGGAACAGGGGGCAGTGGCGGCAACAGCGGCAGCGTCCTGGCGGTAAACACCACGGAAACCAGCTGGGGCGCCGGGACCATCACAACCTCGGGTAGTCGCTCGTACGGAATTTTGGCGCAATCAATCGGCGGCGGCGGCGGTGGTGGTGGTCACAGCATTTCAGCCGCGGTGTCTGGTTCAACGACACTCGGTCTGACGGTGGGTGGCACAGGCGGCAGTGGCCAGTATGCTAATCCGGCCTCAATCTATAACGATGGTGTCATTCAAACCTCTGGTTCTGCTGCAAGCGCGTTGGTGGCGCAATCAATCGGTGGTGGCGGTGGTAATGGCGGCTATTCGATCTCCTCAAGTGCGGCGCTTGCGGTGTCGGCGAATGCCACGATCGGTGGTAGTGGTGGAAGCGGTGGTACAGGAGGGGCCATCACGGTTCAGAACTCGGCCGCGCTGACCACGACCGGTGGCGGTGCCGCAGCCTTGCTTGCCCAGTCGATCGGCGGCGGCGGCGGCAATGGCGGCTTTGCCGCGACCGGTCAATTGTCGATCGGCGCATCGGTCGGGCTTGGCATTGGTGGCGCAGGCGCTACTGGTGCACAAGCCGGGACGGTGACCGTGACCAACTCGGGCGCGATTCTAGCGAACAATACTTCTGCTGCCGCCAACGGCACGGCGGCCGGCAACAACCCCGGGATCCTCGCGCAATCCATTGGTGGTGGCGGCGGCAATGGTGGCTTTGCGGTCGGTGCAACCGTGACCGACACGGGCGCCAATTTGGGGGTTGGAGGTTCCGCAGGCGCGGGTGGCACGGCAGCTGAAGTTTCTGTGACAGACTCTGGTGGCATCACAACTGTGGGTGACTTGTCAGCGGCTGTGATCGCGCAAAGCGTGGGTGGTGCAGGCGGCAATGGCGGTATGGCGATCACGGGCACATTGTCTGGCACAGGTATGTCAGCAAGCATCGGTGGCAACGGTCAAGGGGGTGGCACAGGCGGTCAGATTGTGGTGAACACCTCTGCGATGGTGAATACCGATGGGCACGTGTCATCGGGCATCATTGCCCAGAGCGTGGGCGGTGCTGGCGGCTCGGGTGGCATCGCGGCAAGTGGTGGTCTCTCGGTTTCAGGCGCACTGACTGCTAGTGTTGGGGGACAGGCAGCAATTGGTGGTCTTGCCAATACCGTACAAGTCACGCATGCCGCAAACCTAGCCACTTCTGGCGCTCAGTCTTACGGGATCCTCGCACAATCCATCGGTGGCGCCGGTGGTGTAGGGGGGTACGCGGTGCTTGGCACGATCACTGATGGAGTCAGTGGCAGTGCCTCAGTGGCAGGTGGCGGCGGTGGCGGCGGTCAAGCCAATTTGGTGACCGTCACGCTTCAGAACCCAACACCCAGTAGTGCACTCTCAGTGACCACGGATGCGCTCATGTCGGCTGGCGTGCTGGCGCAATCCATTGGTGGCACGGGAGGCGCAGGTGGTTTCACCGTGGGCGCATCCAGTAGCGGCGAGGTGGCCGGTAGTGTGGCAATCGCTGGCAATGGTGGCTCGGGTGGCTCAGCGGGCGCGGTTCAAGTGACCACCGGTTCGCTCTTTAGCGTTGCCACTCAAGCGGATCAGTCGGCTGCGCTGATTGCACAGTCCTTGGGTGGAGCGGGAGGGTTTGGTGGATTTGCAGCGGGGGGGACGCTTGCGAGCACCGCAGCGAGTGTCACCGTGGCAGGTTCTGGTTCCTCAGGTGGCTCGGCGAAATCAACGACTGTGACTAACAATGCCATACTCAGCACGCAAGGTGTGCTCTCTTATGGCATTTTGGCGCAATCGATTGGTGGTTCGGGTGGTACGGGTGGGTATAGTGTTGGCGGGGCTATTTCAGACGATGGTTCCGCGAGCGTCAATTTAGGTGCCTCTGGATCAAGCGGGGGCACAGCTGGCGCGGTTACGGTGACTAATACCAATTCGATTCAAACAGCACAGACTCAGTCAAGCGGCATCACTGCGCAATCCATAGGGGGGGCTGGAGGTAACGGTGGCCTAAGCGCAGGCGGTGGTCTTTCTGGTGGCGCATCTGGCAGCGTGAACGTGGGCGGTGGCGGTGGCACAGGCGGCACAGCCTCCACGGTCAGCGTCACGAGCTCTGGCGCTGTCACCACCAACAATGATCTCTCGGTGGGCATTCTCGCGCAGTCCATTGGTGGGGCCGGTGGCAGCGGCGGTGGCAGCTACGGTGGTTCGGTCGGCGGCGATGCCAGCTTCAGCGCAACCGTCGGTGGGGGTTCGGGCTCTGGCAGCACGGGTGAGGCAGTGACCGTGACGGTGTCGGCAACCGTGTCTGCATCTGGTGATCAATCGGGTGCGATTCTGGCCCAATCAATTGGTGGCTCGGGCGGCAATGGTGGCAACGCGATTTCGGCAAGCTTGAGTTCAGACATTTCTGGATCCCTTTCGTTGGGGGGTGGTGGGAGCGACGGCGGCACGGCAGGCACTGTTCAGGTCACGCTAGATGGCACCAGTGCTTATGCGATGCAGACCAATGGCTCGCTGTCAACGGCGATTCTGGCTCAGTCGATCGGCGGTAATGGCGGCAATGGCGGTTTCAGCGCGTCCCTATCGGGAGCCGGGCAGTCGGTCGCAGCTAGCGCAACCATTGGTGGTGCGGGCGGTGGCAGCGGCAGCGCCAAGGCCGTTACTGTCACGATCCCCTCGGTTGTCACGATCAACGCAAGTGGAATGGGTTCAAGCGGCGTGGTCGGACAGTCGATTGCAGGCACGGGTGGTCACGGTGGCATGGCGGTCTCTGGCGCGTTTGCCACGGGCTCTGCTTCAGTGCCTGTGAGCGTGAGCGTGGGGGGCGGTGGCGGCAACGGTGGTACCGCTAGCTCCGTCACCTTAAACATCACAGGTTCGACGGTTTACACCGCTGGCATGAACTCAATTGGCTTGATCGCGCAGTCGATCGGTGGCAGCGGCGGCAATGGTGGTGCGAGCCAGAGTTTGGCGATTGGCGACCCGGCGAGTTCGAAGGCATTTGCCGCGTCGGTAGCCATTGGTGGCCCCGGTGGCAATGGCGGCACGGCAGGTGGTGTGACCGTCACGCAAACAGGCACGATCACCACGGCGCAAACCGGTGTGGTGACGGATGGCTCGGCGGGTATTCTGGCGCAGTCGATCGGCGGTGGTGGCGGCAACGGCGGTAATGCGACCTCAAACGCGATCGCGGGTCAAGGCACGTTGTCGATGAGTATTGGCGGTAATGGCGGTACGGGTGCCAGCGTGGGCGGCTCTGTGCAGGTGAACAGCAACGAGTCGTCGACGAGCGGACTCATTTTGACCGCTGGCATGAACGCGCCAGGCATTCTGGCGCAATCGATCGGTGGCGGTGGCGGCAACGGCGGCTGGTCGCAGACAAGTTCGTCAAGTAACAAGTATGCCGCCGGGTTTGCCGTGGGTGGCATCGGTGGGGCAGGCGGCACGGGTTCTTCTGTCACCCTGAACACCGGAGGTGCCATTCAAACGACCGGCCAGCAATCTTCTGGCCTTGTTGCGCAATCGATTGGTGGTGGTGGCGGGAACGGGGGTGCGGCATCGTCGCAAGTGTCCTCGAGTCCTGGCAGTGCCGACACCGGAGTAACCTCCGTCGTTGGTTCCTCGCTGGAAAATGCGGGCGTGGGCAGCCAGGCAGCGACTTATCTTGCCACCAATGTGGTGGGTCAGCAGTTGCCGCAAACGAACAAAAATGCGCCAGACGATGGCGTTTCGTTCTCCTTGGGAATTGGTGGTTCGGGTGGTTCTGGCGGAGTCGCTGGCAATCTCTCGATCACGAGTGACAGCCAAATCCAGACCGCTGGTGCGCAGTCGCATGGCATCCTTGCACAGTCGATTGGTGGGGGCGGTGGCAACGGTGGCTCGAGTGCGAGTGGCGCGGATGGCGGGAAGTACTCGGCAGCGCTTTCGGTGGGTGGCTTTGGTGCCAGTGGTGGCACATCGGGCGTGGTCGCGGTGTCGACGAGCGCATCGGTTGCCACGACTGGTAACGACTCAATTGGCATTCTGGCGCAGTCCATTGGCGGTGGCGGTGGCTCAGGCGGTTCAGGCGTGACGTCATCGACTGCGGGTGCGGGTGGTATTGCGGCAGTGACGCTTGGGGTAGGTGGTTGGGGTGCGACGGGTGGTAGCTCAGGCACTACGACTAACACGGTGATGGTCAGTGTCAAAACGGGCGGAGACGTTTTAACCAGCGGCATGAATTCGCATGGGATCTTTGCGCAGTCTGTCGGTGGTGGTGGTGGCAACGGCGGTTCGAGCAGCGCCTCGTCGAGCGCGGCAGCTGCGGCATCGTCTGGCAGTGCGAGTGCGAGCACCGCAGACTCGAGCGCACCCACAACCTCAGGCAGCAGCAACGCGTCGAGTGCTGGTAACACCCAAGGTGGTCAAAGCAGCAGTCAGGCTGGAACAGATTCGGGCACGGCATTGGGTTTGAGCGTTGGTGGGTTCGGGGGTTCAGGCGGGTTTGCCAACAACGTTAACGTTACCAACTCGGGCATGATCGTTACTGGTTACAACAGCGCGCCACAAACAGCGATTGACAATGGCGCACTGGGTCTGGCGGCCAACTCGATGGCGATCTTTGCGCAATCGGTGGGCGGTGGTGGCGGCAATGCCGGCTCTGGCACGAGCAATGCTGACGGCAGTAAAACCAGTGTGGCCCTGGCCATGGGTGGCATCGGTGGCACTGGTGGCAATGCGGGCACGGTGACAGTGACCAATAGCGGTCAGCTACAGACCTACGGCAACCAGTCGCACACGATATTTGCGCAATCGATTGGTGGCGGTGGCGGCAATGGCGGTGCGTCGAGCGTGACAGCGGGAAGTGGCGGTACGTATGCCGCCGCCTTTGGGCTGGGCGGATCAGGGGGTGCCGCAGGAAATGCCAACCTCGTGTCAGTGTCGAATCTCATCGATGCCGTCCAGATCGT
Organism: Zwartia sp.; assembly: GCA_030653405.1. Classification (GTDB taxonomy): domain Bacteria; phylum Pseudomonadota; class Gammaproteobacteria; order Burkholderiales; family Burkholderiaceae_B; genus Zwartia. The sequence continues at coordinate 63 of JAURZO010000245.1, read as the reverse complement.
CACTCAAGGCGTACAGTCTTACGGCATCTTTGCGCAGGCGGTGGGTGGTGGTGGTGGCAGCGG
>JAURZO010000244.1 GCA_030653405.1 Zwartia sp. | reverse complement strand
CGCCACGAGGTAGGTATGACGGTGCTTTTCCTGACGAAAATTATTTAAAACAGTGCGCTCAGCATCGGAAAACCACGAGACGAACACCTCTAACAGAGCTGGATCTGTAAAGTCCTCTGGTCGCACATACCAAACTTTAATTTCGCTTGAGTTCAGTGAGTAATGAGGTGTCATGCCTTTGTACTAAATGAAGCGAAAAATCTTAAAGCAAAAAAGCGGACTGATGTCCGCTTTTATTACCGCAATAATGTTACTTGTACTCGAGCTGATGCTTTTTTAGGCGGCAACAGGCTCAGCTTCTGTCGAAGCAGCTGCAGCTTGTGTCGCAGCTTCTGCATCCGCTTTAGCTTGAGCTTTTGCGGCTTTGGCAGCAGCACGCTTCTCAGTCGATGCCTTATAAGCGTCAGACACATGATCCCAGAGGAACTTATCAGTCACAGACTTGGAAAACGAATCAGCACAGATTAGGGCAACGCCGATTGGTCCGAGCGCAATACGTGCACCGATACCTGCTGCAGCATGAGCTGCACCATTAACAAACTTGCCGTCTAGCAGCAAGCTTGCACCGGGCAGCATCGATTCACCAACAAGCTTGGCACCGTTCACGAGAGCGGTAGCTGGGTTGATGCTTGCGCCTTGAACTTCAGAATTTTGAACTTGGGTCATTGATGATTCTCCGTGAACTCAACTAAGCCGCTGGACAAATGTCTAGCAATTGAGCAAGTTTCACACCTTTTTCATAGCCAAACAATAGCTTTGCTGTCAATTGCTCGCAAAAGGATGGGTCGCTCGCCAGTGTCTGGCGATATCGATCCGACGACAGACCCAAACCCTGTCGTGACGGGAGATATGGTCTAAGAAGCGCTGCAACGCAATCAATCTTCCTGGTCGCCCCAAAAGCCGGCAATGCATGCCAATTGAAAGCATCTTGGGGGCGTCTTCGCCTTCTGCATACAGAACATCAAAACTATCTCTTAGATATTCAAAAAAATGCTGGCCGGTATTAAAACCTTGCGGTGTGGCAAAACGCATATCGTTGGTGTCGAGCGTGTAGGGCACGACAAGGTGGGGCACGACTGAGCCGTCACTTTTCGACACGTGCGTCCAGAAGGGCAGATCATCGCCATAGTAGTCGCTGTCGTACTCATAGCCACCGTGCTCCACGACAAGCTGCCGGGTGTTAGGACTGTCACGACCGGTGTACCACCCCAAAGGCCACTGACCGTTTGTCATTTCTTTGATGATCGCAGTGGCGGCCAACATGTGCGCGCGCTCGGTTTCGATGTCTGTATTTTGATAATGCAACCAACGCAAACCATGGCAGGCAATTTCGTGACCTTGCTCGACCAAAGCTGCGGTCAGCTCGGGGTGACGCTTGAGAGCAACCGCGACTCCAAAAACGGTAAGTGGCAGCTTTCTTCGCTCAAATTCTCGCAAAATTCGCCAAACACCGACTCTGGAGCCGTATTCGTAGATCGATTCCATGCTCATATGTCGAGCGGGAAAACTCTCTGCACCGACGATTTCTGAGAGAAATCTTTCAGACCCAGGGTCACCGTCCATGACGGAATTTTCAGCACCTTCTTCGTAATTCAGAACAAATTGCACCGCAATTTTTGCACGCCCAGGCCAGTTGGCCTGAGGAGGATGTGCGCCGTAACCAATGAGGTCGCGGGGGTAGTGCTCGGAAAATAAAGGCGTCGTTTGTTTCATTAGCAATGCTCAGATTTGTCGTTTTTGTCAGTAGATTCTTTTGACGAATGATATATCCAAGCTCATGTCCGGAAAAGAGTAAGATTCTGTATCTTTAAACAAGGGGATTAGCGCATGAGTCGCCCATTTCGTATTGCAGTGTTGCCTGGTGATGGTATTGGTAAAGAAGTGATGCCTGAGGGTCTGCGGGTATTGAAAACCGCCTCGGAAAAATTCGGGCTTAATCTTGAGTATCGTCATTTCGAGTGGGCGTCTTGTGACTACTACGCCAAGACTGGCGAAATGATGCCTGCAGACTGGAAAAGTCATCTGCAAGATTGTGACGCTATTTATTTTGGCGCAGTGGGTTGGCCTGCCATTGTGGCGGATCACACCTCTTTGTATGGTTCGCTGCTAAAGTTCCGTCGCGAATTTGATCAATACATTAATTTGCGCCCTGTACGCCTGTTTGATGGCGTGCCTTGCCCCTTGGCAAATCGTAAAGCCGGCGATATCGACTTTTTTGTCGTACGTGAAAACACCGAAGGCGAGTACTCGGCTGTCGGTGGAAAAATGTTCGAAGGCACGGATCGCGAAATCGTCCTGCAAGAGTCGATTTTCACGCGTATTGGCTGCGACCGCGTCTTGCGTTTTGCCTTTGAAATGGCCTCACGCCGCGCGCGCAAACACTTGACCATCGCGACCAAATCCAACGGCATTGCGATCAGCATGCCTTATTGGGATGAGCGTGCTGCCGAGGTCGGCAAGGACTATCCTGGCGTGACGACTGACAAACAGCATATCGACATCCTTTCTGCACGTTTTGTGTTGCAGCCAGATCGTTTTGATGTGGTGGTAGCCTCTAATTTGTTTGGTGATATTTTGTCCGATTTGGGTCCTGCCTGCACGGGCACAATCGGTTTGGCGCCGTCAGCGAACCTGAATCCAGATCGCAAATTTCCTTCACTGTTTGAGCCTGTGCACGGCTCAGCACCTGATATCTATGGCAAAAATATTGCCAATCCGATCGCGATGATTTGGTCAGGTGCGTTGATGTTGGATTATCTGGGTCGTGGCATGCCAGAAGCGAATCAGAAGCCGTATCTTGATGCGCATGACGCGATTGTCAAAGCCATCGAGGAAGTGCTGAGTCAAGGCCCTCACACACCGGACTTGGGTGGCAAAGCGAATACGACCCAAATCGGTGAGGCGATCAGCAAAGTGCTGTCCAAGTAATTAACCGCTTCATTCCGTAACTGTTTAACCGCGCAACCAAGCAAGGACTTCAGATGCCTGATTACACCAATCGGTTCAAACAATCTCTGAAAGCAGGGGAGGCAAACATCGGTTTATGGGTGTCTCTTCCCGATGCATTCGCAACGGAGATTTGTGCGACAGCGGAGTTTGACTGGATGTTGCTCGATGGTGAGCACACGCCAACCGATCCGCTCACCATTCTGAGTCAGTTGCAGGCCTGCGCGGCCTACAACACTCAGGTTGTCGCGCGTCCGCCGATTGGTCAAACGCATCTGATTAAGCAGTTGCTAGATCTTGGTGTTCAAAACTTGCTGATTCCGATGGTGGATACGGCCGAGCAAGCGCGCGAGCTTGTGCAAGCCGTGCGTTATCCACCGCATGGCATTCGTGGCGTAGGCTATGGTTCCGCGCGGGTATCCCGCTGGGACTCACGTAAGGACTACGTCAAAGTCGCGAACGACGAAATCTGCTTGCTCGTTCAGGCAGAAACCAAGACAGGCCTCAGCAATCTGGATGAAATCTGTGCAGTGGAGGGCGTTGATGGTGTGTTTCTCGGACCATCGGATATTTCAGCTGCGCTTGGCCATCTAGGCAATCCAGGACATCCTGAGGTGGTCGCGACGATCGAAAAGGGAATCGCAACCATTCTCAAACACGGCAAAGCGGCAGGTATTTTGACGCCAGACAGAGTCTTGGCGCAACACTACCTCAAGCTTGGTTGTACGTTTGTTGCAGTGGGTGTGGACGCACGCGTGCTTGCCTTGGGTGTGCGTGAATTACGTGCGGCCTTCAAGTCCTAAATTTTTTCTGAGCAAACTAACCGGTTTGTTGCATCGACTCCGCAAGACCCCGCATCAAACCCAATAAGAGTTCGCAGCGCGGTGCTGATACACCGTGCTCACGGGCGAGTGCGACCGGAACGCCCAAAATCGCTTCATGTTCAAGTGAGCGACCCGCAAGGACATCCTGCAACATGGATGCCCGATTCGAGCCGGAGCGTTTAGTGGGTGTGCAGAGCTCATCCATATCAATTTTGCCGCGCAAGTCTGTTCCACATGCAAGCGCAATACCAGTCACTTCCATCATGATTGCTTTGCGAAGCGCAATGATGTCAGGATTTTTGTTCATCAGTGGTGTGGGGAGACGCGTGAGTGCCGCAACCGGGTTCAATCCAAAGTTGATTAACAATTTGTACCAAATCTCAAACCGTATATCAGATGTAGCCAGTCCACGGATACCTGCAGACTGAAACAATTCAGCGACACGCGATAAACGCCAAGACTCCGAACCATCAGGCTCACCGATCATCCATCGGTCTTTTTGCGCGCTCCGAATCACGCCGGGCTCGATGACTTCATTGGGTGAATAAATCACGCAACCCAGGGTCCGATCACGCAAGCGATCCCAGAGTTCGCCTTTTGGGTCGAGAGAGAAAAGGGGAGTTTGAGGCCCATTGAGTCCTTTGTGCCACCACCATGGGATACCGTTGATGGCAAAGACAGCCACACCATCTGGCGCCAAAAGTGCTTCGATCGATGCAGCTGCTTCGGGTAAGGCTTGTGCCTTGAGCGTGACGATCACAACGTCTTGCTGAGAAAGCGTGCTCGGATCGTTAGTGGCGTGTTGTGGACGACCAGTGTGAACCTCGTCACCGCGAGAAACAGTCAAACCTTGACGTTTAATGGCCTCAAGCTGAGGGCCGCGCGCAATGACGGAAATCTCGTGCTGGCCAGAGGCTGCGAACCGAGCGGCCAGGTGACCACCAACGGCACCTGCACCATAAATACTTACCTTCATTGACTCATATCCTTTACTTTACATAATATACATTATGCGACAATT
>JAURZO010000236.1 GCA_030653405.1 Zwartia sp. | reverse complement strand
CGACTTCAAGCCCATCCATTCCAGGCATTTCCCAATCCAGCAGCACCATTTCATACGGTGCCAGCTTCTGGTCCGCCTCAATAATCGCCTCTACAGCCGCTTGACCGGAACTCACCGCGTCAACTTTAAATTTTATCTGCTCAAGCATACCTGCCAGCACCAATCGGGCGTTCTCATTGTCATCCACCACAAGCACCCTGCGACCTTGCAAATCTTGGCTCAAAATGAGTCTGCGTGGTGCGATTTTGCTAGTCCCCAAACAAACGGTTGCCCAAAAAGTGCTCCCCCGACCAAGCTCGCTTTCAACACCAACTTTGCCTCCCATGAGTTCAGCGATGCGCTTACTAATCACTAAACCAAGACCTGTTCCGCCAAATTTCCGTGTTGTTGAACTATCTGATTGATGGAAACTCTGAAAGAGCTGGCTCTGCTGTTCTCGGCTCAATCCAACGCCTGTGTCTCGCACACCCAGATACAGCACAATCTGATCGCCCCGAATTTCCTGAATCCGCACGATGATGGCGATTTCACCCTTATCGGTAAATTTGACAGCATTATTGGCATAGTTGATCAATATTTGACCCAAGCGCAGAGGGTCACCCACAAACGTACTTGGGATTTCTTGATCAATATCAAAAATGACTTCGAGCCCTTTCGCTCTGGATTTTTCAGAAATAAGCGTCGATACGTTTTCAAGTACCTTTTCGATCTCAAAATCGATGTGTTCGATACTCATCTTTCCGGCTTCGATTTTTGAAAAATCCAAAATGTCATTAATGACGCCAAGAAGATGCTGACCAGAGTTCCGAATTTTATTGAGATAATCACGCTGCCGCGGGGTGAGCTCAGTATTCATCGCGAGGTGCGTCATACCAATGATCGCATTCATCGGCGTACGAATCTCATGACTCATGTTCGCGAGGAAACTCGACTTTAAACTCGTTGCTTCTTCGGCAATCTCTCTTGCCTTTTGCATTTCGCGCTCGACTGCTTTGATACTATCCGCATCGATCAGCCAACCTAATATTGCTTGCGCGCCCTGATACTCTGTCGCAAAGAAACTCGCCAAAATATCTCGTATCTGCCCATCAGGACCGTACATTTTGTAATACTTGCCTTCACTGAAACCCGAGGTCGAGAGCTCTTTGACCAAAGCGTCACGATCTGCGATGTCGACATATATATTTTCTGGGCTACCTCCCACTTTCAAATTGACCAGCTCCATAATTCTCGGATTTGCAAAGCGCACAACGGCATTCACAGTGACCGCGACACCAACGGGTGAGGTATCCATGATTTTTTGCAAAAACTCTTTGTGCAGGACAATTTCTCTTTCTGCCTGTTTACGCTGCGTAATGTCACGCACGGAAGCAAAAACGCTTTCTGGATGATGGCCGATTTGTGGGAGGCGAGCCAAGCCAATTTCCAAAGGAAACTCAGTCCCGTCTTTGCGTAGGCCTGAAAATTCCAGTGCTACGCCATCCGGATCTCTTGCGCGCTCTGACTGCATGAAATTTTTTCTCATCGTCGGGTGTTGCGCTCGTTTAGCTGCGGGCACTAAGACCTCAATAGACTGACCGAGTAACTCACCCGGCGCATACCCAAACATCCTTTCGAGTCGTCCGTTAACAAGCGACATCCGCCCTTCATCGTCGACTAATAACATCCCATCCGGCGCTGATTCGATCATTTTTCGATACCAGGCATCTGTTTCTTCGAGTGTTCGATTTGATTTTCGTTGTCGCGAAGTCTCGTTTAACACCACCATTAATATCAAAATACTGACGAGAATCGCGACGCCCGCAACACCCAACACAAGCAAATGCGGATCGACGCCGGCTAACTCCACGCCATGCGTATTTTGACCTTTGAAATAGTAGGCGGCCGCCATACCCGTGTGATGCGTGCTCCACACCGCGATACCCAACACCATGGCAGAAAGAGGAATCGTCCAGACTTCTGTTTTTGAAAACACTCGGCTCAGATAAAAACGAAACCAAAGCGCTACAAATGAAAACGTGACGGCGACCACGAGTGACCACGCGAAGATCTCAGGCTGATAACGAATGTAGCCATCAATCTCCACCGCAGCCATCCCGGTGTAGTGCATTGCGCCTACCCCAAAGCCAAAAATAATCCCGGCAATCACTAACCCAAAGATCTCAGGTCGGCGCCGAGCGAGAAAATGCAAAACAAAGACACTACACAACATGGCGGGCAAGATTGACAACGCCGTCAGCCAAGGATCATAGGCAACCATCCCAGGGAATTCGAAAGCGACCATCCCGATAAAATGCATCGCCCAAATACCTGTGCCCAACGCGATCCCACCCAAGGTGAGCAATATGCTTCGCGCCACGCCTGCCGGAATCGATTCTGAATAACTCTCGATAATGAGCGCAGAATATGCAGAAAATATTGCAACAGCTAATGCCAGAACGAGTAACCAGTGCTGATACGTCCCGACATACAAATCGTCAGGATTAGGGATGCCGTTAAAAAAAATGAGATATTCGCTCATATTGCTCCAGTTAGATGCCTCGTTTTAGCACCGAACAAACGTTTATATTATTGATATAGATCATTATCGTCAAAATACAAATCAAATGACCACAATGAAGATGACGCCTAAGAAGAGTCTATGGTTGAGTGGGCTCGTT
>JAURZO010000203.1 GCA_030653405.1 Zwartia sp. | reverse complement strand
TTTCTTGCGACCATGTTTGAGTACCTTGTTCGCGTAAAACTTTATCCCATTGATCTACATTTTTGATTGCACCGCCTCGATAGGCAGCATTACTGACCGTTAGCGTTTTCAGTCGGTGAGGGTGATTGAGTCCAAGAGCGAGTCCGATTGTTCCTCCAATGGATTCTCCGACAAAATGGAATTGCTCAGCCCCAGCGGCGTCCGCTATTTGCAACACATCAGTCGCAAGTTTATCCATCGTCCAGCCGTCAGATCGGACAGCCTTTGCAGAGAGTCCAAAGCCACGCATATCAAAAGTGACTAGGCGATAATGGTTTGACAGAGTGGATATCCAGCGATTCCACAAGGCGCTATTAGAGCCGACACCATGGTGAAAAATAATGGTTTGCGGCTGATTTGTAGACCCTTGTGTGAGGTTCACCATTTCGACATGTAAGCCGTCTACTTTTGATACGACATTATCCATGCGTGATCTCCCTTTTTGAGATGTCGTTTCAAATTGATGAATGTGAAAAAAGCGGACGACCTGCCACAGGCATGTCTGCCACAAGAATAGTGCCAGTCTTAGACTCAGTGATGAACAACTGTTTATTGTCTTTCCCACCGTAAGCACAGTTTGTCACAAGGAGTCCTTCGGGAGCATTGATGCGTAGCATGGGTTCGCCAATTGCACTAAACAGCCAAACTGCACCAAATCCGACATGGCACACTGCAAGATTGCCCTCAACGTCGATAGCCATTCCGTCAGGCCCAAGTCCGCCGGACATTTGGATCGCAATACCGACCTTGCTCGCAGTGCCATCTTTCATCAGCAATACGCGCCAGATTGCGTTGTTCCGCGTCACGCAGAGATAAACAATCTTTTCGTCAGCACTGAGAACCAAGCCGTTGGGACTCGGAATATTGTCTAGGATTCGGTCCAGCTGACCATTTGATCTCAAGCGGTAAAGTCTTCCTGTTGGATCGTGTAAGCCTGTTTGCCCCTGGTCGGTAAAGTAAATATCACCATTTGAAGCAAAGAAAAGGTCATTCACACCTTTGAATCGTTGCAGTAATGGACGATCAAAATGGGGTTCGATTTTGCCCGTTTTCGGGTCGAACACCATGATCCCGTTTTTATGATCGGTGATAAAAGCGCGTCCATCCGCATGAAACTTCATTCCATTAGGTTCGCCATCATATTCAAGCTCCAAGCTCATTTCCCCGCTTGGCGTGACTTTAAATAGCCTTCCGAACGGAACGTCAGTCACCCAAAGATTGCCGTCGCGATCAAACGATGGGCCTTCTAAAAAGGTGGGAAGCTCGGCGCCATGAAATTGCACATCTGCAAACATCGAACGCCGACCAGGCTGACAAAATTTGGCGGGAACTTTGGCAAATACGCGAGCAGTAATCGCTGGGGGGGCAGCAAACATGCTGGAAGTCTCCTTTTATGTTGATCTCATCCGTAGCGAAATGAATTCGCTTATCTGAGTGAGAATTTTCTTCAATCTAGCATTAGCGTTTCTCGATTACTAGTTATTTTGTGTGCGCATCAGAATCACAACACTCTTCATAAGAGCGCCTGTTGTTTGCGCCGCAGCAAAACGCGTCTACTATCAACGAAGACTCTCAATTTTTTCCAACCACGCCCCCAGTCTCTTCTCTTGCTCAACACGGTGCGCAGCATATACATCCTGCCCGACATGAATGTTGCCTTCGGGTGTTTTTCCTGGCCAAGGCTTGTTATCCGGATGCTTAAAACAGCGGTCATGCATCAGCGCATGTGCATGAATCAGTCCCCAGACCTCATCTCTTAAAAACCATTGATCAATATTGTCTGTCTCCAAAGCTGGAGATTTGTATTTTTTCAACATATCAGTCAGGTCAGGCAGTACGCCGGCCACACCGCCCCACATCCCGGCAAGCATCAGGTCCGTATGTGTCCACCAATCGCGCATAACGTGAAACCATTTATCCGAGGCGATCCATGCTTCGACAGCCTCTTTTTCACGCAGGGATATGACGGAATCGACATCGCGAATTAAAAATCGTCCAACTGACGGATCATTCGCAACTTTAAAACGCCAGGCGAGTTTACTGCGTTTGGATTGATTTGCTTCCTCAGCCATGATCTCCGCCCCACATGATTGCAGCGCCTGAACGAGGTCTTTTGGGACGCTATCGTCAACATAAAATCTCAGCGTCCAACCCTCATAAATGTGGGCAGCAAGCATATTATCGAGCGCACCTCTCAGATAGGTCAGTTGTTGACCCCATAACGAGAATGCAATGACATTGTTGACGTTTCGATCAGAAAGCCACTGACTTGGACGACATGCCGGTGGTATCCATAAAACAGGTTTTTTTAAACTTTGATCATGTTTAATTTGTAGAGATGCCGACCCATGTTCAGATGCCTTCACATAGTTTCCAGCTTTCGAGAAACTTGAGGCAAGCGTGTCATGGATCAGTGGATCATTGGGTGTCATTTTTAATATACGTTGAGCGACTTCGATAGCCTCTTCATTTTGTTGGCTTCTAGACAAACACACCGAAAGATTTTTTAAAAGTTCAACGTCATCTGGATAGTGCTTTCTACCTTCTTTTAAAAAGGCGGCTGCTGCCCTGGGATCACCACTTAAGAACACGTAATACGACAATTGCTTGATGAGCGGCAAGGGTTTGAGCAAACCGCTGCGATTGATCGCCTGCAAAGTCAATTCAATCGCATTTTGACTTTGACCCTCCGTCCAGCAGTCATGGGCCAGCTGATCCCACCCTGCAGGAAGTAAATGTGTGCTCATAAAATAGGGTGATTCTTAAATAGATGAATGGGTTGAGCTAAAGTGAAAGTGGGCATTAAAAGCTTATTCGATTTTTTCTTCAGTGTCGGCGGATAGATGATGAAAATGATTATTTTTTCCAAGCTTTTGTATTGTGTCGTGGTGGTTCTTTCGTTTCTGTTGTTACCCGAAGCAAACGCGCAAACTCGCCCGCAAGAACAAGCACAATCTCCCGTTATTCAATCAGAAAAACAGACATTCCGCGTCGCGACGTTGACCCGTGGTTTAGAAAATCCTTGGTCTATCGCTTTTTTACCTGATGGTCGGATGCTCGTGACAGAGCGGGCCGGTCGCATGCGAATCCTCGGCAAATATTTCAACCTAGATCCCAAACCCATTGAAGGTTTACCCGAGATCATCGCAAGAGGTCAGGGCGGCCTATTTGACGTTGTTTTGCATCCGAACTATCCCAACAATGGCTGGATCTACTGGGCGTATAACGCACCGGGTACAGGTGGCTGGGGGACCGCGTTAGCGCGCGGGAAGCTTCAAGGGCATCGTATGACTAACGTCCAAGTACTTTTCAGTATGGAACCTAAAACGCGCGGTGGACAGCATTTTGGTGGTCGAATCGTGTTCGACAAAGCCGGCATGGTGTATCTCACGCTAGGCGATCGCGGAGACAAAGCGCGTGCGCAAGACCCCAATGATCATGCTGGCTCGGTCATTCGACTGCACGATGATGGCCGGATACCGACAGACAATCCATTTGTAGGGCAGGGTGGTGTTAAACCAGAAAAACTGACATTGGGTAACCGCAATATTCAAGGCGCTGCCATTCACCCCAAAACTGGTGAGCTATGGACGCATGAGCACGGACCTCAAGGTGGTGACGAAATAAACGTCATACGTTCAGGTCGCAATTATGGCTGGCCGATCATTACTTATGGGGTGAATTACGGCTTGGGAACGAAAATCGGCGAGGGTCAGGTAAAAAGTGGCATGGAGCAACCCTTGCACATCTTGGTGCCATCGATCGCTCCTTCAGGTATGGCCTTTGTGCCTGATAAAATTTTTACTCAATGGAAAGATAACCTGCTGATTGGTGCCTTGCGAGACCAAACACTCGTTAGACTAGAGCTTCAGGGTGAAAAAGTTATACATGAAGAGCGCCTGCTCAAAGGCCAAGTCGGTCGGATTCGAGATGTGCGCCTCGGACCGGATGGATTGGTTTATCTGTTGACGGATGCATCTGACGGTGCATTGTTAAGACTTGAGCCTGCAACCCCTTGAATTGTTCGCGGCAAACCTTCAGTACTCATGTATTTTTGAGCGATGTCCCAGACATCAGTGCCTGACGCGTATGAGGATGTTCGAGTTGCTCCAGCCACCACTGTAATGCTCGCCCTTGTGAGGCAACAGGTGTTTTGCGCCAGGCGTAGCTGGCATGAATTTGGCGCTCGCTTCGCTCCACACGCTTAACAACAAGGCGTCCTGTTTCAATATAGGGTTCAGCCAATCCTGCTGGCAAAAAGCCGCAGCCCAGACCACGTAGCTGTGCATCAAGCTTGCTTTGCATGGTCGACACGGTGAAAACGTCTTGACCCGTGATCAGACCGACAGTCATGCCGTGCCCTCGTTGAACCGAGTCTGCCGCTGCCACAACGCGATGTTGACGGATCACCTCGTCACTCAGTGGCTCAGTGGCCTTTGCTAAGGGATGGTGGGGTGCAACAGCAAAAATAAACCGTTGCACGCCAAGAGGTTTCATCTGTAGGCCTGTCGTTGCACCGGCTTCAGCGACAACACCCAATGCCAGATCCGCTTGACCAGAAGTCAACGCCTCAAGTGTGCCAGAAAGTGTTTCGGTACGAATGCGCAGACGCGTGGGTGGATTCAGTGAAAAAAATGTCTCGCATAACTCCATTACCGTAGCTTGTTTGATGATGCTATCAATGGCAAGCGTGAAATATGGCTCCCAGCCCGTTGCTACACGTCTCACACGATTGGCAACTGCGTCGATTTCAGTCAGTATTCTCTGTCCCTCGCGGATCAACTCCGCCCCTGCTTGCGTCAAGCGAGCTTGCCGAGAACTTCGGTCGAATAGCAAAACATCTAGCGCATCCTCAATTTGACGAACCCGATAGGTCAGGGCGCTTGGCACCATGTCACTCGCACGCGCGGCCGCTGCAAAGCTCCCTGTTTCGGCAATACGCAGCAGCAACTCTATTGCATCAGGTGTTAGCACCTGGCGTGCTGAATGCTTTGTTTCAGTTTTCATGGCTCAACCATTCAATTAATTTGAATGATGCCATCAAAATGCCTGGATCGCAAAGGCATCAGTAGAACCTAAAGTGTCACTTATATCGCAGCGTCATCGAAATGATGCTTTTTAAAAGATAAAGAAGGCAAATAAAACTATGCTTAGAATTCGAAAATCTTTGGATCGTGGCTATGCAGACCACGGCTGGCTCAAAAGCTATCACTCGTTTTCCTTTGCGGGTTACCACGACCCCAACCACATGGGGTGGGGCAATCTACGTGTGATCAACGAGGATCGAATTGCACCCGGCACAGGTTTTGGTAGTCACGGTCATCGCGACATGGAAATTGTCAGTTATGTCGTTTCAGGTTCGCTAGCGCACCAGGACAACATTGGTAATGGCACGGCCATCCCTCCGGGCGATGTCCAGCGAATGAGTGCAGGCCGTGGCGTGGTGCATAGCGAATTCAATCATGAGAAAAATGCTGAAACACATTTTTTTCAAATCTGGATTGAGCCTAATCAGCGAGGTATTTCACCTGGCTATGAACAAAAGACCTTTGCAGAGGCCGAGAAGCGGGGTGCTCTGCGTCTGGTTGCCTCCCCGGATGGTGCTGAAGGCTCAGTCACGATCCATGCTGATGCATCGATCTATGCAGGTCTCTTTGCAGCAACTGAATTGTTCACATTGCCTTTGAGTCCAGCGCGTAAGGCTTACGTGCATGTGGTGAAAGGTTCGCTGCGCGTCAATGGCCAAAAGCTCGAGACCGGCGATGCTGCCAAGCTGGCAAATGAAACCATACTGACCCTGAGCGAGGGCGAGGATGCGGAAGTTCTTGTGTTTGACCTTGCCGCATAAATCTTGAGTGAACGCTGCTCAATCCTTCATATCAATTTTCAATCAAATAATCCTATCCATTCATCTGTAACAGGAGCTTTAATAATGAAAGTTTTACAAGTCAATACAGCGGCACGTAGCGCTGGCGCCAACTCGACTCAGATCGCCAATAGTGTCACGAAGCGGCTGATGGCTAAGCATCCTTCGGCAACACTCGAGGTCCTTGATTTGGCCATTAATCCGCATCCTGCGCTCGATGAGTCCGGGTTGGGTGCAATATTCACTCCAGTCGATCAACGCACTGCCGAGCAACATGCTCGTGTCGAGCAAGACAACGCGCTGATCGCACAGGTTCAAGCCTCAGACATCATTGTTATCGGTGTGCCAATGTACAACTTCGGCATTTCCACCCAACTCAAGAATTGGATCGATGCGATCGCCAAAGCGGGCGTGACGTTCCGTTATACGGAGTCTGGGCCAGAAGGGCTGATCAAAGGCAAAAAAGTGTATGTCGCGCTCGCCCGCGGTGGTATCTATCGCGATACGCCAAATGACACCCAGGTTCCTTATCTCAAAATGGTGTTGGGCTTTCTGGGTATGACCGATATCGAGTTTATTTATGGTGAGGGCTTTGCGCTTGGCTCAGAAAGTGTTGAAAAAGCATTTGCATCGGCCGAAGATCAAATCCATCAATTGATTTGATCTGAAGAGATCGCAATTTAGGAGTCGTTACGCTATTGAGCCTAGTTTCATGGGTAACCAGATACACTGAGATCTATTGACATACGATCTCTCGCAATCACTACTCATGAAACATGCTCAATTGTTACAAGAACGATTTGCTCATCTCGATCACATCCGCTTCGAATCCTTGGACAGTGGATTAATCCTGATTCATATTGATCAGCCGAAAGCGAAGGCAACAATTAGTTTGTACGGCGGTCAGATTCTTGAGTGGCATCCCAGCTCTCAACACTCGCCTGTCCTTTGGAGAACAGAGTCCAACCAGTTCAGCAGAGATCGCCCCATACGCGCTGGCGTTCCAATTTGCTGGCCGTGGTTTGGTCCGCATCCTACACAGACGAACGCACCATCACATGGTTTCGCAAGGACTTCTGATTGGGAGCTGACCTCAATATCAACAAGTCCCTCGGGTGAAACCGAAATTTGCATGTCGTTATGGGTCGATCGCAAGCCCTTTAATATCGATGGGTTATCCGCGGTGTTGACTACTCGAATTTCAGTCGGCGAGACTTTGTCCATTTCGTTATCGACGACCAATAATCAAGACAAAAGCTTTAACTTGACTGAGGCATTGCATGCTTACTTTTACGTGAGTGATGTACGTCAAGTTCAGATTCAGGGATTAAGCGGCTGTCAGTATGTTGACCTCATTGATCGTAATGCACTGAAGTCCCAATCTGGTGTCGTGACTTTTTCAGAAGAAACCGGTCGCGTTTATTTAAATACACAACACGATTGTCTGATTGTGGATCGTGGTTTAGATCGCGCTATTCTGGTTGAAAAAGCACAAAGTCAAAGTACGGTTGTCTGGAACCCATGGGCCGTTACGGCTTCGAAAATGGATGATCTTGGACCCACAGGCTGGCAAACAATGGTCTGCATTGAAAGTGCGAATGCGTTGAGAAATTCAGTCGTGCTCGGTGCGGGTGAAACACATTCGCTTGCGGTTAAATACTCTGTCCAAGCACTTTGACTGTAGATTATTTCTGATCGAGATCTTTGAGCAACGTTTCAAAAGTCTGAGTGTCTCGAATGATTTCAGTTTTCAAGGCTTCCGGACCTTTGGGATCGAGCGCATAACCACTTTTTGCAAATGTCGCAAACTCAGGACTCTGAACAACCTGCATGGACAGTTTACTCAACTTGTCGATGACATTCGGGGGCATTCCTTTGGGTCCGATAATATAAAAAGAGGCAGACAAGGTTGTGTTGTAGCCTGCATCAATCGTTGACTGTGCCTCGGGAACCGGACTGTACATTCCCCTTTTAAAAACAGCGAGCACTTTGACTTTGCCTGCTTCAACTTGACTAGGTATTCCAACGGCACCTGTAAATAGTGTGGCTTCCACTCGATTTCCCAGCAGCGCTATAAGCGCCTCACCGCTGCCACCCGTAAAGGGTACCGTGCGTAGTTTTGTTCCAGTATTTCTATTAAATTCTTGAGCGACTAAATCAGGAACGGTACGCAAGCCAGACACAGAGGCACGCACTTTGCCTGGATTATTTTTCACATGATCAACGAACTCAGAAAAATTTTTCCAAGGTGCATCAGCCCGTACGACGAGGATGACCGGCATTTCACCAAGTTTGACGATGGGTTGATACTGATCTGGTGTCTTGAAGGCCAAGCTTGCGTTGACTAACGGCTGATAGGCGAGAATGCTGTTGGTTGCGAGTCCCAATGTATAGCCGTCAGGCTTGGCTCGGACAACCATGCCTGTTCCGATGGTTCCAGATCCCCCGGGTTTATTTTCAATATTGACTTCGACGCCAAGTAGTTTTTGTAATTGTGTTGCAAACTGACGTGCAACGGGATCAGTTGAGCCACTTGGACCGTATGGAACGATCAGCGTGACAGGACGGGTAGGGTATGACTGTGCCTGAGATAGTCCGCTGACAATAGAGAAAACAATGACACAAACTAGCCGTAATGAAAATAATCGACGAAAGCTCATAAATCCTCCAAGAATGAACCAGAAATTTCTTATAGTTATTTCATCGTCGGTGCGCTGAGCTTCAACACGACAGCTGTCATGAATACATCAAGGGTACAAAGTGAAGCTCATCACCGTGTACCCCAGTATACATACTCGCAGAGGAAATGCTCTCAAGAATTATTAAGGACGAACTTCCAATCCATTCCTGATTTCCTTAACGCCCTGAACAGTCTTAGTCATTTCGACCACGCGATCAGCCTCTGGTCGTGATTGAACAACACCTGTTAGGGTAACAACGCCGTTTATTGTTTCGACACGAATCTGGTTTACTTTGTAAACAGCTTCATTCATGAGTGCTGTTCTAATCTGAGCCGTTGTGTTTTGATCATCGATTGCAGTGGGTTGATATCCAGGCATGCCAGGTGCCACGCAACCAGTTAATGTGACGAGAGTCATGACCGTTGCTGCGGCAAATAAGTATTTGTAGTTTTTCATTTTGATTGCTCCGAAATGCTCAGTGACTGAATTGATTGGTTATGCTCAGTGTTTGGAAAATTCCAAAACACGCATAAACAAACAATTACGAGATCACTGTATTGGGCATACTACGTGTTCACCGTCTGTTGCCGCACATAGTTGATCAATATTAATTCTTGTGATGCGTTCAATTAAGTCGGTAGCTGATAGTTTTTCAGCGTAATGAGTCGCTCAACACTTTTCACGACCTCGGGATCAAACTTCGTGCCAGCGCCCATTGTGACTTCCTGAAGTGCCGCCTGCATACCAACTGCCGCGCGATACGGTCGATGGGTTGCCATAGACTCGATCACATCGGCCACTGCAAGTATTTTTGCTTCAGGCAAAATTTCGTCACCTTTCAAGCCGAGAGGATAGCCGCTCCCGTCAATACGCTCATGATGTTGCCTAATAATATCGGCGACGGGGATAGGAAAGGGTACATCCTTCAATATTTCATAACCCGCGTCCACATGGCCGCGCACCAATTCCATTTCTATCGGTGAAAGTCTGCTAGGTTTCGTGAGGATTTCTGCTGGAATCGCGATTTTACCGATGTCGTGTACCAGGCCGATTAGTTCAAGCGAATTGGCTCGTTTCTCATCCCAGCCCATTTCTAGTGCGATGTCTCGGGCAATCAGACCGACACGTCTTTCATGACCTGCGGTGTAGGGATCTCGCATTTCGACCATGTTTGCCACGGCACTCAAGGTTCCTTTCATGGAGGCTTCGAGTTGTCTGATGTAGTCCGCGATTTGATCTTGCTGGCGTTGGCGCACCGTGATGTCGTCGGCAAGAACAATATGTGCACGCATACCATCCCAATCAATGATTTTTGAGTGGAGTTCAAACTCCCGAAGCTGGCCGTCCTGGTGCTTCATTTGCACGTTATATGTCACCGTTGGTTGGCCGTGTTCAAGCGCTTCCCATGCGCGTTTAATTGTTTCTAAATTTTCAGAATCGTCAGAAGTAAACTCAAATATACTTCTCCCGATCAGTTCTTCTCTGGATCGACCTAGCATCTCGGCGTAGCGCGAGTTCACATAAATAAATTTACCTTCGCGCCTGACGAAAATGCCGGCGACAGACTGTTCGATCATTAGCCGGAAGTGTCTTTCGCTCTCAATCAAGGCCTGCTCTTTTTGTCTGATATCTGTCAGGTCAGACCAGGCAATGATCGCCTCATCATCAACAACGGTCATCGCAGCACGAGCGATCCTGAAGCTACCATCCTGGGCTTTTAATCTGAATTCAGGCGAGTACTGCGGCTTGCCGTCAACGATGATTGCCGCTCGGGATGTATCCCACGCCTGTCTGGCACGTTCTGCTTCCTCATCGGTGGCAAAGGCCTGACTAAGCCAGTCAATTTGGTTTGTCGCACCAGCAAGCTCATCTCCAAGCCACGATTTCATGATCTCATTGATCTTTAATATCTGATTTGTATTGATATCAATAATCTGCAAGGGAAGTGGGGTATTTTCAAAAATTTCACTAAACCGCTTTTCTGATATCTCTGCCGTTTTCTCGGCGGCAATAATAAGCCTGCGTGTGTAGAGTCCATTTAAGGCAAACGAAATATCCGCACTGAGTTGTCGTAAGAGCTCAAGTTGACCCTCATCAAGAATACTGGGGTCGCTTGTATATAAAATAATCACCCCATGTAAAACAGAGCCCGTCATCAAGGGCATCGCTACTCGATTCGTAATGCCCTGTCCACGGAGATACTCGATCCATGGGTCGTGTTCTTTTATCAAGGAGAGGGGTAGATTTTGAATCTCGCCTGCATGGAGTGAATGGATCAGTTGACTTGTTGGGCTATCAGGATTGGCAAAGGCATCAGAAAGATGTGTCAGGCGCTCAGCAGAAAGGCCATGCGCATGAATCATTTTGAGAGGAAGACGTCCTTGATCACTGACAGCGAAAAACAGAAATGGAAACGCACCACCTTTCACCATTATTTTAAAAAGTGAAGCCAATAGCTCTTCTTCATTATCACAGTGCACAATCGCACGGTTAGTGGCGCTTAGCATGCGATAGAGATAGGTTAAGTCTCGAATGGTCTTGTCCGACCGTTCTCGCGAAGTAACATCTCTAATCACCTGAACCCGAGTGCCACTATTGATGTCAGAGAGGAAGGGCGCGATACTGTACTCAAATACTTTGTCTGATTTTTGTATTGAAAGCAACTCTGTAAAGGGCTGTTGTGTCAACGTCATCTTGACGCAGACTGGACATTCTGCCTCTGAGCGATCTGGATCATGAAACAACTGATGAGGAGTTTGATCCACGAGAGACAAGGCGGTTTGTCTTGCAAGCTTTGCGGCCGCATGGTTGGCCTGAAGTATCTTTCCATCAGACGCCACCACAATCGTTGGATCCGGTATTGAGTCGAAAGAGGTGCTCGATCGAGACAATAACGAAAAAGGTTGACTAAGCGTCGTGTCGACGAGGGCGAGATAAATGAACCAATACGTGCATATCTTGAGCAAGTGGCCGACCATGTTCGCGGTCGAATACACACTGACATATTTAGTAAATGCAAATTCTGAAAGTATCGCCGTCACAATAGCGAGGGACAGATATACAAAGAGTTTTTCAGCGATTCTTGCTCTGTATTTCCAATATGCAATCAGTGTTATGACTAAAAAAGCAATGATGACGTATTCAGAATAGATTTTTAGTGGTGTCAGTCCTTCGCCTGAAATAAACATATCTGGAAAGTTTCCAGTCGCGATCAGGGCGACAAGTACAGTACAGATGAGCGCGAGTGCGAGATGCACTGAGGTAAGGCGGACTTGATAAACCAGTAAGAGAGGTGAGATCACCAGGGCGATCGCCTGCAGCATCCGTGCCGCAATCCATAACTGTGTCGCAGGGTTTGGACCATCTGTAGGAAGAAGATTCATGCCATCATAGGCAAGGGTGTGCAAGAAATCGATCACAGCACACCAACCAATCACGGTTGCAAGATAAACAACAAAGGTGTTTTGAATAAATGCTTTTGATTGCGAAGCAACGATCATGGCCGTGAATGCAATCACGATCGATAGCATTTCAGCGACGGTATGAAAAAATAAAAAGTTAACGCGACTAGCTGCAAGCGCTAGACCGAGAATTAAAAGAAGAGGTAGCCAAACCTGAGTGTGGAGTTTTGAAGATAAAGTATTTAGGGCTGTGGGCATGCAGTACAAAAATCCGTCAATGAATAGTATTTAAAAATTATGTGGCGATGTGATGCGGTACTGCTCGGTGCGACGAAAGTTGCTAATGATTTTACACTTGGCAATAGACGTCTAGTCAAAAAGATTCTGCTTGTCGACAGAGCGGTAAAACAAACCCCCGACAATCGCGGCGATTAGCAATGCCAGACTGGCTAAGAAAAATGCATGTGTAAAACCTTGGTATAACAAAAGATTAGACTGGTCATCATGCACGACATGCTGAATCGTCATGACAGGAACGTTGGGAAAACCTAAGCTAAAAATAGTGTCAAATACACTGATACCCATTAAGCCGCCTAAGTTGAGTGCTACTGGTAGCAGCACACTAGCTTCACTTTGATATGCTGACGGTGCACTTTCTATGATGCGACGATTATTTGCGGGTGAAAACAATGCAGTCAGAAATCCAAAGACTAGTATGAAAATGGCAAAGATCCAGATTTCTTTCTGACCTAATAGAACAGCAAATAGAGCAAAGAGCAGTGCGCTTAAAAAGAGAGATGCAGCCACAAGTGGCTCGGATCCTATGCGGTCAGTGAGTCGACCCGCCCAAACACCTGTTGGTGAAAAGCTTAGGGGATACAGTAACAACAGGGCGCTGCTGCTCAACACTGATAATCCCAAGCCTA
>JAURZO010000172.1 GCA_030653405.1 Zwartia sp. | reverse complement strand
GTAAGGCTCCGGTAAATACCGTCTTGCAATAATACTGACATTCACATTCTGTTTATTGCAACGCCTCTTTTAGCCGGTCGATTTGCGCAAGAGCGCAGGCGACACTTTCCACTGCTGGCCGTCATCCGTGAACAAGCTGACCGTCTTTTTGTTCAGACGCATAATCCTGCCGTTTTTAACCGTGCCATCATTTGCAGTGAAGCTTACGCGGTCACCCTCAGCGAACTGGGCTAGTTGCACCGTGCTTTTGGCTTGCGCAAGAAGGTTAAGGCGCTCAACCACCATCCGATTTAGGTACAGTAGATCTGCCTCGCTCATGTGACGTAAGGCTTGGACAAACAGTTCGCGATCTAGGATTGTCTGCTGGGTACTCATGCGTCACTAGGTTCAGTTTTGCAGTGGTGGCCTCAGAGTGACACATTCCATGGCAGCAACTCGTCGACTCGATTGACCGGGTAATCGGCGATCACGCTCAATACGTGCCTGAGGTATGTTTCAGGATTCATGCCGTTGAGCTTGACCGTACCAAGCAGACTATACATCGTTGCTGCCCGCTCGCCACCTGCGTCGGAACCAAGGAACAGATAGTTCTTGCGACCTAAGGCGACGGTGCGCAAGGCACGCTCCGCGGCATTGTTATCGATTTCGATCCGACCATCATCCAGATAGCGTGTCAGTGCCTGCCATTGATTCGTCGCGTAGCCGATAGCCTCGGCTGTCACGGATTTACGCGACAGGGTCAACAGCTGCTCATTGAGCCACACGTGTAATGCCTCAATAATCGGCTTTGAGTACTCTTGTCTGACCTCGTGCCTTCGTCCAGGCGGACTGCCGCGGATACCGGCTTCGATTTTGTATAGATCTCCGATTTGGGCCAGCATATAGGTTGTGATCGGTGTCGGTTGTGCTACGTGGATGTCGTAAAACTTTCGTCTGGCGTGTGCCCAACAGGCTGCTTCAAGCACATGACCAGATTCGTAGATCGGGTTGTAGCCAGCATATGCATCGGCCTGTAACACGCCCGCGTAATCTTTCAGGTGCGCCTGAGGATGGATCCCCTTGCGATCAGGCGAGTATCTGAACCATACCGCTGGTGCTGAGGTATCACCCGCAGGTCTATCGTCTCGGGTATAGACCCAGAGTCGACCTTGTTTGGTCTTTCCGTTACCTGGCGCAAGCACATCGATCGGGGTGTCATCGGCATAGAGTTTTGAGGCGGAGAACACGTAACGCTGTAACGCATCCATCAAGGGGCGCAATAACTGATGCGCACCACCCACCACGTCACCTACTGTGCTTTCGCTTAACTCGACTCCCTCACGCGCAGCTTGCTGGCACTGGCGATAGATCGGCGTGTGATCCATGTACTTGGACACAATCACGTGGCTAATCAGTCCGGGACCGAAGTAGCTGCGTGCAATCGGCCGACTAGGCGCTGGCGCCTGCGCCATGCGATCACAGCAGGCACAGGTCAGGCGTGGACGGACATGACGAACAACACGATAACTCGCAGGGATGTACTCAAGAATCTCGCTGACGTCCTCACCGAGTATTTTCCAGTCCCCACCACAATCGGGGCAAGCCGCCTCGGCAGGCATGTGAGTGTGAATGTCTCTTGGTAAGTGCTCGGGCAAGGGGCGACGCTTCGGTACGCTGCGCTCAACCGGTTCGATTAAACCTGCTACATCCATAGCAGGTAGCTTTAGGCCTTGGGTAATGTGTAACTCTTCGAGCTCAAGCTCAAGTTGTGCAATCTGAATGCTGAGCTTCTCGGATTTCTGCCCAAACACCATACGCTTGAGTTTTGCGATGAGTAAGCTCAGGCGCTTGATCTCTTCGCTGTCGCTGATCTTGCTCAGTCTTAGCTCCGCGTTATCTTTTTTAAACGCATCGCGCTCAACCGTGAGCGCAGCGTTTGCAGCAAACTGAGCCGACAACATCACCTGTAATTCAGCGACAGTTGTTGGGAGTTGAGGGCTTATTTGCATAGCTCATATTTTATCAAACGCACTTTGTGCATTCAAATTATTTTGCATATAAAGTCAATTAATATCTGGCTCTCCAGCCATCTGTCGTATTGATACAAACTCTCAAACCTGTGTTGGTTTATGTGTCCGAATGGGTCGCCTCCAATCAATGCCTTCTAGCAACATTGAGAGCTGTGCGGATGTTAAATGCACTGACCCACTCGCAGCCTCTGGCCAAACGAAGTGACCTTGCTCAAGACGCTTAGCAAACATGCACATGCCGTCGCCACTCCACCAAAGTACTTTGATTCGATCGCCTTTACGACCACGAAACACAAACACGTGACCACTAAATGGATCTTCCTGTAGCGAGCCCTGCACCAATGCAGCAAGGCCATCGAATCCTCGGCGCATGTCAGTCACGCCTGCTGCAATCCAAACGCGCGTTCCAGAGGGTAGACTGATCATGTTCGCAAGGACTCAATCACTGTTCTTAAAGTATGCGCATCTGGTCGACCTTGAATACGAAGCTTGATTTGATCAAATAATATTTCGATTGAACCAGTTTGAGCGTCTTGAGATACTGAACATGACTCTTTCCGGATCACTTGAGCATCAACAACAGTCGATACTTTTACAGGGATAAAATTCGTTTGGTTGATGGCCCCAAATTTTCCACTTAGGTACTCGCGTCGCCAGCGCAAAAGTAGATTAGCGTTCATGCCATGGGTTAATGCAACCGATGCTGCTGATGCATTATGTTTCAGGGTTTGCTCTACGGCCTGTCGCTTAAACTCAAGCGTGTAGTGCTGACGCGGCCTTTTACGGAACGGTAACTCAGAGAAATCAGTCAAGATAAATACCCACTTATATAGATGGGTATCTATCCTCTCTTATCGTTCTGTTATCGGCTAGACGGTACAGACCGGACTCTTACCATCGAGAATTGGGAAATCCTCGAATGTCTGGCGCTTGGGTCAAGCAGGAAGAGCGGAAGCGTGCGGATGATCCAGGCGTACATCCGGATCAAACTGATGACCGGCATGGCGCGTTCAGATTTGTTGCGCCTGACGATGGCTGACATCAAGCCAGACGGCATTCATATTCAGCGTCACAAAACGCGCGCCTCGACTGGCAAACGCACCGTTTACGAAATGACGCCAGATCTCATGACGGCAGTTGAAATGGCTAAGGCAGCGCGGCCAAGGCTATCTCAGTACCTATTTTGCAATGCTAAAGCCAAGCCGTATATCAACGAGGCGACCGGTACCGCGCACGGCTGGGACTCAATGTGGCAGCGTTTTATGACTCGGGTGTTGAAGGAGACCAAGGTCACCGAGCGGTTTACCGAGCATGACTTAAGAGCCAAATGCGCCAGTGATGCCGCTACTCTTGAGCAAGCCAGAGCGCTTTTGTCGCACGCAGATGCCAGGACTACGGATGCAATTTACCGCCGCAAACCTGAGCGCGTGATGCCGCTGGGCGGAATTTGATTAAGAGTTTGGACTTACAAAGCGTACTACACCAACACCCATGTGATTTTCAACGATTTTTATAGCTCGAGTCATTGAAAAAGTATGCATAAATGCATGATGAACTGTTAGTACTAAATCTTGTAACTTTGGATCATCTTCCAGACGAGTAATTTTTAACCCTAAACCTTCAAGCTCCTCGATATGGATATGTCTTGCATGGTTATAGGTTGCGTCATGGCTTGACAGGCCTTCAACTATATTTTTTGCAATCTCACTAGAATTATGAACGCCATGCAGCATTCCTGTTGTCAACCAAGTATTTACTATTGCTTGAGCCCATTCAATTGCTTTTTGACATGTTCCGAGGAAGGTCGGATGATATTTTCCAATGATCGCTTGCCAAATAATAGCTTTAGATGGATCTTTTTTAACCTCGTCGATTGCTTGCTTAAACTCAGCGATTACTCCGTTCGCCGGCAAACCATTAAACTGTGGGTCAATTGGTCCAAGATTAGATTGCTTTCCCATAACGATTTCTTTACATGAGCATGCAATCATAGTTCCGGCAGACATCGCCAATTGCGGAACAATCGCTCGAATATCAGTACCAAACATTCGACGCAGATAATCAACCAATGACTCAGCTGCGGCAAGGTCTCCGCCTGGAGTATGAAGAAGTAAATCTAAACCTTTACTTCGGTCCAGTTTATGAATTGATGCCATGAAAGCGTTTTTATCTTCGTCATTAACAATCAAAGCTTGATTCGGCTTAGATGACAACCAGCCAGAATAATAGGCTATGACATTTCGCTTTGTGTGACGATGCAAATTACCGAGATATTTACGTCGAACCTTGTCTGTTGGATGCGGTTGTACCGCATGCATTTCTTCTAAGACATCGCTCCAACTAGGCATGATGAGCTGTATCTATCGGGGTAGATGATGACGAAGATACATGCATTGAGTAGTCAAATAAGGAAACTTGCTCAAAAGTTGAGTTACTGGATCGGTTCTCGCTAGAAATGAAATAACGCTTGTAGAGGTCCTCAAGGCTCTCGGTAGCTACAAATTCTTTAGACGAATTAAGTTTTGAAGTAATTTTTTTTTCGGTTTTCATGTGAACACCTCCGTCTGAAAGTTATCTTATAGCCAAGAAAGTATACATTAGCTCCAAAAAATCACATTTTCAATAGTACAACTTGCGATTTATAGTACAAACTAGACTAAGAAACAATAAGCCACCTCTGAGAGTGGCGTATTTATTGGCTCTTGGCGCCGCCGAGACGAATCGAACGTCCGACTCCCTTCTTAGGAGGAAGGTACTCTATCCACTGAGTTACGGCGGCGTGCGGTGCTAGTTTAGCAAGTGCGGAGCCATCACGTGAAAGCGCCTAGCCGCGGGGGTGATGCTGCGCATGCAAGCTCTTGAGACGCTCGCGCGCCACATGGGTATAAATCTGAGTGGTCGAGATATCAGCATGCCCAAGCAGCATCTGAACGACCCTTAAATCTGCGCCATGATTGAGCAAATGTGTGGCAAAGGCATGCCTGAGCACATGGGGTGACAGCGGCGCGCGAACCCCCGCCAGCACTGCGTATTTTTTAATCAGCAACCAGAATGACTGACGCGTCATTGGAGCGCCACGGGCCGTCACAAACATCGCGGCGCTCGTATGCGAACCTAGCAGCACAGGGCGAGCTTCTTTCATATAGGTCGAAATCCAATGAGCCGCCTCGGCGCCAAGGGGCACCAGGCGATCTTTGCCACCCTTGCCTTGCACGACTCTGAGAACCCCATCGGAGAGGCTGATTTCCAGTACACCCACATTGACGAGTTCAGACACGCGCAAACCGGTGGCATAGAGCACCTCGAGCATGGCACGATCTCTCAAACCTCGCGGCGTATGCACTGGAGGCTGCTGCAGCAACGCCTCAACCTGACTTTCTGACAGCGTCTTGGGCACTCTGAGGGGTTGCTTAGCCGTTGTCAGTTGTAGGCAGGGGTCGACAGAAACACGTTGATGCCGGATCGCCCAAAGGTAATAACGGCGCAAGGTGGCCAATCGACGATTGGCCGTGCTGGGCTTGGTTTGAGCATGACAGGCGGCAAACCAAGACTCGATATCTGCACCTATTGCAGCATCCAGCGCAATCTTGCGCTCACTTTGCAGCCACTGTTCAAAAGCACTCAGGTCCCGGCGGTAGGCCTCCAGCGTGTTGGCAGCGAGTCCATCTTCGAGCCAAACGGCATCGATGAAGTCATTCACTGCACTGGATTCTTGGGCGCTCATATTGGGATAGGATGCAAATTCGCCAAAAGAAGAATTGATAGTAGCATTCAGCTCAAGGACTTGATCCCTTCATAACCGGCGATGCCGACCAAGTTTTGACGTTGCTTTTGCCTTGCTTTTACGAAGCTTTTACCCACATTAAGTCTGTCGTTTCGACGCTCATGATTCTAAAAACGCTCACCTATGAACTCGCCGATGAGGCCGCGACTGACAGACTCGGCGAGGCACTTGCCGATGCGGCTGCTGATCTACGCAGCACAGCCCAAGGACTTCAGCCCGGCCCTGAGGCAGGAGGTCGCATTCACCTCCAGGGCGACCTTGGCGCAGGAAAGACTTCCTTAGTTCGTGCTTTTTTACGACATTGTGGCGTTTCAGGTCGCATTAAAAGTCCAAGTTATGCTCTACTTGAATCTTATGAAGTTTCTAACTTATACTTGTATCATCTTGATTTCTATAGATTTAGCGATCCAGCCGACTGGCTAGACGCTGGATTTCGGGATTTGCTCAATAATCGAGCACTTGTTTTGATCGAATGGCCGGAACGCGCAGGCAAACTCTTAGGGCCTCCGGACCTCTTAGTACAGCTGGTTTACGCAGGTTCAGGACGCACCGCAACACTGAGTGCCTATACAGACAAAGGGCTTTTATGGATCGACGCTTTGCCAACAAGGATAGCCAAGAACGCTGCACCGAGCTGCTAGCGCCTGGCCGTCGTCGTCTGCTGAGCGCCGCCACCCTTTTGCTGTTACCTGTCTTTCCCCGTGTGGCCATGGCCGCTAAATTGCTGGCAGTGCGCACTTGGCCTGCCGACGAGTACACGCGCGTCACCCTCGAGCTCGACAGCGAGTTGCGTGCGGAACACTTCACTCTTGAGAATCCCGACCGTTTGGTCGTCGACATTCAAGGCATGGAGATGAACCCCGCTTTAAACGACTTGGTGCGTAAAGTGCGCCCGGACGATCCCTACATCAGCTCGCTGCGTGTTGCGCAAAATCGCTCAAACGTCATCCGTATCGTGTTCGACCTGAAACAGAGCATTGCGCCACAAGTTTTCACGCTTAAACCGGTTGGAGACTACAAGTTCCGACTGGTGCTGGATCTGTATCCTAAGGTCGCACAAGACCCTTTGGCTGCGCTCTTGAAAAAGATGCCGCAAAAGAAACTGGATGAAGATCCGCTTGCACGTGTGCTGAGTGATATCAGTCGCAATCCGAAAGGCACGGGCATGGCCTCAATTCCGGTCATCCCCGATTCGGTTGCGCCACCACCCGCCCCCGGCAAGAGTCCGACGCCGCTTGGACGTCGAAGAATGGTCACGATCGCCATTGATGCCGGTCATGGCGGAGAGGATCCTGGCGCGATTGGTAAAGGTGGTACTCGCGAAAAAGACGTTGTACTGGCGATTGCGCAAAAACTCAAAGCCCGTATCGATGCGACGCCTGGTATGCGTGGCTATCTCACACGCGATGGCGACTATTTCGTACCGCTACATGTTCGCGTTGAAAAAGCACGTCGCGTAAAAGCCGATTTGTTTGTGTCCGTCCACGCCGATGCCTTTCCAAGACCCACGGCGGGCGGCAGCTCAGTCTATGTTCTTTCAGAACGTGGAGCGTCTAGTACTGCAGCCAAATGGCTTGCCGCCAAGGAAAACTCGGCCGACCTGATTGGCGGCATCAATATCAACACACAAAACAACCAAGTCGCTAAGATTCTGCTCGATTTATCGACTTCCGCACAAATCAAAGACTCGACACAACTCGCCTCCACCATGCTGGATCAGCTGAGAAACGTCTACCGTCTGCACAAGCCGCAGGTTGAAAACGCTGGCTTTGCGGTGCTGCGAGCGCCCGATATGCCTTCGATCCTGGTCGAAACAGCCTTCATCAGCAATCCGACAGAAGAGCAACTGCTCAGGACCCCTCAAACTCAAGAAAAATTCGCAAATGCCATGCATACGGGCATTCAGCAATTTTTTAGAGCGAATCCTCATCTGGCCAGTACCGGCTAGGCTGCCCAATCGGACACGCCGTGCGACAAGCCTCTAGAATAGAGGCTCTTTGTTGAGCTTGTTCATCATGTCGAACCGTCGCCCCATCAGTGCCTTGCCCGATCTACTCGTCAGCCAAATCGCTGCGGGAGAGGTCATTGAACGGCCCGCCTCTGTTCTAAAAGAAGTGGTTGAAAATGCCGTGGATGCGGGCGCGCAGACCGTTGAGATTCGACTCGAAGCAGGCGGAATCAGACGTATTGCCGTCATTGACGATGGTAGTGGTATAGCCAAAGACGAACTTGTGCTGGCGCTGACGCGTCACGCCACGAGCAAAATCGCATCGCTGGAGGATCTCGAGTCGGTCAACTCAATGGGATTCCGAGGCGAAGCTTTGGCATCGATTGCCGCGGTTTCAGAGCTGACACTGATTTCACGCCCCAAAGAAGCCGAGCACGCCTGGTGTCTTGAGCCTGGCTCGATGACACCAACCGCAGCGGCAGGCGCAATGGGCACCACAATCGAAGTCAAATACCTGTTTGACCGAGTGCCTGCACGCCGCAAATTCCTTCGCGCAGAAGCCACCGAGTTTGGTCATTGCATCGACGCTATCGAGCGCATTGCGCTTGCGTTCCCTGACGTTGGCTTTCGTGTGTTTCACAACGATCGCGCGGTGCGTCAGTGGCTACCCGGCTCACCACTCAAGCGCATTAGTGATGTATTGGGTCAGGAGTTCAACGAGCACGGCATCGAGGTCAACGCCCAAGGCGGACTGATTTCCCTCACGGGTGTGGTGACGCGTCCGACAGCGTCACGCGCGCGCGCTGATCGCCAGTTTCTCTATGTGAACGGCCGACATGTCCGCGACCGAACCGTCTCACACGCGATCCGAAGCGCCTATGCGGATGTCTTGCATGGTGACCGCCAGCCAGCCTATGTTTTATTTCTGCAAATCGAACCGACCGCAGTCGATGTCAACGTACATCCCGCCAAGCACGAAGTACGTTTTCGCGACACAGGTGCTGTACATCGCTTTGTTGCGCAAGCCGTGACGCGCGCGCTCGCTGGGACTGCGGGCACAGCCGCAGAGCCTACTGCGGACTCTGGTGCAAACATACAAACGAGCTCAGCGACGAGCTTGGACGCTCGCGCCAATCCCGGCTTAAGTTCCAATTTCAACGCAAATTTCAGCGCAACCAATAGTCAAGCTTTTGATTTTGAACCTCGCGCTGTCGACAATCGAACCGATCTTGCGATGGGTTCCGCAGGTAGTGCTTCCTGGCAGCCCAACCCACAGAATGCCTTGCGTTTGCGTGAAGCCGGGCCAGGTACGTCCACGTCATCACAAGCCTGGAAAACTTTGTACGCACCTCTCGACCAACCCTCGCCCGCCTGGCCACTTGGCCGCGCGCTTGCGCAAGTTCACGGCATCTACATTCTGGCTCAGACCCAGTCGGGTCTCGCGCTGATTGATATGCATGCCGCGCATGAACGTGTGGTCTATGAGCAGCTAAAAACCGCGATGGACACGCACACCTTGCCGCAACAAACACTCTTAGTACCCGTTGTGTTTAGAGTCACGGAAAAGGAACTCGCACTCGCCGAAGAGTATCGCGAACAAATCATTGATCTGGGCTTTGAGCTCGCGACGGTTGGCCCGCAATCCATGGCGCTTCGAGCCGTCCCGGCGATGCTGGCACGCGGCGACCTTGAAGCGCTGGCGCGTGGCGTACTAAGAGACTTGGAACAAGTTGGAGCGAGTCAACTGCTGACTGAACAACGCAACACACTGCTTGCCACGATGGCGTGTCACGGCGCTGTGCGCGCAAATCGTCAACTCACCATTGAGGAGATGAACGCACTGCTGCGACAAATGGAACAAACCGAACGAGCAGATCAGTGTAACCACGGTCGACCGACTTGGATTCACTGGAATGTTTCCGACCTGGACAAACTATTCTTGCGCGGCCAATGACAGGCCCCGCGCCCACCGACCCATCAATACTGTGTATCGCGGGCCCCACGGCGAGCGGTAAAAGTGCGGTCGCGCGCGCCATCGCACAAAAATGGCCCTGCGAAATTATCAATGTGGACTCGGCGACAATCTATCGAGGCATGGATATCGGTACGGCGAAACCTTCACGCGAAGAGCGTGCCGCGATCACCCATCACCTGCTCGATATACGGGATCCACTTGACGCGTATTCGGCGGCCGCCTTCCGACGTGATGCGTTGACGCTCGTGACAGAGATACGCGCGCGCGGACACCTGCCTGTGCTGGTTGGTGGCACGATGCTCTACTTCAAAGCATTGCGGGATGGTTTGAATGACCTCCCCACTGCCGATCCCGTGATCCGTCAAGAGCTCGAGTCGCGAGCAAGCTTGATCGGTTGGCCGGCAATGCATGCGGAGCTCCATGCGATCGATCCAGTCACTGCGGCAAGACTTTCCCCGAATGACAGTCAACGCATTCAACGCGCGCTCGAAATTTGGCTGATTCGTGGCAAGCCTATGTCTGCGCTACTCACTGCCTCCGAGCAAACAGATCGCCCGGTCGCCACCGTCACGCTTAGTCTGGAACCTGGCGAGCGCAGCGACTTACATCACCGGATCGCGCTGAGATTTGACGAGATGCTTAGAGAAGGGTTAGTCGATGAGGTGAAAAAGCTGTACGCGCGAGGTGATCTACACCCAAACCTGCCCTCTATCCGCTGTGTGGGCTACCGACAAATCTGGTCCATGCTGGCGGGTGATACGAATGCGGCTCAAGCAAGAGAACAAGCGATTGCAGCGACCAGACAGCTCGCCAAACGACAACTGACTTGGCTACGGAGTCTTCCGGAGCGGATCACCATGGATGCCTACGCCGACAATGCTGTCGCGCAGACGCTTGAGCGCGTCAACAAACTCATTGACGATCGAGTGATCGTCAATGAATAAACGGCTCTGAAACGTCACTAAAAAAACACCTATACGACCACTGTTTGCGGCTCTGTGGCACCGCACTCAGCGATCGAACCCAACTGATAAACTGTTTCACCCTGGGCCCGGAGAGCTTGGGCAATCGCGTCTGCCTGTGCGGCTGGCACCACTGCAACCATGCCAATGCCGCAATTAAACACGCGATGCATTTCCGTATCAGCCACACGACCCTGCTGCTGCAACCAGCTGAATAATTTGGGCATTTCCCAGGCATCGCGATGTAGTCGGGCCTGCAGACCAGGCTGCAAAATACGCGGTACGTTATCGAGCAAACCGCCACCCGTAATGTGCGCCAGACCCTTAATCTGTTTTCCAAACTGCTTGAGCACAGCCAGAACAGGTTTGACATACAAGTGCGTTGGCGCCATCACCACATCGCCGAGTGGTCGTCCGTGGAAATCTTGCTCAGGGCGGGCATTGGCACGCTGCAAAATCTTGCGAAGCAGAGAGTACCCGTTTGAGTGGGCACCGCTCGACGCTAATCCCAGCACGACATCACCAGGCTGAATCGATTTGCCATCAATCAATTCGGATTTTTCAGCCGCCCCGACCGCAAAACCGGCCAGATCGTACTCGCCGTCTGGGTACATGCCGGGCATCTCGGCCGTTTCACCACCAATCAAGGCGCAACCCGACAGTTCGCAACCCCGTGCAATGCCACCCACCACTTGGGCTGCGACATCCACCGACAACTTGCCGCAGGCAAAATAATCGAGGAAAAAGAGCGGCTCCGCACCCTGTACCAAAATATCATTGACACTCATGGCGACCAGATCGATACCAACCGTGTCGTGACGTTGCCAATCGAACGCCAGCTTGAGCTTGGTACCCACACCGTCGGTGCCAGACACGAGGACAGGCTCTTTGTAACGCTTGGGCACCTCAAACAGCGCGCCAAAGCCGCCAATACCGGCCAGAACCCCCTCGCGCATGGTGCGGGCCGCCAAGGGCTTAATACGGTCAACAAGGGCATCGCCCGCATCGATATCGACGCCTGCGTCGCGGTAAGTGAGGGGTGCTTGAGGTTGAGTCATGGGAAAAAGCCGTGGTTATGTGACAATTGTGGACTTTCGTCCGTATTTTTACTAATTTTACGATGAGTCGATGAGTAGGCAGTTACTTCTGGAGATTCTTCCCACCCCGGGTCCAAGTTTGGACAATACCGTGGTGGGCGCCAATGCTGCCGCAATCGATGCGGCCAGAGGCCTCGCACGGGGCCGTGCCCTCTATTTATGGGGCCCTCCGGGCTGCGGTCGTAGCCACCTATTGCGTGCGATGACGCAGGATCGATCGGCTTTTTTAGTCGAAATCAGCACCCCCGCAGAGGAAATCATGGCCTTGGCCACAACCTCTGCTCCGTTTTCGGGCGTCGAGCTGGTCGCGGTGGATGACGTTCATGAAATGACGCCGGAACAACAGGCTGCGGTGTTTGCCCTGTACAATCGTTGGCGCGAGTTAGCCGCCACTGCCAATGCTTTTGGCTTGGTCGTGACGGGCGATCGCGCACCCATGATGATGTCCTTACGCGAAGACTTGCGCACTCGACTCGGCTGGGATCTAGTATTTCGTCTTGATCCCCTGTCCGATACAGAAAAACTCGAGGCGCTTGCCGCCTACGCCCAACGTTGTGGCCTGCCCCTTTCAGAAGAAGTGCTGGACTGGATGCTCACTCACTACACGCGAGATATTCGTCAACTATTCGCCTTGGTGGATGCATTAGACCGATACTCACTTTCAAAACATCGGACGGTAACAGTGCCACTTGTGCGCCAAATGCTGTCGGACCGAGAATTTTTACAATCATGACCTCCAGACGACTCGCACTTTTTGATCTAGACCACACACTTTTACCTTTAGATAGTGACTACCAATGGGCCGTATTCATGGCCAAGTCAGGACGCGCTGGTGATCCGGCCGAAGCACTTCGTCGCAACGAAGAGTTAATGGATCGCTACAACGCCGGCGACCTGACCGCTGAGCAAGCCGCCGAATTCATGTTGGGCCTGCTCGCGGCACACCCGCCACACTTGCTGGCAGCCTGGCACGAAGAGTTTATGCAACATGTCATCCGACCAGCCATGACACCAGCCGCCATTGAGCTTGTTCAAAAACATTTGGCCGCCGGTGATTTGTGCGCAGTGGTGACAGCAACCAACAGCTTTGTCACCGCCCCCATCGCACGCGCTTTTGGTGTACCCACTCTGATTGCGACCGACCCAGAATATATTGGCGGCCGCTATACAGGCAAAATTTTCGGGACACCCAGTTTTAAGCACGGAAAAGTATTACGCGTGAACACCTGGCTCGAGGGCTTCAATAAGAGGATTCACGACTTCGACGCGTCTTATTTTTACAGCGACTCCATCAATGATCTGCCACTCCTTGAGGTGGTGACACATCCGATCGTGACAAACCCGAGCGAAAGTTTGCTCGCCGTCGCTCAAGCGCGCAAATGGCCCGTTCTCAATCTTTTTAACACGCTATCCGACGATAAATCCTGATGCTCACAGACACTATCAAACGCTTTGTTGGTCAGTTGTTCGGCCAGCGATCACAGGGATTAAAACGGATTCGTCAAGACAAACACGGTATCGACCGCCGATTTGTCTCACGCCACGCGATCAAAGTCTGCGAAGTTCTGCAGCATGAAGGCTATCAGGCCTATATCGTAGGCGGTGCTGTCCGCGATCTGATTGTTGGACTGGAGCCCAAAGATTTCGACGTGGCGACGAATGCGACGCCGGAACAGATCCGGCCGCTTTTTAGACGCGCCCGGATCATCGGTCGTCGTTTTCAACTTGTGCATGTCGTGTTTGGTCAAGAGATTATTGAAACCTCGACATTCCGGGCTCCCGCCTCAGAATCTCAATCTACCGACGGCCATGGGCGTATTTTGCGTGACAATGAATTCGGGACGCATGCTCAAGACGCCGCTCGTCGCGATTTCACCATCAATGCACTCTATTACGACCCCACAACCGAAGAGGTCATCGACTATCACAATGGTGTCGAAGATCTGAAGCATCGGGTGGTTCGAATGATTGGCGATCCACGTACACGTTATCGCGAAGATCCCGTCAGAATGCTGCGTGCTGTGCGCTTCGCCGTCAAACTGAAAGGCAAGATCGAGCCGGCCACCAAAGAGCCATTGGTCTCGATGGCGGAGTTAATTGAAAACGTACCCGCCTCGCGTCTGTTTGATGAAATGCTTAAGCTTCTCACCTGCGGTCAGGCGATGGAGTGCCTCAAACAGCTTCGCCAGGACGGTCTGCATCAGGGCATTCTTCCCTTGCTTGACGTGGTGCTCGAACAACCCGGTGGAGAGGAGTTCATTGAACTTGCGCTAGATCGCACCGACCACCGCATCCGCAGTGGCAAAACAGTCAGTCCGAGCTTTTTGTTCGCGGCCTTGCTGTGGCATCAAGTAGACATCCGTTGGCAAAAACGCGTTGCAGCTGGTGAACCCTCGATTCAGGCACTCATGGAAGCCGCCGACTCTGTGTTGGATGAGCAAACTGAAAAGCTTGCGATTCAAAAGCGATTCAGCGCGGACATGCGAGAGATCTGGTTTATGCAGCCGCGTTTTGAAAAACGTTTGCCCAAATCAATTTGGCGTTTGTTCGAGCAACCCCGTTTCAGGGCGGCTGTCGACTTTTTACAATTACGCGCCGCGGCGCATCAATTTGATAGCGTGCTCGCACAATGGTGGATGGATCTGGCCGACGCCGATGACGACACGAGAGCCGAGATGCTTGAGGCACTCAGCCGCCTACCGCGAGAGTCTTCCTCGACGGGCCCTCGCGCCCGCAGTCGTCGTCGCAGACGCAGCCCCGGTGCCGCAAGCAGCTCAGGCGAGCGCAGCGGCCCAGGCGACGCTTCCTAAGACTGCGTCAGGGTCAAATTGATGCCAACACGTGCCTACATCGGTCTCGGTGCCAACCTAGGCGCGGCGCGTGAAACCATCTTAGTTGCGATCGAAACGCTTAAACATACGCCAGGCATCTTGGCGGTCAGGGTGGCGCCACTTTATGGCAGCGATCCCGTCGATGCGACAGGCCCCACCTTCGTCAATACTGTTGCTGAAATCAGCACGACTCTTGAACCGCTACCACTACTGGATGCGCTGCAAGCCATCGAACATGCCCAAGGGCGTGAACGCCCCTTTCACAACGCGCCTCGCACGCTGGATCTGGATCTGCTTTGGTACGATGGCGCGACCCTCGACACACCAAGACTGACACTGCCCCATCCGCGCATGCATCAACGGGCATTCGTACTCAGACCGTTGCTTGACCTGACGCAGGACCTGCTACTGCCGCAAGGCAGCCTCTCTACGCTATTGGAGCGTTGCAGCGGTCAGAAACTCTGGCCACTCTAGAGAGAAGCAAGCTTAGATCATGTGGCCTCAATATAGGCGCCACATGATTATCTTAGATCGCCTTGTTTATCTTAGATCGCCTTGTCAGCCTCGAGTTTTGCCACGGTCGCGTCACTGACACCCAGTGATTTGAGAATCGCCTTGGTGTGCTCACCGATAGCAGGAATCGGATCCATGCGCGCATCGAAAGCATTGCTCGTGGCGGGCGGAATCAAGGCCGGCAACATCCCGACCGGA
Source organism: Zwartia sp. (assembly GCA_030653405.1). Taxonomy (GTDB): domain Bacteria; phylum Pseudomonadota; class Gammaproteobacteria; order Burkholderiales; family Burkholderiaceae_B; genus Zwartia. Next base: position 21,359 of record JAURZO010000172.1, on the reverse strand, counting down.
CTGCCAACCTCAGTCCAACGACTGCGCGCCTGCAACTGCGGATGCGACCAAACATCTTTCATCTCGTTGACGCGAGCATTGGCGATTTGGGCATCCTCAAGTGCTTGCGCAACCTGATCTATCGTCATCTTTGAGAATGCACCCACAATCAGACCACGCAAACCATCACGATTAGCCACTCGCTTGGAGGTCGAATCGTAGCGGGGATCTTTGGCTAGCTCTGGCTGCCCCAGAACCTTTTCGCAGAACACCTGCCATTCGCGCTCGTTTTGAAGGCCAAGCATCACGTTACTACCATCACCAACCGGAAAGGGACCGTAGGGGTAGATGGTTGCGTGCGCCGCACCCGCACGTGGTGGAGGCTGTTGCCCCTCGAACGTGTAATACAAGGGAAAGCTCATCCACTCAACCATGCTCTCAAGCATGGAAACGTCCAGATGGCTGCCCAAACCTGTTTTGTGACGTAACAACAAGGCATTCAAAATGCTTGAGTACGCATAAGAGCCGGCTGCGATATCGGCGATTGAACAACCAGCTTTAGCGGGTGCGTCTGGTGAACCCGTGACCGAAATAAAACCACTCTCACTTTGAATCAGCAGATCGTAGGCCTTCTTTGTTTCATAAGGACCGCCCTCGCCGTAACCCGAAATATCACACACAATCAGTCTGGGAAAACGCTCGTGCAATGCATCAAACGACAAGCCCATACGCGCCGCAGCGCCAGGTGCCAAGTTTTGAACGAGCACATCCGCCTGGGCCAACAACTCGTTGAGGATCGGACCGGCATCCTCATGTTTGAGATCAAGGGTCAGGCTTTCTTTGGAGCGATTCGTCCAGACGAAGTGTGACGCCATGCCGCGCGTTCGTTCATCGTATTTGCGTGCGAAATCACCGACGCCAGGGCGCTCGACTTTGATGACGCGCGCGCCCATATCGGCGAGTTGTCGGGTGCAAAATGGGGCGGCAATGGCATGCTCAAGACTGATCACAGTAATGCCATCGAGTGGACGTGGGCCTACTTTTTTCATACTTCAAACCTCAGTTCAGCTTGATGGGCAAGCGTTGCGTCTTGCTCAGCCCAAAGATTGGCCTCTCCTGGCGCAGCTAAAGTGCCTGCGACAGAAAAAGGGGTTGGTGCGATCAAAGGTCGCAAACCGCGATAGGATAAATGACGCACCTTTGCATGGGGATTAGCATGAACAAACGCTCGGCACATCAGCGTCGCAATCAGAGGTCCATGCACCACCAAACCAGGGTAGCCTTCGGTTTGCGTGACATAAGGATGATCGTAATGGATGCGGTGGCTATTAAAAGTCACAGCCGAGTAGCGGAACAACAAGACGGGACTGGGATCCACCGCCTCTTTCCATTGCGAAGCAGGCGCAGCCTCCGTGCCTTGAAGCTTAGGCGGGCTCGGTTCGCGATAGACGATATCCTGTTCTTCGCTGATCACGAGCTTGCCTTCCTGCATCACGTCGTGTTTGACCGTCACAAAAAGCAATGAACCTGTACGGCCTTGTTTTTCTTTGATCGCCAACACCGAAGAGGTCTTTTGCGCGTCGATCCCCACACGCAGTCCGGCATTGAAGGACACTCGACCTCCGGCCCACATCCGATTACGATTATCAGCAGGCGGTAAAAAACTGCCCCGCGCAGGATGACCATCTAGCCCTGTTTGCGCAATCGGCACTGTCTCCAGAAAAAACGCCCAATGCCATAAATGCGGCAAAACCTCACCAATTTGCGGTGCAGGCTCGCCAAGCGTCGCCGCGATGCATGCCGCATGGTTGGGATCAAGGCGATCTACTACGGTCTGGGTCTTGCCTAGCCATGCGCTCAAATCTGTCGTCGACATTTAATGATTCCTTTTATGCTTCGAGGTCTTGCATGCGCTGCAAGTGATAGTTTGTATCGCCCAACAGTAAATCCAAATAGGTCAGGCGCTTGAAATAATCGCCCACTTCGAGCTCGTCCGTCACGCCCATGCCGCCATGCGATTGCACCGCCGCCTCCCCGACAAATCGCGCGGCTGCGGCTACCTCGACCTTGGCCATCGACACCATGCGACTGCGCTTAGCCGCATCTTTTTCACTCAAGGCGATTGTGGCGACATACGTCATCGACAAACCCATCTCCGACTGCATCAACATCTCGCCCAGGCGATGCTGCAGCACTTGGAAGGCAGCCAACGGCTGACCAAACTGCTTACGTGTTTTGAGGTACTGAATCGTGACTTCTGTCAGGTAAGCCATCGCACCGCATGCCTGCGCGCACAGAGCCACGATGCCATAGTCCAGCGACAATGCTAACAAAGCCTGCGCCTGTGCACCTTTGGCAATCAGATTGTCCTCGTGTACCACAACCCGATCAAACACGACAGTCGCGGCGCGCGAGCCATCAAAAGTCGGAAAATCAGTGACGCTGACACCAGGCGTCTGAGTCGGCACAAGCAATAGCGCAGTTTCACCCTCCAACACTGCAGATACGATCAAAGCATCTGAGGCAGCCGCGTGCCAGACGAGTATTTTTTTACCATCGAGCTGAAAACCATCCGGACCACTGGCCGCGCGCGTACAAAGTGGACGTTGCGCGTCGCGCTCACCCTCTTCCTGCCATGCCACCGCAAGCACGGCCTCGCCCTCGGCATGCGCCGATAACCACTGCTGCTTGAGTGACTCGTTCGAGCAATGCGCAAGCAACGTCACCCCCATAACCGCACTGGAAATCGCGGGCTCAGCCACCAAGCCTTTACCAAGCTCTTGATGGACAGCAAGCATGGTCGCAGGGCTCTCACCAAAACCACCAAAGTCTTGTGGCACGAGCAATCCACCGATACCGAGCTCAACCAGGCTATTCCATGCCGCGCGATCGAGCTTGCCTGCATCTTGGCGCGCGCGGCGCTTGGGCCGAGTCCAGTTGTCCGCGATCAAACGACGCAGACTGTCTGTCAACATCCGTTGCTCTTCTGAATATGAAAAATCCATGATGTGTCCTAGACCCCAATAATTTGCTTGGCGATAATGCCTTTCTGAATTTCGTTGGTACCGCCGTAAATCGCAGTCTTGCGCATATCGAAATACGCGGCGGCCGCGGCGGCAGAATACTCAGGGCCTGGCCCATGGAATTCCGACTCGGCCAACATCCACTCAGGGTCGTAAGGCCAGGCGTTAGCGCCTGCGACCTGCATCTGCAACTTGGCCAACTCCATCTGCAACTCGGAACCGCGAATTTTGAGGATAGAGGCCTTGGGACCTGGATCTGTTGACTCGTCGGCCGCCACGCGCAGCACCATCATTTCGAGGGCCAACACTTGAGCTTCCACGCGGTTGATGCTGTCACGCACGCGCGAATTCAGACTCAACGATTCGCCGCTTGCCATGGTGCGCTCAGCCAGCGACTTAAGAATGGCTAACTCACGATGACAGTGACCGATACCGGCAATGCCACTGCGCTCATGACCGAGCAAATACTTGGCATAAGTCCAGCCATTATTTTCCTCACCGATGAGGTTCTCAAGAGGTGCTTCGACATTTTCAAGCCAGACCTCATTGACCTCTGTCCCGCCGTCGAGCGTTTTGATTGGTCTGACCTGTACACCGGGCTGACGCATATCGATCAAAATCATTGAGATACCCCGCTGCGCTTTGGCGGTCGCATCTGTACGCGCTAAACAGAACATCCAGTCGGCGTAGTGGGCAAGCGTCGTCCAGGTTTTCTGACCGTTGATCACGTAACGATCACCCACGCGTTCGGCACGCGTTTTTAAAGATGCCAGATCGGAGCCGGAGCCTGGTTCTGAGTAGCCCTGACACCACCAGTCGTCGACTGTGATGATGCGCGATAAAAACCGGTCTTTTTGAGCCTGATTGCCGTACTTCATCAACACAGGTCCGATCATGCCTAGCCCGAAGGGCAAAAGGCGCGGGGCGCCGGCCTTGAAACATTCGATTTCAAAAATCAAACGCTGTAGCGCATTCCAGCCTGTACCGCCGTATTCTTTGGGCCAGCTCGGCGCGCCCCAGCCCTTCTCGGCGAGGATACGGTGCCAGCGAAGATAGTCGTCGCGCTTGAGGCGGTGGTGTGCAAATGTTTTGGCACGCAAATCAGCCGGTAGCTTTTGCTGTGCGAACGCACGCACTTCTTCGCGAAACGCGCGCTCTTCTGGGGTCCAAGTCAAGTCCATGAGTGTTCTCCTGTGCGTGTAATCTTAACGCCCCTGAAAAAAGGTGCCGTCTGTCATTTTGGAAGCCCCCGTTCGGCAAGTGAAAATGCCCGCACGACGCCTGTTTCCAAAAATCGCCCTACAATCAAAAAACAATGAAGAACCGATCAGAGACACTGATGAAAACCCTAATATTAAGCGTCACAGCGCATCAATTTTGGCAGAGCCAAACCGGAAAACAATATGCTCGATAAAGTCAAAGCATCCCTAGAAGATGCCATCGCCCCCATCAAGGATGGTGCGACTATCGCGGTTAGCGGTTTTGGCGATGCCGGCATTCCTTTTGAACTCATGCGTACCGTTCTCGACAAAGGACTTCGCGAGCTCACCATCATCAGCAACAACGCTGGCACCCATGAAACGGGGATTGCCGGCCTCATCAAAGCAGGTCGCGTTCGCAAAATCGTTTGCTCGCACCCCCGCCCCGCCAACTCAGAAGTATTTGCCAACGCCTACAGGGCCGGTCAAGTCGAGCTCGAATGCATGCCTCAGGGTACGCTGGCCGAACGGCTACGCGCAGCTGGTGCCGGCCTGGGTCCATTTTTTACACCGACCGGTTACGGCACACTCATCGCGCAAGGCAAAGAACAGCGTGTCATCAATGGCAAGGGCTACATTCTCGAACAACCGCTCTCTGCAGATTTTGCACTCATCCGTGCGCATCTGGGTGACCGCTGGGGCAATCTCAACTACCGCTGGGCCGCGCGCAACTTCGGCCCCGTGATGTGTATGGCGGCCAAACACACCATCGCTCAAGTCAATCGCATCGTTGCACTCGGTGAGCTCGAACCAGAAAACGTCGTCACACCTGGCATTTTTGTTCAATCAGTCGTTGCAATCGGAGGCGAGCGATGAGCACATCTGCAGCTAGCGCATACAAACCTCTCTCACGCGCAGAGATTTCCTATCTGGTCGCGCATGATTTCCCTGATGGCTCGGTCGTCAACCTCGGTATCGGCATGCCGACTCAGGTCGCAGACTACCTACCTAAAGATCGTGAAATTTTGCTGCATAGCGAAAATGGCATTCTTGGTATGGGTCGCGCAGCAGTTGGCGATGAAATCGACTCCGACCTCATCAACGCGAGCCGCACACCTGTCACCTTGCTGGCTGGCGCCTCTATTACTGAACACACCATTTCCTTCGCGATGATGCGCGGCGGTCACCTGGACTACTCTGTACTCGGTGGCTTTCAAGTCGCGGAGAACGGCGATCTGGCAAACTGGATCACCTCGGGACCGGATGCCATTGCAGCCATCGGTGGAGCCATGGATCTGGCAATTGGCGCTCGTTTTGTCATTGTGATGATGGAGCATGTCGCCAAGGATCAGTCTCCCAAACTGATGAAACTATGCACCTATCCACTCACTGGTGCGGGCGTGGTCGATCATGTCTACACCGATCTGGCCATCATCGACGTGGGGCCTCAAGGCTTTGAAGTGCGCGCGATGGTTGAAGGGTTGACACTAGATGCGTTGCAACAAAAAACGGGCGCATTGCTTCGAGCATCGGACAACATGTCGGTGATTCGCCGCGATGCGCAAGGCAATCCGACCTACCGATCATGACGTACGGTTATCTGTAAAAAATTAAGGGCGGAGACACGCCCATCGACGCAGACACTTATTTGAGTGCTGTAAACAAGAGGAGAACAAACATGCATAAGAAATTTTCACTGGGCATTCGTCTCGCGCTTGGCGCAGCGACCTTGGTCGCGCATAGCCTCGCGTGGTCTCAGAGCGGTTCTAGCCAGCCCCTCACGCTCATCATTCCCTACCCGCCTGGTGGCAGCGCAGACATGCTGGCACGCCCCATGCTGCCCGAATTACAAAAGAAACTGGGCCGAACAATCGTGCTCGACTATAAGGCTGGTGCTGGCGGCTCGATTGCGACGCAAGCGCTCGCCCGGGCCAAACCGGATGGCAACACCATTTTGATGGTGCTGACAGCCCACGCCATTAATGACGCGCTGTATCCCTCATTACCCTACAACACGCGTAAAGACTTTGCGCCAGTATCTCTGGTCGCCACGCTTCCTTTATTAGTCGCCGCGCCACTCGCTACGCCTGCCAATACGATTCCGGAGCTCATCGACTACGCGCGTAAAAATCCAGACAAGCTTTCCTATGCATCGGCAGGTAACGGCAATACCAGTCACCTCGCGGTCGAGTTGTTCAAGTCACAGACTGGCACGCAGATGACGCATATTCCCTACAAAGGGAGTGGCCCGGCTGTGATTGCCATGCTCGGCGGTGAAGTCTCATTAATGTTCGATAGCATTTCAACTTCATATCAACAGGTCAAAACCGGCAAGCTCAAGGCGATCGCCGTGACGGGTGCCAAACGCGCCTCCATTTTGCCCGACACGCCTACTGTCGCAGAAACATTGCCAGGCTTTGAGGTCAACGTCTGGTATGGCATCCTTGCCCCAGCAGGTACACCAGCCGCCACGATTGATACGCTTAGCAAGGCCTTTGCCGAGGTCGCTGCCGAACCAAAAATCAAGGCACAACTCAACGCGAATGGCTACGAAATGGTCGGCTCTACTCCTGCTGCGTTTGGTCAGCACATCGAGGCCGAGCTCGTAAAGTGGAACAAAGCCGTCAAAGACTCCGGAGCGAAAATCAACTAATTGATTTTGACGCACGCTGGGTGGCTTTACTCGCGTGCATCGACTTAAACACGGATTTTATTTAAATTAAAAAGGGATCATGATGACCTCACCTCACCTCAAATCCAAACTCAGTCTCGTCATGCAGATCATCTGCGGCGCGACCCTCTCGATTTGCGCCTCTACTGCCGCTTTTGCTCAAGCAAACTGGCCAGACCGACCCATCAAATTGATTGTTGCGTATCCTCCCGGTGGACCTGTCGACACAACTGGACGTTTATTTGCGCGATATCTGGGCGATCAACTTAAACAAACCGTTGTGGTCGAAAACAGGGCTGGTGCAAGCGGCATGATTGGTGCAGACGCAACCGCTAAAGCCACTCCAGATGGCTACACACTTAACTTTGTGGCCAGTCCGAGCCTGACGATTTCGCCGATCGTTCAGCGCAGTAAACTTTTTAATCCACGCACTGATTTCACTGTCATTGGTCCTGTCGTCAACTATGCAAACGTGTTGTTGATCGGCCCTCAAATTCCTGCGAAAACAGTTAGCGAGCTCATTGACTTCGCCCGCAAGAATCCTGAGAAAGTCACCTTCGGTTCAGCAGGCTTTGGCGGCTCTAACCATTTGTCCGCTGAGCTATTAAAACAGGCCACAAACACGCAGATGCTTCACGTGCCCTACAAAGGCAATGCGCCAGCGATGGTCGACGTGATGGGCGGGAAAGTCACGTTCATGTTTGACATCACAGGAACAGGCCGGGCGTTTATCGAAAGTGGTAAAGCACGTGGTCTGGCCGTGACATCCAAAGAGCGCAACCCGAGCCTGCCGAACATTCCAACCATGATCGAAGCAGGCATCGCTGATTACGAAGTGCTTGGCTGGTTTGCCGTGATTGGTCCCAAAGGCATTCCACAGCCGATTACAGAAAAATTGACGGCCGCACTGAATGCGGTCAAAAACAATCCAGATTTCGTCAAAGCCATCGAAGCCGGTGGCTATTCGCTCGACAAAACTGATGCGAAGTCACTCAGTGCAAGGATCGATAGTGAATACAAAATGTGGGAAGATGTTGTGACAAAAGGCAATATTTATCCGAATCAGTAAGCGCCGTCATGCGTGCATGCAGGCGGACGTTCAGTCATGAAATCATCCATCCAAGGCATGCACGCATTGATGCAATCATTGCGTTCAGGTTTAACCAATAATATTTAACGGAGTTATTTATGAGTGGAATGTTGGAAGGTAAAGTTGTCGTTGTCACCGGTGCCGGTGGTGGAATTGGTCGGGGTATTGCTTTGGCGATGGCCGCTGCTGGTGCAAAGGTCGTCGTGAACGATATCGGTGCGAGCTTAGCGGGCGAAGGCTCTGGCGCCGGCCCTGCGCAACAGGTCGCTGATGAAATCATCAAGGCGGGCGGTCAGGCTGTCCCCAACACGGATAGCGTTGCCACTCGCGTCAGCGCACACAACATTATTGAAACAGCTGTCCAACAGTTTGGGCGTATCGATATTGTGGTGAACAATGCCGGTAACTTGCGGGATCGCGTTTTTCACAAAATGAGCGAAGAAGAATGGACTCAAGTCATTGACGTGCATCTCAACGGCACATTCTTCGTCAGCCGTGCGGCAGCCAACTACTATCGTGAACAAGAGTCGGGCGCTTTCGTGCACATGACCTCGACTTCCGGCTTGATCGGCAACTTAGGTCAGGCGAACTACTCAGCGGCTAAGCTCGGCATTGCCGCATTGTCCAAGTCCATTGCTTTGGACATGCAACGCTACAACGTCCGCTCCAATTGCATCGCACCTTTTGCCTGGAGCCGCATGACGAGCTCGATTCCCGCCAATACGGATGAGGAAAAAGCACGCGTCACCAAACTGCAAAAAATGGAAGCAAACAAAATTGCGCCAATGGCCGTTTATCTGGGTAGCGACCGCGCCAAAGAGGTCACCGGTCAGATCTTTGGCGTGCGCGCCAACGAAATCATGTTGTTTAGTCAGCCTCGCCCTATCCGCTCGGTTCATATGAGCACAGGCTGGACACCCGAAGCGATCGCAGAAATCGCCGCACCCGCCATGCGTCATCATTTCATGGCGCTTGAGCGCTCACCTGACGCTATCGACTGGGATCCGATCTAATCATGGACTATCAACTGATCAAAAACTGGGTCTTTCCCGAGGTCGACAGAACTTACACCGAGAACGACAGTATTTTGTATGCGCTCGGGATTGGTTTCGGTCAGGAACCCACCAATCCGAATCATTTGAAATATGTCTATGAGCAGGATATGCAGGCGTTCCCAACCATGGCGGTGGTACTCGGCTACCCTGGCTTTTGGATGAAAGATCCCAAGGCCGGGATCAACTGGGTCAAGCTCGTACATGGCGAACAACGTCTGACGATTCACAAGCCTCTGCCACCAGCAGGTAGAGTGATCGGTCGGACTCGCATTACGCATGTCATCGATAAGGGTGCGGACAAAGGCGCGCTGGTGCTTTCAGAGCGTACTCTGCATGATCATGCAGGCAACCATCTTGTCACGCTCGGTCAAACGACGTTTTGTCGCGGTGATGGCGGCTTGAGCCACTCGGACGAAAGTCCTCCCGCACTTGAAGCTACGCCTGATCGCGCCCCTGACATGACTTGTGCGTTGCCAACGCTTCCTCAGGCAGCTTTAATCTATCGCCTGTGTGCGGATAACAATCCTTTGCATGCGGATCCGGTTGTCGCCGAACGCGCGGGCTATCCCCGTCCGATTTTGCATGGTCTGTGCACTTATGGTGTTGCCGCACGTGCAATCGTTCAAGCCGCTTGTGATCACGATGCAACCAGACTCACCGCCTTGCATACTCGTTTCTCGTCTCCTGTTTTTCCGGGCGAGACGCTTGTTTGTGAAATCTGGCGTGACGGCACCGATGCTGTGCGCTTCAGAGCGAAAGTCGCAGAGCGTGATGTCGTCGTACTCAGCCATGGCTACGCAGGAATCAAAGCATGACGAACGATGTCAATCAGCAGGGATCCAGCACCCGCCGCGCACCTCTTGCCGGCATCCGTGTGCTGGATTTGTCGAGGGTATTGGCGGGTCCTTGGTGCACGCAAAATTTAGCGGATCTGGGTGCGGACGTGATCAAGGTGGAGCGTCCGAAACTCGGTGATGACACGCGCGCCTGGGGTCCTCCTTTCCTCAAGGATCAAGACGGCAACGATACAACTGAAGCGGCTTATTACATCAGTACGAATCGCAATAAGCGTTCGATTGAAATTGATCTGGCGAGTCCCGAAGGCATCAAGCTCGTCAAAGAACTGGCCAAGCACTGTGACATTCTGGTCGAAAATTTCAAGGTTGGCGGTCTGAAGCAATACGGCCTTGACTACGAGAGCATGAAGGACGAGTTCCCTCGTCTCATTTACTGTTCGATCACTGGTTTTGGTCAAACGGGCCCTTACGCAGAACGTCCTGGATACGACTTCATGATTCAGGGTATGGGCGGTCTGATGAGCATCACCGGTGAGCGCGATGACTTGCCTGGCGGAGGTCCGCAAAAGGCGGGGGTGGCTGTCACGGACATCATCACGGGGATGTATGCTTCGGTCGCGATCCTGGCAGCTTTGCAGGAACGTAACCATAGCGGTCTGGGTCAGCATCTTGACATTGCCTTGCTCGATTGTCACATCTCAATGCTGGCGAATCAAAATCTCAACTTCATGACGACGGGTGTCGCACCGGGTCGTGCAGGCAATGCGCATCAAAACGTTGTGCCTTATCAGGTGTTTAAAACATCAGATGGTTTCATGATCGTCGCGGTGGGTAATGACTCGCAGTACCGTTCATTTTGCGGCGCAATCGGCATCCCAGAATACGCTACTGATCCGAAATTTGTGACCAATCGTCAGCGCATCATGCACCGCGATGAATTGATTCCAGTATTGGAAAAAATTATGGTAACGGGTAAGCGTGATGAGTGGATCGCGAAGCTAGAAGCTGTAGGTGTCCCTTGTGGTCCAATTCAAACGATCGACCAAGTGTTTGCGCATCCACAAGTCGTCTCTCGCGAGATCTGGAAAAACATTCCGCATCCGACAGGCGGGACTTCTCCTACGACTGCCAGTCCGATGAATTTCTCAGCAACGCCCGTTCAGTACACGCGTGCTGCGCCTTTGTTGGGGCAACATACGGAGGAGATTTTGAAGGAGTTGTTGGGTCGAACGCCTTAAAGATCGTCGCTCAATTGGCAATACAACTCAATACATCATAAAAATTAGCAGTCTATTTATAAACCCGGAGACAAAAAATGAAAAAACTAATTGTTGGTTTAACCTTGGTGCACGCCGCGCTCGCCACACCCGCAATAGCCAAAGACTATGCCATCGGCGCTGCGTTTCCTCTGAGCGGCGCGAATGCCGAATATGGTCAGGTCTTTAGCTCGGGCGTGAACCTTGCGATTGAGCATATCAACGCAGACAAAAAACTGTCGGGCAAACTATCTGCCGTGTACGAAGATAGCCAAGCACTGCCTGCTCAAGGCGTAATTGCTGCCAACAAACTCATCAACGTGAGCAAAGTACCTTTCATGCTTTCCGCTTTTACTGGTGTATCGAAAGCGATGGCACCAATTGGCGCACGCACCAAGACTGTCATGGTGAACGGCGGCGGCGTCGGCCCTGATTTGGCCATGCTCGGCGAATACTTCTGGAACACCATTCCTTTGGCAAACTTCGAAGTCACAGCCATGGTGCCTTATCTCGTCAAAGAAAAAGGCTACAAGCGCATTGCGCTGATTTATGTGGATGATCCGCTTGGCCAAGCGGTTTTGAAAGATCTCACCAAAGAAGTGAAAGCAGCGGGTGGCGATGTGGTGGGTTCATTCTCCATTCCTACAACAGCTCAACAGTTCTCAGGCGTTGCTGCGCGCGTGCGTGACACGAAACCTGATGCTGTTTACATCGCGACTTACGGCAACCAGCAAGTGCAATTGGTCAAGCAGCTCCGTGATAACGGTGTGAGCCAACCCTTGGCAAGTTACTCGGCGATGTCCTTGCCTTCGATTCTGAGTCTTCCAGAAGCTAAAGGCCTTGTTTACACTAGCCAGCAAGTCTCCTTGGACAAAAACGATCCATTGACCAAGCGAGTCGAAGAAGACTACAAAAAGAAATATGGCAAAGAGCCAAATATGTACGTACTCAACTATTACAACGCCGTATTGACCTTTGCTGATCTCGCCGCTGCGCTCGAAAAAGCAGGCAAACCCGTCACAGGCGAAAATCTGTTGGCACAGCGTAAAGCCACGAAAAACTTCCAGTTCGTTGGCGCCACAGTCTCTTTTGCTGATGATGGTACCGTCAAGTCCCCCATTCAAATCAATGAAATGGTCGGCGACGGTACGAGCAAGCTGATCAAAACCGGCAAATAAATAGAAGATCAGTGTCAACGCGTGGGCGACGTCCACGCGTTCTTCAGATGTCTAAATAGGAAACTGCTCCATGCTGTTTGCCCAATTGTTAGCCAATGGGCTGCAAACCGGTGCGCTCTACGCACTGATTGCGGCTGGGTTTTCGCTGATTTTCGGCATGACCCGTATATTTCATGCCGCGCATGGCGCGACCTTTACGATCGCCGGCTTTATTTTTTATGAATGTTATGTTGTGCTTGGTTGGGCATGGCCATTGGCAGCGCTAGCCTCGGCAGCCGCGGCAGGCCTCTTTGGAGTCCTGTTGGATCGTTGGGTCTATGCAGTGATTCAGCGCCACGAGGGCTCATTCTTTACTGTGTTTGTCGCTTCTTTTGGCGCAGCCATCGTGGTGCAGAACGTCATCTCGATCGTATTCGGTCGTGGCATGGTGACTGTCAGCACCCCGTTGAGCAAGAGCCTCGAAATTATTCCAGGTCTGTTTGTCGCGCCCATCGCTGCAGCGGTCTTGGCCAGTGCCATCGTATCGTTTGCCCTACTTCAATGGCTGCTGACACGTACCAATTTGGGTATCGCACTGCGTGCCTTAGGTGAAAATCCCGCCTTGATCGAAGTCTATGGTCTGACACCGCGCCGCCTGTCTCAATATGTTTTTCTCATCGGTTCTGTCTTAGTCGTCCCAGCCGCCATTTTGACGGCAGCAACCTCGGGCTTGAATCCCTCAATGGGCAATCACATCATGTTGATTAGCATCGCCGCGACCATCGTAGGCGGAGTCGGCAGCTTAAAAGGTGCGGCCGTTGCAGGATTGCTACTCGGTCTCGCAGAAAACCTTTGCTTGGCCTTTATCGATCCCCAGTGGAGCGAAGCCGTCACCTTTGTCATTTTGTTCCTGTTCATTCTGTTCCGTCCTGGTGGCGTGTACGGTCGAGCCACAGTTTCTTAAGGAAGGACACAACATGATTGCCTACCTACAAAATATTGCTGTCCTTTTTTGCATCAACGGCATCCTTGCGCTGACGCTGAACTTCATCATGGGCTACGCAGGTATTTTTTCTCTTGCGCATGCTGTGTTCTTTGGTGTGGGCGCCTATGCGACCGCCTATATCGCCTTAAATTTTTCCGACTCGCTGTTGCTGTGTCTATTGGCCTCGGCAATGATTTCCGCCGTCATCTCGATGGCACTCGCACTCCCTGCTTTGCGTGTTCGGGGTGAATACTTTGTCGCCGCTTCGCTTGGTTTGCAAGTCATTGGCGTCACCATTTTTTCAGAGTGGAAATCTGTGACGGGTGGTCTCGGCGGCATGATTGGCATTCCAAGACCTAATTTATTTGGGTACGTCTTTAATAGCGATACTGCTTTTCTTGCACTCGCTCTGGTGATTCTTTTGTTAGTCCTTGCCATCACCGCGCTGTTAGTCAGAGGTAGTTTTGGCCGAAGCCTCATGGCGATTCGAGATAGTGAATCGGCTGCGCAGACCTATGGCAAGCACGTGAATGCCGTCAAAACACTTTCAGTCGCAGTATCAGCCGGACTCGCTGGCGTGGCAGGCTCACTCTACGCGTTTTACATGAGCTTCATTAACCCTGAAAGCTTCATGCTAGAAATGTCGATTTTGTTGATGGCGATGGTGATCATTGGCGGAACAGGGACGTTATTTGGGCCAATCGTCGGTGCAGCCTTGCTGATGTCATTACCTGCAGCATTGACATATCTGCCCTTCCTGCCACCCTCTGAGCTCGGCACGATTCAGCAAATTATTTACGGCCTCGCGATGGTGCTACTGATGATGTTCAGACCCGGCGGTCTTGTCGGTGGACGCACAAAGGGGAAGTCAGCATGACGATTGCCACTGCAACGACCTCCGCCAACGCGACCACTCACCTTGAGTCTGTGCGTCATGCGCCTCAAGAAATTCTTCTCGAGATCCGTGCACTGAATAAAAATTTCGGTGGACTTCAGGCGATCTCAGAAGTCACGATGGACTTGCCAGCAGGTGTCATCACCACGCTCGTCGGTCCCAATGGCGCGGGAAAAACAACACTCTTTAATCTCATTACCGGGCATCTCGTGCCCACTAGCGGAACCGTGCACTGGCTCGGCAAGCCTCTCAAAGGCATTGAGCCTTGGCAAATCGCGCGCATGGGCATCGCACGCACGTTTCAGGACCTGCGCCTCTTTAACCAAATGACCGTCGAAGAAAACATCATGACGGTGATGGAGCGAAGCAGCTGGCTCTGGCAAAGCGGCAAAGAAGCCGCCGAACGCAGAGTCACCGAAATTCTTGAGGAAACGCAGCTCAGCGACAAACGCAATGAACGTGCAGTTGATCTGGCATATGCGGAAAGAAAATTCCTCAGCTTGGCCCGCATCATGGCGAGTGAAGCCAAACTTTGGTTACTCGACGAACCTGCCTCCGGACTGGATCCGCGCTCGTTTGAAAGATTCGTTGCGCTATTGCGCAACTATGCCAAACGCGGCATCACCATCTGCATCATTGAACACAATCTGGATATCGTGATCAAGCTCTCAGACCGGGTCGCCTTTCTGGATCAGGGCAAACTTCTGGCACAGGGCAGTTCCCAGGACATTCTTAAAGACCCGCATCTAGCAGCTATTTATTTTGGAGACCGCTCATGAGCCAGGGTCCATTTCTCGAAGCAAAAAATCTGCGCGTCGGTTACGGCGGCCGACCCGTACTGGAAGACTTCAATGTCAGCCTCCAATACAACGAGGTCTTGTGCTTGATCGGCCACAATGGCGCGGGTAAATCCACACTTCTCAAGGCCTTGTTTGGACTCGTTCCTCTGGAGCACGGATCCATCACTCTTGAAGGAAAATCCATCTCCAAACCGGACCCAAGAGAACTCAGTGCTGCCGGCATCGCGCTCGTTCCCGAAGGTCGAGGCGTTTTCCCGGGCTTGACCGTTGCTGAAATCATGAAGCTCGGCTTTTGGGCCAACAACATCCCGACTGGCGAACAGACCGCTCGGCTCGAGTGGGTCATGAATGTTTTGCCGATGATTAAAAAGTTTTATACGCAACGTGCGGGTACGCTTTCGGGGGGGCAGCAACAAATGGTCTCTCTCGGGCGTGCATTGTTGAGTCAACCTCGCTGCCTGTTGCTCGATGAGCCTTCAATTGGTCTTGCGCCAAAATTATTTCAAGACTTGGCAGGCCCGATTCGCGCGCTTCAACAAGAACGCAAAATGTCTATTTTGATTGTCGAACAAAACGTTCGAGAAGCACTCAAAATTTCTGACCGTGTCATCGTCATGAAATCCGGTCAACTCATTCGCGAAGGCTCGCCTGAAGCTTTTAGCAACAATACTGAACTCATGGAACTGTATTGATATGTCGCATGAGGGTACGCTCTTTACGATTTACCAACAACATGTAGAGCACCACCCGAACGCCACCATGCTCGTTCAAGAGGGTCAAGCTGTCAGTTATGCACAGTTTGACCAACAGGTCCATCAAACAGCCGCCTGGCTTTTCCAGCAAGGCATTGAACCCGGCGACCACGTCGCAGTTTGGCTGATCAATCGTACCGAGTGGTTGGTACTGCTTTTTGCACTGGCAAACATCGGTGCCACACTTGTCGCCGTCAACACAAAATATCGTGCGCATGAGCTGCAATATATTTTGACAAACTCACAGGCCACGACCCTGATTCTGCAACTCAATTTTAAAAAGATTGATTTCGCAGCTGTCGTTAAAGATGTCGACCCTCAGGCACTCAACCATCTCCAGCGCGTCATCATGCTGGATGCCGACGCCTCGACACCGGCTCGCTTACTTGACCGTCCAGTCATGGCGTTTAAACCCAGCACTTTGGTGGACGATCCTTTTGCAAAGGACGCAGAGTACGCAAGTGACGCACGCTCACTCGCCGATCGAAACGTTGCGTTCTTTACAACCTCAGGCACCACCAAGGGGCCCAAACTTGTCATGCATACTCAACGCACGCTCAGCGAGCATGCTCAGCACGTTGCCTCGGGTGATCACTTTGGCGAGCCCGGCGACAAGCTGCTGGCGGCGCTGCCACGGTGCGGCGTCTTTGGCTTGAATAGTGTGCTCGGTGCGATTGCCGCCGGCATGCCGGTAGTGCTGATGGATTTCTTTGACGGACACACTGCCGCAAGGCTGATTCAACAAGAGCAGATCACCCATGTGTTTGGAAGCGATGAAATGCTGCGACGCTTGGTCGAGCATACAGATTCGACACCCTTTCCTTCCTTGAAGACCTTTGGCTTTGCAGCTTTTAGTCCTCGTTTCATTGACCTGGCCAAAGCATTGATTCCTCGCGGCATTCCAATGCGAGGTTTGTACGGGTCGAGCGAAGTCATGGCGCTATTTTCTCTCCAGAATCCTGATATGCCCATTGAGGAGCGCGCGCTAGGTGGCGGTTACCCCTCTGCGGGTGCGCTTGCTTGCGTACGCGCCAGAGATCCGGAGTCGGGAGCGGTCTGCGCACCTGGCATCTCAGGCGAGTTGGAAATGCACTCGCCAACGTTGTTCAAAGGATATTTCAACAACCCACTGGCCACCAAAGAAGCCTTCACAGAGGATGGCTTTTTTAAAACAGGTGATCTCGGTTATATCAGAGCAGACGGCAGCTTTGTCTATCAGTCCCGTATGGGCGACACCATGCGACTCGGCGGCTTTCTCGTCGATCCGACAGAGATTGAGCAGGTGCTCGCTGAGCAACCTGAAATCAAAAGCGCTCAAGTCGTCGGTATTGAAATCAAAGGTCAACTCAGGCCTGTCGCGTTTGTCATTGCATCAGACACACACAGTGCTCATGCGCACAGCGAAACAGGCGACCCCAAAGTCATTTTGGACAGACTCTCCAAACAACTCGCCGCTTTCAAAATCCCCACCCATCTCTGGTTTATTGACGCATTTCCCGCCACAGCAAGCGCCAATGGCGATAAATTCCAGCGCGTCAAACTCAGAGAGCTGGCACAAAAAAATTAGATTCTGAATTGAGCGCTTAAGTTAAAGAAAGCCACGCAGCGCTAAACAGTTCGGTGCGCTGTCTGTCGAGCCGAAGACCCACAGTGTTGACGGAAAAAAGACGACCCCCTGTTTGAGCGAAGCGAGTTAGGGGTCGTCTCCGTCAACGCAAGGGGTCTGAGGGTAGCCTGCAAAGCAGGCCGAGAAAGCCAGCGCACCGAACTGTTTAGCGCTGCATGGCTTTCACCTATAGAAGCATTACCCCGCCACCACAGGAATTCCAGCAATCTTAGCCGACCACTCCTTGGGCCCGGTCGTATGCACCGAGGTACCCTTAGAATCAACCGCCACGGTCACAGGCATATCCACGACATCAAACTCATAGATCGCCTCCATACCCAGATCCTCAAAACCGATGACCTTGGCACCACGAATCGCCTTGGAAACCAGGTATGCCGCACCACCCACAGCCATCAAATAAGCAGACTGATGCTTACGAATCGACTCAATCGTTGCAGGACCACGTTCAGCCTTACCGATCATCGCAAACAGACCCGTCTTCTCCAACATCATGTCCGTGAACTTGTCCATGCGCGTTGACGTGGTCGGTCCTGCGGGTCCCACCACCTCGTCACCCACAGGATCTACAGGTCCCACGTAGTAGATCATTTTGCCGTGAAAATCGACAGGCAAAGGCTCACCCTTGGCCAGCATGTCCTGAATACGCTTGTGTGCCGCATCACGACCCGTCAACATTTTGCCGTTCAACAATAAAGTCTGACCTGGCTTCCAACTCGCGACCTCTTCTCGCGTCAGTTTGTTCAAATCCACTTGCTTGGAAGACTTGTAGTCGGGCGCCCAATGCACATCGGGCCAGTCCGACAGCGAAGGACGATGCAAGTGAGCCGGACCCGAGCCATCCAACACGAAGTGCGCATGACGCGTCGCGGCGCAGTTCGGGATCATGGCAACCGGGAACGAGGCAGCATGCGTCGCGAACGTCTCAATTTTGACATCCAGAACCGTCGTCAAACCACCCAGACCTTGCGCGCCGATTCCCAGCGCATTGACCTTCTGATAAATCTCGATACGCAACTCTTCGAGCTTGCTGCGTGGACCACGCTCCAGCAACTCATACATGTCAAGATCTTCCATCAACGAGTGCTTGGCCATCAGCACAGCCTTTTCAGCCGTACCGCCTACGCCGATGCCAAGCATCCCTGGCGGACACCAGCCAGCGCCCATCGTTGGAACCGTTTTCAAGACCCAGTCAACGATTGAGTCATTTGGATTCAACATCGCAAGCTTGGACTTATTTTCCGAACCACCACCCTTGGCAGCGACCTGAACATCCACCGTGTTGCCCTGAACCAACTCCACATTGACGATACAGGGGGTATTGTCCTTCGTGTTTTTGCGCAAGAAAATGGGATCATCCAACACCGAAGCGCGCAAAGGATTTTCAGGATTCAGATAACCACGACGCACACCCTCGTCACACAACTCCTGAACACTCTTTTTAGAGTTGAAACGCACATCCATACCGATCTTCAGAAACACATTGACGATCCCCGTGTCCTGACAGATGGGACGACGCCCTTCGGCGCTCATCCGTGAGTTTGTCAGAATCTGTGCGATCGCGTCCTTGGCGGCAGGACTTTCCTCGCGCTCATAAGCACGTGCCAAATGCTTGATGTAATCCGCAGGATGGTAGTAACTGATGAATTGGATCGCATCAGCGATCGAGCTCACAAAATCTTCTTCTTGAATAGTGACGGACATAGAGATCCCTATCTGTGTGACGATGTATAAAAATATGTAAATACCGATGAATATTTTGAACTGCTCAGCGCTTAAATAGCGTACTAACCGGCCTTATTTTCCTTTCCAGACAGGCTTGCGCTTTTCCGCAAACGCCGTCGCGCCCTCGCGGGCATCTTCCGACATGAAAATATGATCCGTCAACGGACGCTGCAGTTTGAACATGTCAGCGACTGGAAAATCTAGCCCTTTGACCACGACATCCTTGACAGTCCGAATCGCCAATGGGCCATTTTCGCAGATACGGGAGGCTAGCTTTATCGCTTCAGATAACGCTTGCCCGGGATCGGCAACCACATTGACGAGCCCGAGTTGATACGCGCGCTCAACCGACAACATGTCACCCGTTAACAAAACCTCCATGGCGACATGATAGGGAATCTGACGCGGTAAGCGTACCAAACCACCCCCGCCCGCCACCAGTCCGCGTTTGACCTCAGGCAACCCAAATTTTGCGTTATTGGCGGCCACGATCAAATCGCAAGCCAACACCATTTCAAAACCACCGGCAACCGCGAAACCCTCCACAGCGGCGATGAGTGGCTTTTGCGGAGGCGCCTCATTCAGTCCGCCGAAACCCTTTCCCTCGACCGACGAACGCTTGCGAGTCTTGGCGAAGTCCTTTAAGTCCATGCCAGAGCAGAACGTTCCACCCGCACCCGTCAGGATGCCGATTTTGACATCGTCCCGTGCATCCATTTGATCAAAAGCAGCAGAAAGCTGCTGCGCGGTTTCGAAACTGATGGCATTACGTGCCTCAGGACGATTAATCGTGATGATCAGGATCCCATCGGTGAAATCCACGCTGACCAAGTTTGACATCAGTATTCCTCAGTAATAGGGCTAAATATTCAATAAATTAGACAGTAATTCCTAAATCATAGGCGATTCACACTCAATCAGCCGGCAGATCCTTGGGGCCGACACCACACCCTGCTCCCCCAAGCTAAAATGAACGCTTATTTCGCCCTATATTGCGTTCAAATTTACATGATCACCTTTCAGCAAATTATCCTGCGCTTGCAGGAGTACTGGGATCAACAGGGATGTGCCCTGCTCCAGCCCATCGATATGGAGGTTGGCGCCGGCACCTCTCACACCGCGACCTTTCTTCGGGCGATCGGGCCAGAGCCTTGGCGCGCCGCCTATGTGCAGCCCTCGCGCAGACCCAAAGACGGTCGTTATGGCGAAAATCCGAATCGTTTGCAACACTACTACCAATATCAGGTGGTACTCAAGCCTGCCCCGCCAAACATCCTGGATTTGTATATCGGCTCGCTTGAGGCCCTGGGTATTCGGCCGACCGAGCACGATATTCGTTTTGTCGAAGATGACTGGGAAAATCCGACACTCGGTGCCTGGGGCTTAGGCTGGGAAGTCTGGCTCAATGGCATGGAAGTCACCCAGTTCACCTATTTTCAGCAAGTTGGCGGTTTGGATTGCACCCCGACGACCGGAGAGATCACCTACGGACTTGAGCGTCTAGCCATGTACTTGCAAGGCGTGGAAAGCGTCTACGACCTGGTATGGACCGACAGTCCAAATGGGCGCGTGCTCTACCGCGACGTATTTCATCAGAACGAAGTCGAGCAGTCGACCTATAACTTTGAACATGCCGATGCTGAGACGCTCTTCAGACACTTTACCGATTACGAAATATTGGCCAAACGTTTGATGGAGGTGCCGCTGGCGCTTCCCGCTTACGAGGCGACCCTGAAAGCCGCCCATACCTTCAATATGCTGGATGCGCGGGGCGCGATCAGCGTCACCGAGCGCGCCGCCTACATTGGTCGTATCCGCAATCTGTCTCGCGCAGTGGCTCAGGCCTACTTCGAGTCACGTGAAAAACTAGGTTTCCCTATGCTTCTCTCAAACAAAGGGGCGCAGTTATGACCACGCGCCCTTTACTTGTCGAATTATTTACCGAAGAGCTACCCCCAAAAGCTTTACCCAAACTCGGTCAGGCCTTCGCCGACGGTCTATGCAGTGCCTTGACACAGCAAGCACTTGTGACCCAAGAGAACACCGTGACAGCCTTTGCCACGCCACGTCGTCTGGCCGTCAGACTCAGTCATGTACTGGCAGTTGCGCCGGACCAAGCCTTTTCTGAAAAACTGATGCCCGTCAAAGTTGGCTTGGATGCTTCGGGCGCCGCGACCCCTGCCTTGCTTAAAAAGCTCGCAGCCAAAGGTTGGGATCAACTCGACGTCAGCCAGCTCGGCCGTGAATCCGACGGCAAACAAGACTATCTCGTGGCAAGTGGTACTGCTCCAGGCGCCAAGCTCTCTGAGGTGTTGCAAGCAGCCATCGAGTCTGCAATCGCCGGCCTACCC
>JAURZO010000161.1 GCA_030653405.1 Zwartia sp. | reverse complement strand
GTTGAAGCAAGTGAAATTTTGGCAGACATGGCGGATGTACGTTCAAACACGTGTAAACGCCTATTATAGAATCCCTGCGATAAACCATGCTGTAGCACCTCCAAAGCCCCCACTCTGAGTCTTTGACACTATGCAACCGCTCAAACAATTTTCATCACAGCAGGCTGCCAACATTCACTTTGTCCTGAGCGATATCGATGACACCCTGACGACGGACGGTCGCTTACCGAGTTGCGCCTATGTCGCGCTCGAGCGACTGACCGAAGCGGGCATCGTGGTGATTCCGATCACGGGGCGCCCGGCAGGCTGGTGTGACCATATCGCACGACTCTGGCCTGTGTTTGCCGTGGTGGGAGAAAATGGCGCCTTTTACATGCGTTACAACCACCAAACTAAGCGCATGATCACCCATCACTTTGCTTCGCCGGCTCAACGGCAAAATAATCGCCAAAAGTTAAACAAACTATCGGAAGAGATACTTAAACAAGTCCCTGGATGTAGTCTTGCGAGCGATCAGAACTATCGAGAGGCGGATCTGGCGATTGATTTCTGTGAAGATGTTGCACCTTTGGACGAGACTGCGGTACAAACGATCGTGAGTATGTTTGCTCGCGCAGGCGCGCAGGCGAAAGTCAGTTCGATTCATGTCAACGGCTGGTTTGGCGACTATGACAAGCTGTCCATGACGAAAACGCTTTTCGCGCGCGAGTGTGGTTTGAATTTGCAGGAGCAGCTTGAGGCTGCGATTTTTATTGGTGACTCTCCTAATGATGAACCGATGTTCGATTTTTTTAATTATTCAGTTGGCGTTGCGAATATTCAAAGCCAGCTACATCGCCTGAAGCATCCACCCAAATTCGTGACACCCTCCAAAGGTGGACAAGGTTTTGTGGAAATGGCGGAGCAACTACTCCAGGCAAGAGTCGAACGACCGAGTATCTAGAAGTCTGAAGGACAATTGCCAGCGGCAGCTCAATTGCCAACAACAGCTCAATTTATAGGAGGGGTGACGTGTCCGAACAGGAACTAAAGCTTCATGTGCCCCGAGACTCCCAACAATCTGTTGAGCGAGCGATAGAGCGAGGCAAAACGACTCACATTCAATTACGGGCGCTATATTTCGACACCCCAAACCGTGAACTCGTGCGCGCCCGCATCGCACTCAGACTCCGCCTGGAAGGCTCGCAGTGGGTGCAGACATTAAAAATGCCCGGTGAACACAGTCTGTCGCGCCTTGAGCTCAATCAAGACAGACCTGAGGCCACACTTGACCTCAGCATCTACGCTGGAACGCCTGCAGGAGAAGTGTTGTCGCAGTTAAAGCAGCCTCTTGGCATTTGTTATGAGACGGATGTGCAACGCCTCTTGCGGGAAACTCGCACAAAGGCTGGTGTGGTGGAAATTGCTTTTGACCGTGGCTGGATCAAAGCTGGCGCGCTACAGCTGCCGATTTCAGAGGTAGAGTTTGAACTCAAGCGGGGTCGCATTGCTGCTGTTTTCGATCTTGGTCGTCAGTGGCAAAAGAAATTTGGTCTCATTCTGGATTTCCGAAGCAAGGCGGAGCGAGGAGACCGTCTCGCACAACTGGCGCTGACACTTGAGACGCTGGAAGCGCGGGAGATCGCGGATGACAGCGCCAAACAAAAACAGGCAGCAGAGCGGGCGCAACTCGTTGCAAACTTCTGGGCCCCGAGGGGATCGCAAGCGGTATCCATGGCTGAGACCGCCCGGCAGCAAGAGGCGCCGCGTGTTCTGGCTAAGGTAATGTCGGAATGTCTGGAACAAATTGTGCGTAATGCGGCTTTTTTGTGCGAGGTCGACACCGCTGGCATCTGCAAAACCGCCAACCCCGAGCACGTGCATCAATTGCGGGTCGGTATCCGCAGGCTGCGCTCGGCATGGTCTTTTTTCGACGGCATCACCACGTTGCCCAGCCAAGAGCTTCAACAAGCCAGCAAGCAGCATTTTTCTGTACTCGGCAGCACACGAGACAATGATGTTCTGCGCGACTTTATCTTGCCAGCGCTTGAGCGGGCCGGACAACCTCCGTTGAGTTGGCCTGAGACTGGCTCAGTGGACACAGGTACAGAGCTCGTTCGCACTGCTACTTTTCAAGGTTGGCTGCTTGAGTTGCTTGAACATAGCGTCACGTTCGCCGAGCCCATTGCCCAATTTATAACGCCCGAACCGACCCAGCCTGCAGTGCAGGACGGGACGCGAGAAGATTTTGTATTTCCACGCGCGCTCAGAGAGCCTCCACTCAAGCCGCTCTTAATCAAAAAGCTAAACAAATGGCATCGTCAAATTGTCAAAGACGGGCTGACATTTCTTGAGCTAGAGAGTGAACGGCAACATGCGCTGCGAAAAAAATGTAAGCGCCTGCGCTATGCCATGCAGTTTTGTGAATCACTGCTGTCGACGACTCGCTTACCACCCTATCGCAAACAACTTGCTGCGACCCAAGACATTCTCGGAGAAATGAATGATCTCTTTGTGGCCAATTCTATAATTGCTGAGTTGATAAAAACTCAACCACAGGCATGGTTCGCAACCGGCTGGATCGCAGCACGCATGCAGGTGCTCAGTCATGAGGCGGCAGAGTCTTTTAAGGTGCTCGCCTCAACTAAGCCGCCATGGAAATAGCGTGTCAGCCAACGACCGCTGCGGCGAACTCCGATGCGACAAACGGCTGAAGGTCTTCAATCTTTTCACCGACCCCAATCCAGTACACGGGCACAGGGCGCACACCCTGACTACCCGCAGCCACGGCGGCGAGAGTGCCACCTTTGGCTGTGCCATCCAGCTTTGTCACGATCAAACCCGTCAGACCGACCGCAGCATCGAACGCACGAATCTGAGCCAACACATTTTGACCTGAGTTACCGTCAACCACGAGCAGTACTTCGTGCGGCGCTGTTGGATCCGCCTTGGCAATCACACGTCTGATCTTCTTAAGCTCATCCATCAGATTTAATTGTGTCGGCAAGCGACCCGCCGTGTCGACCATCACCACATCCATGCCGCGTGCGCGGCCAGCATGAACTGAATCAAAGGCCACTGCGGCAGGATCCCCGCCCTCTTGGGCAATCACGTCTACATGATTGCGAGCGCCCCACTCCATAAGTTGCTGACGCGCGGCTGCGCGAAACGTATCACCCGCAGCGAGCAAAACTCTAGCACCTTCGTGCTGGAGCGCAAAGGCAAGCTTGCCGATCGAGGTGGTTTTTCCAGCGCCATTGACCCCAGTGATCATGACCACAAGGGGCTTGACACGCCCCACATCGAATGGCTTTTCTAAGACGCGCAAATGCTCGGTCAGCACCTCGCGCAGGGCTTGTCGCACACCCTCCGCATCTTCGATACGGTCGCGCTTGACGCGCAAGCGGAGGGCTTTAAGTAGCATTTCGGTTGCCTCGACACCGGCGTCCGCCATGATGAGCGCCGTTTCAAGCTCATCGAATAAGGCCTCATCGACGCGCACCCCCACAAAGAGGCTGCCAATACTTTGCCCTGTTTTGGCCAAGCCGCCACGCAGGCGCGCAAGCCATGAAGCTTTTTTCTCTTCGGTGCGCGTGGGCTCCACGACCTCAACGATCTCCTCGACGACGGAGGCTTGAGCCTCGATAATCGGCTCGACTAAGGCATCGAATCGCTGAGGCTCGGGCTTTGGTGTTGCAACCGGAGTGACTGACCCCACACCGCTCAGCGCAGCCCCAAACGCGCTGCGCCTAAACGGAGCAGGCTGTGCAGTCGCCGGCGGCATTACAGGCTCAGGCCTGGTGGTGAGAGGTTCGGGGGCGGTATGCTGCGCCGGAGCCTGCGTGTCGGGTACGATCTGCACACCGGCGCCACGAATGTCGTCTGCCATCGGGGGCGTTGGACCAGCACCTCGCTCGGATTCGGGGGTGATGGGCGTGACCGGCTGAGCTTCAACCGAAGGCTCAGGAGTAATTGGTTTTTTCTTGAAGAAGCGAAACATAGTGAAGAAGTATATTCGTATCGTCGCCGGTCAGTTTCGTCGAACACCGATTGAGGTGATCGACGTCGAAGGTTTGCGCCCCACACCTGACCGAGTACGTGAAACGCTCTTTAATTGGCTAAATTATTTTTGGGGCGGTGATTTTTCCGATAAAAGAGTACTTGATTTGTTTGCCGGCAGCGGCGCTTTGGGGTTTGAAGCGGCGTCAAGAGGCGTCGCCCACGTCCAGATGGTGGAACAACACCCTCGTGCAATTGCAGCACTCAGAGCAATGCGAGACAAGCTAGGCGCGGATGCAGTGCGTATCCACGCAGGTGACGCGAAAACTGTCCTCCAGCGCCTAGAGGCGGCAAGATTCGATCTGGTCTTCATTGATCCCCCATTTGGCAAAAACTGGCTAGAATCCCTCTGGCCAGTATTGCCAGATTTGCTGGAACCCAACGGTCTTGTTTATATTGAGGCCGAAAAACCGGTTTTTATTCCGGACGAGTACAGGTTATTGCGCCAAGATCGCGCAGGAGCCGTACACTATCATCTCATCCAAATTGCTGCATTGCAAAAATGATCACTGCTATCTATCCCGGAACGTTCGACCCCATGACACGCGGCCACGAAGACCTCGTGCGTCGGGCTGCAAGCTTGTTTGACCGTGTCGTGATTGGCGTGGCACACAGCCGTAACAAAAGACCCTTCTTTTCGGTCGATGAACGTGTGGAAATCGCCAGAGAGGTTCTGAGCCACTATCCCAACGTCAAGGTCGCTAGCTTTGCGGGTTTGCTCAAAGACTTTGTCCGTGAACAAGAGGGGCGGGTCATCGTGCGAGGACTGCGCGCTGTTTCGGACTTTGAATATGAATTCCAGATGGCTGGCATGAACCGTCACCTGTTACCCGAAGTCGAAACCTTGTTTATGACGCCGTCTGACCAGTACCAATTTATCTCTGGCACGATTGTCCGGGAAATTGCGGAGCTTGGTGGCGACGTCAGTAAATTTGTGTTCCCGTCGGTCGAGCGTTGGTTACAAGCCAAAGCAAAAGAACGCCGCGAACAAACGGCAACCGCACTCAAAGGCTAAGCACCTAGACTTGCTTGACTTTAGGTGAGCATACCAAAGCCCTGAATCAACATGGATCGATATGGCCCTGCGCATTACTGAAGAATGTATCAACTGCGACGTGTGCGAACCACAGTGTCCGAACGATGCGATTTCTATGGGCGAGTCGATCTATGTGATTAATCCGGATGCCTGCACAGAATGTGTGGGGCATCACGATGAGCCACAATGCAAAGTCGTTTGCCCCGTTGACTGCATCGAGCTACATCCGAACTTTAAAGAAGGCCAGGACGCTTTGATGGCAAAATACTACAAACTGACGGATGCAAAGGCTGCAAAGGTTTAAGTTCGGTTGATGACACTTCGTTTGACGATCAAGACTTAACCCGCCGGCCACTCAACGGGCAAAGCGTCTGGGTGCATCTTAACCAGTCTCACTGGTTCGCCCGTGACATGAGTCATCCACGTCGCGATCACATCCCCCTCGTCTACTACGACCACCGATTGAGCGCCTACCTGCACAGTGCGTTTCACACTGTCATCATCCTCGATCACATCAAGCGGAATATCGACGCGCAACATGCCGGGCGCGCGTAATACCAACGCGCCAAACTTAAGCTCTGTCACGACTTGTGCGAGAGCCGCACAACGCGCAGCACTCAACCAGTGACCTTCAGCATCCACTAAAAACCAGCGCTGGTGATAATCAGCCGCTTGGCGACGCTCGAGTCCGGCACAGCCCACAACGGGAAAATAAAGCGTATTTGATGCAACAGTAGAAGTCATAGGTCAAGCGATCCGATAATTGGTTTGTAAGCGCGAAGTCAAAAGAGTTTTATAGTCTATTCCAATAAAGAGAAAGCCCCTGCTTTGAGTAAAAGTCATTTCTTATGCAGACAACACTAGGGTTTCCCCGATCCAAGTCTTGCTTGACAGATACTAAGGCGAATCGTCATATTGCTTTATGAGGGAAAAGTAACTAATACATGAAGTGGTGTTTTCAAGTACAAGGTTTCAAGTACAAAACGAATCATAAAAATTAAATATAAAAATCTGGAGATAAGATGAGCACAAAGTACACCCAAAGTCCGGCTGGCGCCTCGCGTCGCAAGTTGTTGAAAGGTGCGGCTGCCACCGCTGGTATTGCAGCACTCGGCCTACCTGCGATTTCTCTCGCACAAAATAAGCCCATCCGTATCGGCATGCCGACGATCCTGTCTGGTCGTGTCGCGATGCTTGGTATCGCCTCGCGCAATGCCGTCGCGATGGAAGTCGAAAAATTTAATGCTGCGGGTGGCTTGAACGGTCGCATGATCGAAATGGTGGTACGTGACTCCAAGGGTCAGCCACAAGAAGCTGCGCGTGTCGCACGCGAATTGGTCACAGGCGACGGTTGCGAAATCCTTTGGGACGCAGAAGCCTCCTCTGGCGCTTTTGCTGTGCACGAGGTCGCGAAAGATCTCGGCGTGCTGGTTGTCCACACGTGTTCAGAAACCTCCTCGCTCACCGCGGATCCAAAACTGCGTGTGCCGACTGCGTTTCGCTGCGCCCGACAAGGCATTCATGACGCGATTGCCGGTGGCTCGTATGGCGCCGAAATCGCTAAAAAGCTCAAGCTCACACGTTGGATGAGTATTTCTCCCGACTACGCTTATGGCCGCGACACCACGGCTGAGTATTTCGAATACCTCAAGCATTTCAACAACAATATCGAGGTCGTTGGTCAAGTCTGGCCCAAACTTTTCCAAGCGGACTACAGCGAAAACATCACACGCATGGTGCAAGGTAAGCCACAAGCGGTTTACTCGTGCTTGTGGGGTGGTGACATGACCTCGTTTATCGACCAGTCCAACATTTACGCCTTATTCAAAGACAAGCAATTCTTCTCGCCCAACTTGGCAGAGTATGCGGTGCTCACCGCCGTCAAAAACGTGCCTCCGAATATGCACTCAGGCAATCGTTACCTGCGTAGTTTCCCCGACACGCCTGCAAACGCAGCCTGGTCGGATGCTTATCGTGCCAAGTTCAAAGAGTTGGCCCTGAACTGGTCTTGGCAAAACGCAGCAGGTATTGGCTTTTTGACCACTGCGATGAAAAAAGCGAACAGTGCGGATGGGAAGAAGATCGCCGAAGCCATGCGTGGCCTCAAGATCGACTCCCCCTTCGGTGCGGACGGCACCCTCACCATGCGCGCAGACGACCACACGGTCGTCAACTACGCCATTGGCTACGGCTCTCTTACCAACAAAGAGCCTTTCATGACCAACCAAGTCAATGGAAAGTGGGACCAGATCTACGCGCTCGAAACCGAATGGAAAAAGCGTAAAGGCTGGGCTTAAGCCATCACCTGACACCGCTTGATCACACTGAGTCTCGCCCGTGCTTGGGCTGAGACTCGGTCTTCCACACCCCGATACGCCTGCACCTCTCGGAGATATCCTTGGATCCCACCGCCCTGTATGAGTGCCTGACTTCTTTGTCTTGCATCGTGACCCAAACCAGCACTGGACTAATTGTGGGCTCGCTCCTCTTTCTCGTGGCCGCTGGCCTGACGCTGATCTTTGGGGTGCTTAAGGTCATCAACTTTGCACACGGTTCGCTCTACATGCTCGGCGCTTATATCGCGCTCACGGCCTACCGCATCACGGACAGCTACATTTTGGCTGCAGTGATAGCGGGTGCAGGGGTCGGCTTGTTTAGCTTATTCTTCGAACGCTTTTTTATGCGCAAAGTCTATAACGCTGACGTGTTACTGCAGTTGCTGGTCTGTTATGCATTTATTTTGATTCTCGATGATGCCGTCAAAATCATCTGGGGACATGAGTTCCAGTCGATGGGGATGCCCGAGGCCTTCCAGGCTCCGCCTGTTTTTATCGCGGGCGGGATCGTACCGGTGTTTTACATTTTCATGATTAGTGCCGCCGCACTGATTGGACTGGTGATGTGGTACATCATGACACGCACACGTATCGGCAAGGTCGTGCGCGCCGCGGCACACAACCCGACCATGACGTCGGTGCTGGGCCTGAACACCACTTGGATCTACGCAGGCGTCTTTGCATTTGGTGGAGCGCTTGCAGGACTCGCGGGCGCGCTCGCGGCTCCGGTACGGTCTATGTCTCCTGGCATGGGCTTTTCGATTTTGATCGAATCCTTCATCGTCACCGTCATTGGAGGCATGGGCTCAATCAGTGGCGCGCTTGTGGGAGCCCTCTTGATTGGCTTAGTGCGCTCCTTTGGTTCGATCGGCTTTCCTCTTTTTGTCGAAGGCATCATGTTTCTGTCGATGGCGTTGATTCTCGTCCTCAAGCCTAGTGGCTTGCTCGGCAAGGAGCCACGCTAATGAATTCGACACTCACTTTCAACAAAGAACTTTTACTCGCACTCGCGGGTTTAGCCATTTTGATCGCGATTCCCTTTTTCTCTCCCGGTCGTGTTGCGCTTGATTTTGTGATTCGTTTGGCGGCCTTTGGGCTGTTTGCGACCTCGCTCAATATCTTAGTGGGCTATGGTGGCATGGTGTCTTTTGGGCACGCCATGTTTTTTGGTGGCGGCGCCTATGCCTTTGGTTTACTGATGCAAAAAGGGGGTGCGTCAATTCCGGTAGCGCTGTTGGGCGCGATCGTCTTCTGTGCTTTGCTCGGGCTCGTCATTGGAGCGATTTGCGTGCGTCTCAAGGAAATTTATTTTTCCTTTTTAACGCTCGCTTTTCAGATGCTGATCCACAGCATCATCATCACCTGGACATCATTGACAGGCGGTGACCAAGGCCTGATGGGCGGCATCCCGCGTGTGTGGGGCAGTATCAATCTAGCCGATACCCAAACGCTTTATTGGTTCTCCTGCATCGTTGGCGTGCTTTGCCTTTTCATCATGCGCTATATCTTGCAATCCCCATTTGGTTATACGCTCAGAATGGTGCGTGACAACGCGGATCGCGCCAAGTTTTTGGGCATTGATGTCTGGCGTGTGCGTCTGTATGCCTTTATTCTGGCGAGCTGTTTCGCCGGTATTGGTGGAGTCATCATGGCGCTGTTTGTTTCTGGGGCTTACCCTGAATTCAGCTACTGGACGATGTCTGGCGAAGCGGTGTTCATGATCATGATGGGTGGCCTGCATACGTTTATCGGACCCGTTGTAGGTGCGGGCCTGCTATTGGTGTTTAACGACATCATTACGCGTACGACTGAGTATCATGGTCTTGCACTCGGCGTCATCGTGTTGCTGTTTGCGCTGGGCTTTAAGCGCGGCATCACAGACTTTGTCATACAAATTTTTCAAATGATTTTCAAACGAGGTGCACGTTCATGAGCAAGCCAAACATCACAGTAGTCACCGGTGGTTCGAGCGGAATCGGTGCAGCCTGTGTGAGACACCTGGCCAAGCGCGGCGATCATGTCATCTCGCTGGATCTGCCGGGCACGTGGTCTGAGGAAAAAATGCGCGCCATGGGCGTGGTGGCCTATGCGTGCAACGTCACGGACGATGATGGCATGCGAGAGACGGCGGCCATGATCGAAGCTAAACACGGCCCAGTCACCGCCTTGGTGAATTGTGCAGGTATTTTGCAAAACCGCTTGTCGCCTGATCTTCTCACCATGACCGAATGGGATCGTGTGGTGGATATCGATCAGCGCGGCACCTATCTGGCCTGCGCCATCTACGGTTCGCGCATGGTCGAATTAGGTGGTGGCGCCATCGTCAATATTGCCTCGATCACGTCTTTGCGTTCCTCTCCTTTGCATGCCTATGGCCCAGCCAAAGCCGCCGTGGCAGCGATGACCGCATGTCTGGCAGCCGAGTGGGGTCGCTCAGGCGTTCGTGTCAATGCCATCTCACCCGGCTACGTTCTCACCGAAGCCTTGCAAGCGGCCATCGATCGCAACGATCGTAATCCAGAAGACCTCACGTCCCAAGCGGCGATGGGCCGGATGGTGACGACCGATGAAATTGCAGACTCCGTCGGTTTCTTATTGTCCCCGGCTGCCACAGCGATTACTGGTATCAATTTGCCTGTAGATGCCGGCTGGCTCGCGGGTTCGACATGGCAAACATACGGCGGCGTCCCTAAAACCCGTCAAAAGCCGGATGGAGCGCGCTGATGCTCAAGATTGAACATCTCAATAAATCTTTTGGTGGCGTTGTTGCGACTTCGGACGTCTCAATTCATTTCAAAACAGAGTCGCTGAGTGCGGTGATTGGACCGAACGGTGCGGGGAAAACCACCTTTTTCAATTTGATTTCAGGTGCACTCGCTCCCGATTCCGGACGCATCATTTTGGATGGCGAAGACATCACCGGACAACCTAGCAGCGAGATCGTGCGCAAAGGCATTGGTCGCGCGTTTCAAGTCGCCAAGCTTTTCAAAACCTTGACCGTCGAAGAATCCCTGCGTGGCGCGCTCATGTCGCCGTTAGGAAAATCCGCGCAAATGTACGGACGTTTTCCTCTGCAACAAACCCGTGATCGCGCCTACGAAGTGATGGAGCAGCTTGGCCTGCACACTAAGGCTAATGTCGTGAGTGGTAACTTGTCGCACGGTGATCAAAAGCTACTGGACATGGCACTCGCGCTTGTATTACGTCCAAAAGTCTTACTGCTTGATGAGCCCGTCGCTGGCATGGGTCCAGAAGAACGCGAACAAATGATTGAAACGGTCTATGCACTGTGGAAAAAAGGCGGCCTCACCGTTGTGCTGATTGAGCACGATATGGAAATTGTTTTTCGTATTTCCGAACACATCCATGTCCTGTCGTACGGCAAGGTCCTCGCCGAAGGCAATGCCGAGCAAATTCGCAACAACCCGGCCGTGATTGAGGCCTATCTGGGCACCCCTCGGGAGGCGCACGCATGAATCCGCAGGTGTTGAAAGTTGATCAGGTCAATGTGTTTTATGGCACCAGTCAGGCACTGTTTAATCTGTCTTTTGATGTGCAAAAAGGTGAAACGCTGGCGTTGCTGGGTCGCAACGGCGCGGGTAAGAGCACCACAATGAAGTCTGTGGCCGGCGTGATCGCTTCCAAGAGCGGACACATTACGCTGTATGACAAAGCGATTACCGGACGTCCCGCGCACCTGATTGCGCGCGCAGGAATCGGTTATGTGCCCGAAGATCGTCAAATTTTCCCGGACCTCACGGTCGAAGAAAATCTTGATATCGCCATCAAACGTGGCGCCAATGGTGAGGATGACTGGAGCATCGAGCGGGTGTATGAGATGCTGCCTTTGCTCAAGCCTTTGCATGAGCGTCTGGGTGGGCAGCTTTCAGGCGGTGAGCAACAAATGTTGACCGTGGGCCGCGCCTTGATGGGCAATCCGGACGTGCTGTTACTCGACGAGCCTAGCGAAGGTCTTGCGCCAATCATGGTGCAAAAAATTGGCGATTTGATTCAGTCTTTGCGTGAAATGGGCAAAACCATCGTACTCGCCGAGCAGAATCTGCATTTCTGTCTTGGATTGGCAGATCGTGCTGTTGTCATCGATAAGGGGACAGATGTGTTTGTCGGTACGATCACTGAGCTCAACGACAACGCGGATATTAAGCAACGGTATTTGTCAGTGTAATGTCTGCGGTTTAAATATTTGCCAAGGCTGTTTCAGGTTTAACCCTCGGAGAGGTCATGCATATTTCTAGTGAAAACGCGTCACAAGCCTTTGACCTCTCTAACACGCATATGCTCATCACAGGCGCCGCGGGTGGAATTGGCTCCGCAACAGCAAAGCTCTGCAGCCAGCTCGGTGCCAAGCTTACGTTGACCGATATTGAGCAAAACAAGTCGGCACTCGAGCAGCTCGCACATTCGCTCAAGGGACAGGTCGCGGTTGAAGGCTGCGATGTCTCGAATCGTGATCAAGTTGAAGCGCTCGTGGCTCGACACGCGCCCTTTACCGGGCTGGCGGACACTGCCGGCATCTGCCCCTACGATGATGACTGGTTATCACCGAGCTGGAACGATGTCGAGTTTATGCGAGTCATGCAGGTCAATGTGCTGGGCCCCATCAATCTCGTCCGCGCCATTTTGCCGGGGATGATGGAACGCAAACACGGCCGCATCGCCTTATGTGGCTCAATCGCAGGCTGGACGGGTGGCCTGCGTGCCGGCCCACACTATTCGGCGTCCAAGGGCGGTGTTCACGCTTTGGTGCGATGGTTTGCGCAACGCGCCGCACCGCATCATGTGACGGTCAATGGCGTCGCTCCGGGTCCGATCGAAACAGGCATGACAGCTGGTCATGGCTATGAAGCAAGCGCCTATCCGATGAAGCGCCTTGGACAGCCCGAAGAGATCGCGGGCATGCTCACCTACTTGTGCTCGCCTGCAGCGGGCTTTGTGTCGGGCGCCATCATGGATGTGAATGGTGGGACTTTAATGCGCTAATAATGTGCGTGTGGGTCGCGCCAAATCTTTGAGCACCGACCCACAATCTACGAATTACTCGCCAAAACCTCTGGAAACAATCACCTCGACGAGGTTGGGTCCGCCGCTTGCCATCGCCGCCTTCAGAACATCGGCAAGCTTTGTCGGATCGGTCACCACCTGAGAAGGCATGCCCATACTTTTCGCCACACCCGCAAAATCAATCGCTGGGTTATCCATATCCATGGCGACAAAATCATCCGTGCCACGCATCGCGAGCAGACGCTCCTTGATAATGCGATAACTGCGGTTGTTGATGATCACGTAGGTGATGTTGAGCTTCAAGTGCGCGGCGGTCCAGAGCGACTGGATGCTGTACATCGCACTGCCATCGCCAATCACGGCCACCACAGGTCGCAGGGGCTGCGCAAGTGCCACGCCCACCGCACCGGCCATCCCAAAGCCCAAACCACCACTGGCCAAGCCGTAATAAGCCTGAGGATCATTCATCGGCAACATCGCAGAGATTGCGGGAGCCGCTGTCAAGGTTTCGTCCACGACGATGACATCCTTGGGCAGGGCATCGACCAGCTGACTCACGAGATAGCGTTGATCGATCGGCGTGGTCGACGCACTCGACTGAACCTCTGCACGCGTCTTGGCACGATTGGCGGACCAGTTACGTGTCGCGAGCTCTGCCAGTCGCGCTTGCGCCTGTTTGGCTTGCTCGGCTGTGCGCATTGTGCGCAAGACAGGCAACAGCGCCAAGAGCGTTTCCTTGATATCTGCGCGTACGGCAGTCGCTGTAGAGTAGTTTTTACCAAGCTCCCAATCACGTTCAGTGATGTGCATCACGGGCATTTCGGGGGGCAAGGGCTCAACCGTGCTCATGGGCGACATACGCAGTAAATCAGCGCCTAGACACAGCAGAAAATCGTATTGTTCAAGCGTCTGACGCACTTTCTTTTGGTTACGTGTCAAATCACCCATGCAAGTGGGGTGCGAGGAGGGATAACGCGCGTTATAGGGCACGGACTCCTGATAAACGGCCGCACCAAGTAACTCAGCCAATTCGCAGGCTTCGTTAAACATATCGGCATTGGCGATTTCACGACCCGCAACAATCACGGGCTTTTTTGCAGCTAACAGCTTTTGCGCAATGTCCTGCAACCCACGATCGCTCGGTCGCACACCGGCATCGACAAGGGTGGGAAAACCAAATTCAATTTCCGCCTCTTCATCGAGCACAGAGCCCGGCAAGCTGATAAACACAGGGCCCATCGGTGGTGTGCGAGCAATTTTTGCGGCACGCCGGATCACGCGTGGCAGATCCTCAATGCGCGTCACCTCAAACGCCCATTTGACCAAGGGTGCGGCAATCGGCACTAGCGGCTCATAGAGTAAAGGCTCTTGTAAACCATAACCGACCTCGTATTGACCGGCGGTGATCAGCAAGGGCGAACCAGAAAACTTGGCGTTATAAATCGCGCCCATCGCATGGCCCAAACCCGGCGCGCAATGCAGGTTACAGGCGACCAACTGATTGGAGGCGCGTGCAAAACCATCGGCCATCCCCACCACGATCGACTCTTGTAGGCCCAATACATAAGTTAGCTCTGGAAACTGGGGCACTGCCTCCATGATCGCCAACTCGGTTGTGCCGGGATTGCCAAACAGATGCGTCACACCTTCGTCGAGCAAGAGTTTGATAAACGCCTGACGGCCGGTCATTTTTTGAATTGTCATGAAACTTGTCTCTCTCTCTCGTTAATGTTGATCAGACTGACTTTGCCGATCGCTGAGGGTCAGTCTGGATCTTTTGGCTCATTGCGCTCTTGTTACTGCATGAATTGATTGGTCGTGCTGCAGAGGTTACAGACCCGCTAATTTTTGCAAAGTCGCAGCCTCGAGACCCAGCTTTTTAGCGGTCTCCAGCATTTCATTCCAGGTGGTCTCGTCGACCGGCACACCTTGTGCAAGACGCTTGGCACGCATTTCACGCTCGGGATCTCCCGCAACACGCACATAGTCAACCCCAGGCTGGGGGGGCGAGGCCTTGACCCAGTCAATGAAAGCCTTCATCTCGTGTTCAAAGATCGACCCATCGGCAAGCTTGGCCGGATCAAAAATGATCGAGAGCATGCCGTTGATAATTCGACGCTTGCCATCCGGTGGAGACTGTGTGGTCATGCCGCCCGCCAACGCACCGCCTAGCAATTCGCAGATCAGTGCCAGCCCAAAGCCCTTGTGCTCACCAAAAGTACACAGCGCGCCGAGGGGCGGCTTGACCGCATAGATCGGCTCGGTCGTGGGACGACCTTCGTTGTCGATCAGGTAACCCTCTGGCAGCTGCTCGCCTTTGTTGAGTGCGACCCGCGCCTTACCCTGCGCAATCACGCTCGTCGCGAAATCCAGCAAGATAGGCTCTTGTCCTGGCACGGGAATGCCCACGGTAAAGGGGTTGGTCCCGAAACGGGCATCCCCCCCACCGAAAGGCGCCACGATCGGCCGCGAAATCACGTTGACAAAGTGAATGGAGATCAACCCCTGTTCGACCGTCATTTCCGCCCAAGCACCAATACGACACAGATGATGCGAATTGCCAAGCGCCAGAATACAGCTGCCGTGCTGTTTGGCGCGTTCAATCCCGAGCTCCATCGCCTGATGACCGATCGCCTGGCCAAACCCACACTCACCGTCCAACCCGATCATGGAGCCATTGTCCATGCGTGTCTGAATGCGCGCATTTGGCTTGAGACTGCCCTCAAGATAAGCCTCAGCGTAGCGCGGCAAAATCCCCACACCGTGCGAGTCATGACCGGTCAGATTGGCCTGCACCAAGTTTTCGGTGACAAGTTCGATTTCACGATCGTCACTGCCAAAACCTTTCACCAGATAACGCACTGCATCGCGCAAGCGATCGACGGGAATGAGATGCATCTGAGCCATTCAACGATTTCCTTTTTTAGTTTTAGACGTTAAACAAGAAGTTCAACACGTCGCCGTCCTGCACGATGTATTCCTTGCCTTCGGCGCGCATCTTGCCGGCTTCTTTTGCGCCTTGTTCGCCCTTGTAGGTAATAAAATCCTCATAGGCGATGGTTTGCGCACGGATAAACCCGCGCTCAAAGTCCGTGTGGATCACGCCGGCGGCCTGAGGGGCTGTCGCACCAATCGGGACGGTCCACGCCCGCACTTCTTTGACACCCGCAGTGAAATAAGTCTGCAAGCCCAGTAGTTTGAACGCTCCACGGATCAGACGATCCAGCCCAGGCTCTTGCATACCCATATCGGCGAGGAACACGGCTTTATCTTCGTCTGGCAGTTCTGCGATTTCCGATTCAATAGAGGCACAAATGGCCACGACGGGCGCGTTGCGGGCAGCGGCATACTCATTCAAGCGATCCAACAACGGATTGTTGGTAAAGCCATGGTCACTGACATTACCGACATACATGGCAGGCTTGGCGGTGATAAAACACAGCGGTGCAATCAGAGCAAATTCTTCAGCAGAAAAATCCAGCGCACGAATCGGTTTGGTTTCATTTAACTGAGCAATCACTTGCTCCAACAGCGCCACAACTTTCTGGGCTTCTTTGTCACCAGACCTTGCTGTCTTTTGATAGCGGTGCATGGCCTTTTCAGCCGTCTGCATATCCGCCAAGGCAAGCTCGGTCTCGATCACCTCAATGTCAGCGATGGGATCGACACGACCAGCCACGTGAATGACATTGTCGTCTTCGAAACACCGCACAACGTTAATGATGGCGTTGGTTTCACGGATATGGGAGAGAAACTGGTTACCCAAGCCTTCGCCCTGGCTCGCGCCTGCGACCAAGCCCGCGATATCCACGAACTCGACGGTGGCTTGCAAGATGCGCTCTGGATTGACAATGGCTGCGAGGGCAGCAAGCCTGGGGTCGGGCACCTCGACCACGCCAACATTGGGCTCTATCGTACAAAAAGGATAGTTTTCGGCAGCGATACCTGCCTTGGTGAGGGCATTAAAAAGTGTTGATTTACCGACGTTGGGCAAACCAACGATGCCACATTGCAGAGCCATGAGAATCCCGAAGTTCTTAATTAGTGAAACAGCTGTATAGAATAGGAGTTTAACCGCTCCGAACGGCTAGGGATCCGCAGATCGCCCCCTCCGAGAACGATCGGTGCACCGACACTTTACTCGCCCACTTTTTATCTCCAATGATGACTCTTGCAGCGCTTCTAGCCCGCCCCTTTGGTTCAATTCCGGAAATGGTGAGTTTTGCCGCATCCCAACGTCCCGAGCATCCCGCACTCATCCTGAACGATCGTACGTTGTCTTACCGAGAACTCGATAGGCAGGTCGCGCGGGTAGCCTGTTCGCTTCAACGTGAAGGCTTGGGGCACGGATCTGTCGTGGCAGCCTGCGCAAGCACCTCTTTCGAGTACGTAGCACTATTTCTTGGCGCATTGAGAGTCGGCGCCGTCATGACACCCTTACCGCCCTCAGCGACGGCTCAAAACCTGACCGGCATGTTGTCTAACTCAGGTGCCACAATGCTCTTTCAAGATCGCGCGTGCGCTGCCTCCTGGTCGACTGACACACAGGTAAACGCTGGCCTGAAAAGGATCTGGATCGATGGACGGGTCGGCGCAGACGCCTGGGGGGAGTGGCTTGACACCGCCACATCACCAATCCCCGTTCAAATTCAACCTGACTGGCCCTTTAATCTGATCTATTCGTCCGGCACGACCGGCACCCCTAAGGGCATTGTGCAGCCTTGCTCAATGCGTTGGTCACACGTGCAACGAGCCGCCACCAACGGCTACGGCCCTGACTCCGTCACGATTGCCTCCACGCCGCTCTACTCCAACACCACTCTCGTTGCGCTGATGCCCACGCTCGCCTTGGGTGGGACCGTGGTACTCATGAGCAAATTTGATACACGCCAGTATCTTGAGTTGGCAGAAAAACATCGGGTCACGCACACCATGCTAGTCCCTGTTCAATACCAGCGACTGATGGATGACCCCGAGTTTGATCGTTTTGATCTCTCTTCTTTTCAGGCGAAATTTTCAACGAGCGCCCCCTTTAGCGCGACGCTCAAGGCCGAGGTACTCAAGCGCTGGCCAGGTCGTCTCACTGAAATCTACGGCATGACCGAGGGTGGTGGACGATGTGAACTCGAAGCCCACAACTACCCGAACAAACTACACACAATCGGTCGTCCAGCGAGCGGACACGATATTCGACTGATTGACGAGCAAGGTCAAGAAGTCCCCAAAGGGCAAACAGGCGAAATCGTCGGCAGTTCCTCCGCCATGATGGAAGGCTATTACGGCATGCCTGAAAAAACGCGCGAAGTAGAGTGGTTTGATCCGACTGGAAAACGCTTTATCCGAACCGGCGATATCGCTCGCATGGACGAGGATGGTTTTCTGATACTTGCCGATCGCAAAAAAGACATGGTGATCTCAGGCGGCTTTAACATTTATCCTAGCGACCTTGAGGCCGAGCTCGGACAACACCCCGCAGTGAAGGAATCTGCGGTGGTCGGCGTCGCCTCTCGGCTATGGGGAGAAACGCCTGTGGGCTATGTTGTGCTCAAACACAACGCCATCGTCTCTCGCGAGGAGTTGCTCAGCTGGGTCAATGCGCGTTTAGGAAAAACACAACGCTTAGCCGATTTGATCCTGACGGACAATTTGCCCAGAAACGAAATTGGTAAAGTGCTCAAGCGCGAATTGCGAGATCGTTACGTCTCGCAAACTTGAGAAGTCGACGTGGGGGTTTGTTAAAAGTGCTCCGTGTACGACTGTTTGCCGCACGGAGGACTCGCATATCGCTTCAGGACAGAGCGTCGCCAGCAAACTGCAAGGCAAACCACGCCACGCATAAAGGTCCGCCATTAAACATCGCATGCATGAGCATGGCCGAACCAATACCGCGCTGCACACGCACCCAGCACAGTGCGAGTCCCGTTACCCACTGGGGCAGCACTAATACCGCCATCATCCACCAAGGGATCTGCTCAAACTCGTAGTTGTGCAAATGGAGCCCGGCAAACGCGAGCACAGAAAGATGCATGACCCACGGGAACATCCGCCGGTAGGTTCTTAGCCACTTCCAGGCGGCACCTCGCGGCATGTCTGTCGTGCGCATCGACCAGCACAGCATCAGAACCACGACCAGCACCAAACTGCTCGCCCACCACGCAAAACCATTCAGAAACACATAAATCAGAATGGGTGTCACCAACAGGCCTAATGCCGGGCGCCTCAAACCAAACCGAAAGATCAACTCTTCAACGATCGGCGCCCATAGCAGCGCTTGAAACCATGGCAGATTGTGGACACTGATCCGGTGTGTGGCGCCACTCATTTCATAGACGGCGAGCACAAAGGGGCCTAGCAAGACAATATTGATCAACCATAAGGCGCCCGCCCACGCGAGCAACTGCCTCGGCGCATAGGCTGGCCACCAGTCTGCCACCCAACCGCTCACAGGCGTCGGATGTTTAACATGCCGCTTGAGGCTCGGTCGCTGAACAAAGCGCAAAAACTGTCGGAACTCATCCCTGAAACGAAGTACGGTCATGAGGGATTGTCGCGATGGAGTTGTTCGGTCGCTCGTACAAAGTCACCCTTTAGAAAAAGGGGAATCACTGCGCGACAGCGCGTCACGCAGTCATCAATCGCAGACTGCTCCTCACGTCTTGGCGGATGCAACACAAAATCTGCGACTTCCTGCGTCAGATTCAGACTGCGTGGATGACCAATTCCCAAGCGCAAGCGCCAAAAATTAGGACTCCCGAGCACCGCCTGAATATCTTTAAGCCCGTTATGTCCTGCATGTCCACCACCCTGCTTGACCTTGACCTGACCAGGCATTAAATCAAGCTCATCGTGCAGCACTAATACTTCCTCGGGCGCCAATTTATAAAAGCGGGTCAGCGCGCCAACACATTGTCCTGAGCGGTTCATGTAGGTCAGTGGTTTAGCTAGGAAAA
The DNA here is from genome assembly GCA_030653405.1 of Zwartia sp. GTDB lineage: Bacteria > Pseudomonadota > Gammaproteobacteria > Burkholderiales > Burkholderiaceae_B > Zwartia. The sequence goes on along the minus strand of JAURZO010000161.1, from coordinate 14,639 downwards.
TTTGTTCGCCATTCACACGGGCTTTTGCCACTGCGCCAAAGAAGGACTTTTCAACGGTAAAAGCTGATCTGAGGTCGTCAGCAATCTCTTGAACGAGCCAAAACCCGGCGTTGTGGCGAGTACGGGCGTAATCAGGACCTGGGTTGCCAAGTCCAACAATGAGTTTGATGGGTTGAGTCATAGCGCCATTAGAGGTCAAAAGCCCCATCCGCGCAAAACGGATGGGGCTTGGAACAACATCTTCATTTCAATGGCTCAACAACAGCCAGATGAAAATCGATTAGGCTCCGGCAGCGGCTGCGCCCTCGGCGCCTTCAGCAGCAGGACCGCCCTTGACAACTGCCGTAACCAATACTGGGTTGGCATCTCCACGATGGGCAACATACGTCACGCCTCTGGGCAACGTGATGTCAGCCAAGTGAATCGAAGCGCCACCGACCAGCTTGGACAAGTCAACCTCGATAAACTGGGGAAGGTTGACAGGCAAGCAAGCGATTTCAAGTTCAGTCATTACGTGCGAAATAATCGCAGCACTGAGTTTGACTGCAGGTGAAGTCTCGGCATTGGTGAAATGCAGTGGAACTTTGGTGTGGAGAGCCTGGTCGGCGGATACGCGCTGAAAGTCGACATGCATGACGATCTGCTTGTAAGGGTGCCACTGAACCGAACGCAGCAGAACCTGGTGGCTCTTGCCCTCGAGTTGCATTTCCAGAATGGAAGCGTGGAACTGCTCTTTGCGCAGAGCATGGAAAATTTCGTTGTGATCGAGCTCGATACTGACGGGCTGCTCTTTACCACCATAAACAATGGCAGGAACGCGGCTCGCACGGCGCAGGCGGCGGCTCGCACTCGATCCCTGAACGCTACGTGGGGTTGCATTAAATTGCATGAAAAACTCCAAAATGGATGACGGGCATCCTGTTAAAACACTGACCGAATATCGGGCAGTGGCTTCGCCGATCACCGCGACCAGTGATCAACAAATCAATCGACCCGTCCCAATAGGACAAGCCGTGAATCTTTAGTCTACAAAAAGCGAGCTCACTGACTCAGCGTTCGAAATACGCAAAATCGTCTCGCCAAGCAAGGCCGCACAGGACAACTGACGGATTTTGCCGCAGGCCAAGCCCTCGTCTGACAACGGAATCGTGTCAGTCACCACCAACTCTGTCAGTTCGGAGTCGTTGATGCGCTCAATGGCGCCTCCCGACAACACCGCATGCGTGCAATAAGCATAGACCGCGCCCGCACCTTGCTCCTTGAGCGCCTGTGCTGCTTTGCAAAGCGTGCCAGCTGTATCGACCATATCGTCCATGATCAGACATGTGCGTCCGTCAACTTCGCCGATGATGTTCATCACCTCGGAGACATTGGCCCGGGGACGACGCTTGTCGATGATCGCAAGGTCCGCCTCAAGCTGTTTGGCGAGTGCTCGTGCACGAACCACACCACCTATGTCGGGAGAGACAACCACCAGATTACTCAGGTTGCGACGCCAAATGTCGCCCAGCAAAATCGGACCTGCGTAAATATTATCAACCGGGATATCAAAAAAGCCTTGAATCTGGTCAGCATGCAAATCCATTGTCAGGACGCGATCTACACCCGCGACCTGGAGCATGTTGGCGACAACTTTTGCAGTAATGGCCACACGGGCAGAACGCGGACGACGGTCTTGGCGCGCATAACCAAAATAAGGAATGGCAGCTGTGATACGGCCGGCAGAAGCACGGCGAAGCGCATCCACCATTACCATGACTTCCATCAGATTGTCGTTCGTGGGCGCACAGGTCGGCTGAAGCACAAAGACATCCTTACCGCGGACGTTTTCATTGATCTCAACCATGACTTCGCCATCTGAGAACCGCCCAACGGACATGCGTCCAAGAGACATATCCAGGTGATTGACCACATCAACGGCTAAGCGCGTGTTCGCGGTGCCGGTAAAGATCATGAAACTATCGTTGGACATGATGGGGGCAGTCACAGACCGTCAGAAGCAGATGTGGAACAAAAAAGCTGCTGAACTGAAGCCAGGCACTCGTTCGGCAAGTTCAACAGCTTTGCACAATTCAGGGCTGGGGAGGAAGGATTCGAACCTTCGCATGCCGGAATCAAAATCCGGTGCCTTAACCAGCTTGGCGACTCCCCAACTAGCTTTCAATCCAATACCGCAATGGGTGCTCTGCTAATCCCTCACAAGCCATCATGGCTTGCACTGGACTCACAGGTCCCGCAGATGCAGTATCGGAAAAATCCGTACGTATTTTAGCGAGCAATTCCTGATAAGCCACATCTGCCTGCTTTAAATCCTGAAATCCAATAAAAAAACAGGATCCTGACCCAGTCATTCGCGCATTAAAACCAGCTTGTTCTAGCCAGTCTAGCGTCTGACGAACAACCGGATAACGACTTAAAACGACTGGCTGCAGATCATTGTGACCAAACCCCAAATGAGAGATCATTTGACGTCCAGAAAAGTCCATTATTTTGACCGGTTCAGTGTCTCTTGTCAAATCAGGTGCCTGAAATATGCCTTGGGTGGGCACACCTTGGGAGGGTTGCACCACCAAATAGGCTCGTGCAGGGAGCTCAATCGGGCTTAACTGCTCACCGACACCCTCTGCAAAGGCGTTCTGTCCAAAAATAAACACCGGCACATCAGCACCTAGTTTCAAACCAAGCCGCATCAGAGCAGCTCGCGAGAGACCCGTCCCCCACAATCGATTAAGGGCAATCAAAACGCTTGCCGCATCGCTCGACCCGCCTCCCAGACCAGCACCTGAAGGGATCTGCTTACGCACATGAATCTGCGCGCCCAGGCGCGCACCAGTGGCTTGCTGCAAGACGCGGGCGGCGCGCACGACCAAATCGTCATCGTGAGCTACCCCCTCCAAGTTGGTCTCACGGCAAATGTTGCCGTCTTGGCGCACGTCAATATCGAGCGAGTCCGCTAAGCTGATGAGCTGAAAGACGGTCTGCAACAGGTGATAACCATCCGCGCGTCGCCCAACAACATGTAAAAACAGGTTGAGTTTGGCAGGGGCGGGAATGTCGTACAACATTAAAGTGACTGAAATGTGACTGTAGTGATTGAACAGGCTGGAAGAAAATCTACGGGACGTCAACAATCAGACGAATCTGCACTTTCTTTGTGCCATCCATTCGCGTCAATAACAGTAGGCGGGGGCCAAAACTGTCAAAACGGGAAAGCTCCGCCGTCCATCCCGCTTGCTCAAAACCTGAAATTCGCCCTTGCTCATCTCGGACGATCTGCTGCATGCCCGGCAAAACACGCAAGGGTGAACGCAGCCAGTCTCGAAGACCCCGCACAGGAATGCTCTGGCCAACCGCTTGCCGGACCAACTCATCCGGGCTGGACGCACGCAACGTTTCACCGCTCGTCTGGGTCAGCGTCGCCTGGCCCGGCAGCACCACGACCCGTGCAAGTGTATTTCCAAAGGGGTTCGTGAGATCCAGGGTTAGCTGACCGCCCCTGTCACGCCACACGAAACCGCCCTGGACGGCCTCTGCTGCCTCGTTAGTCTCCTCGGCACGAACCGCAAAACGTCCGTGACGAACAAACTCTTCGACTCCCAGTGTTTCGGACGGCGTGGTGGTTTGAGTGGCGCAGCCAACCAATCCCAACAACAAAACTATTAGAAATGCTGTTTTTGCACCGGAGCGTTGAACCCCAAAGGCGTTGAGCAGCCAGCTCAAGGTTGCACTCCGAAACGCTTCATCGTCTCCAGCAATGTTGCATTCGTGGCGTCTTGGGCAAAGCCCTCTTTCCAGATCCGGCGAGCCTCGTCCTGCTGGTTGAGCCGCCAGAGCGCCTCACCCAGATGAGCGGCAATTTCCGCTTCGGGACGACGCTCGTATGCGCGTTTTAAGTAGTCAACCGCCTCAGCAAACTGCCCCATCCTGAACTTGACCCAACCCATACTATCGAGAATGAAGGGATCTTGCGGCGAAATCTCAAGCGCACGCGTGATGAGCGCCAAGGCCTCGGGCAAACGTTGATTCCGATCAGCCAAGGAGTATCCAAGCGCGTTATAGGCATGAGCGTGTCCGGCATCAAGAGCGATGACTTGACGCAACAAGCGCTCGGCAGCTCGCATCTGATTGTCACGCTCATAGAGCATCGCCAGTTCGTACTTGACGTTGACTGAATCTGGCATGCGCTCATCCAGCGCTTGCATACGCTTGATTGCCTCAGGGAGCCGTTGGGCATCGCGCAGGATTTGCGCAGCCGCAGAGCCCCCCATGATCAGCTCTTCATCAGTCTGGGCATTGGCGGAATCAATCAGCGCCAGCGCCTCATCGACGCGCTTTTGTTTGGCCCGAATTACGGCCTGTCTGATTCGGGAGCTGAAGCGCACCGAAGGATCTTCGATTTTGGCAAGTAAATTGACGGCCTCATCCAGCTGCCCCTGCTCTTCGGCAATTCTGGACATTAACTGATAGGCTTCCGCCAAAGCCGCCGGCGCATCAGTGGCGCCCGCCGCTGCGGAGGCGCGCAGGCGCTGAGCCTGCACGGTCACGTATTGGTCCAGGAAGCCGCGCGCTTGCTCGAGCCGTTTGGCCCGATAGGAGACCTGCGCCTGCATGAACAACAAATCAAAGTCTTCGGGCGAGCGTTTAGCCATCGCGCCGAGCTCTGTCATCGCAGCGTCATACTGCCCGCGCTCGGCGAGATAACTCGCCATCAGCACCCGCAAGCGTCGCGCGTTAGGCTGCACGGCAACAAAGTCTGTCGCGTCTCGCAAGGCCTGATCAGGATCCACACTTAACCCATACTCAAAGACGCGCAGTGCGGCCTCTTCCGAACGGGGCGCGCCAGCCAGGGCCCGTCGTGACTCCTGCAGCGCGCGCGTGTTATCGCCAGCAGCACGCGCCATATCGGCAAGTGCCAGGTGACCTGCAGCTAGATTTCTTGCATTGCTTTCACCAATCGCTTCACTCAAAATCCGCAGTGCGGCGTTCTTGTCGGGCATACGGCTCAGCACGGCGAACGCCTGCACGATGGCCACGGTCTTGTCGGATGCCGTGTCAATCTGCTTTTTGAGTGCCGCGGCTAAACCACTTGTTTGACCGGACGCGGCCGCAAGCGCCATCTCCGTGGACGAAGCCTCAGGGTCGTCCGGCATCAGCCGGAGCCAGACTCTGGAGGACTCGAGCGCGCCAGGCAAATTGCCACCCGCCAAGTAAAACTCAAGCGCACGGCGCGCAAGGCGGTAGTCACCGAGTTCGCGCCCCAAATCCAGCATGGTCTTGCCCGCAGGCAAGTAAGAACCACGCTGGGCAGAGATTTCCGATGCAAGAATCCGAAAAAGAATCGTCGAGGTGAGCGTGACCTCAGGCAGCTGACCCGCCCGCAAGCGGATGACCTCTGACTCAGGTACACGTGGCTTAATCTGCAGCGGCGTGTTTTGCCCAAACCCCTTTATCGGGCCAGATTGCGCGACTGCGCTGGGAACCCAGAATAGTCCGCCACTCCCTATCAGGGTCGCGAAAACAGCTTGAGAAACTATGGTTTTAAACAACGACTTCACGCGTCCCGCCTAGTTGGTGGCACAATCAACACACTTAGTGACAGGATGTTAGCACTCAGCCATGCCAGAACTACCAGAAGTTGAAACAACTCGACGGGGAATTGACGCCGTTGCAACAGGTCACGTGCTCGAACGCATGGTCGTGCATGAATCCCGCATGCGCTGGCCAATCCCGAATGATCTGCCTAACCTGGTCGGCGGGCAGGTTGTGCGCGCGTGTAAAAGGCGTGGAAAATACCTGTTGATCGAATTCGACCAAGGCACTCAACTGATCCATTTGGGCATGTCTGGCTCATTGAGGAGCGTGCAGAATGGTGAATTGCTGCGAAAACATGATCATGTCGAGTGGCAGTTTAGCCATGCCACGCTGCGACTGCACGACCCAAGAAGATTTGGTTCGGTGTTATGGCATCCAAAAGCGGACGGACCCGTCGAACAGCACCCGCTGCTCAAAAAACTAGGCATTGAGCCTTTTGAGCCTATTTTCGATGCGGATTGGCTTAAAAAAGGCCTTGCTGGTCGCAAGGTTTCCATCAAACAAGCGCTGCTGGCAGGAGACATCGTCGTCGGCGCGGGCAACATCTATGCCTCCGAAAGCCTGTTTCGCGCACGCATTCACCCTAAAACTCAGGCGGCACGCGTATCTTTGGCTCGCTGCGAGCGGCTCGTCGAGGCACTGCGCAGCACGCTGTCCGATGCGCTTGCTTCAGGGGGTAGCACCCTGCGGGATTATGTGAACGCAACGGGTGAAGCAGGCGCGTACTTTACGCTCCATGCAGCCGTGTATGAACGTGACGGGGAGCCTTGCCGTGTGTGCGCCACCCCGATTAAGCGTATCGTCCAAGGTCAACGGGCCACCTATTTTTGCCCAAGCTGCCAGAAGATTTAGCGGGAACATTCAGTCCAACGCTAACGACTGAAAAAATTTAGTTTGCTGTTTAACGTGCGGCTTAACGTACTGATTTTGCGGGCGGCAACGCATAGCGCTGCTCATGGTAGGCCCAGCTTGGCCACAAGGCATGCGCAAGCGCTTCACGCTCCAGTTGATCATCAGAGTCGAGTGTGGTGTAGCGATCTGGCATTTCAAATTGCAGGGTTCGGGCGGGCTTACCTGGCTCCAGCACCACTAATTTTTCGCCCTCTGGTCGCTCCTGGAGATAACCGTAGTGATCCCCAAACTGCATCATTGCCCGATTGGCTGGAGCGCGAGTCAAATCGCGCCCAAGCATCGGATGCACAGTATCAATGCCCATCAGCGAAAGGAGCGTCGGCAACAGGTCAATCTGGCTCATGATCTGGGGGTCTGATTTGGGAGAGACGCCGGGCCCGATAATCAAGGCCGGTATATGGAAGTGTCGGACAGGCACTAAACCACCAGAAACCCGCGCATCGTGATCCGCTACCACGACGAAAATCGTATTGTCCCAATAAGGAGCCTGACGCGCTTTTTTAAAGAAATCGCCAATCGCCCAGTCCGCATAACGCACCGTATTGACCACGGAGGCTGACTCCCCGATCGGCTCTATGCGACCCTTTGGGTACTCCCAAGGAGAGTGATTGGATACCGAAAATGCCATCGTGAGAGTGGGCCTGCCTGTGTCCTGGCGCAACACACGGTCCAGTTCGGTAAACATGTCCTCATCTGAAGCCCCCCAAGACCCCACAAATTTTGGGGCGAGAAACTTGGGCAAGTCCAGCATTTCATTAAACCCATTACCCAGGAAAAAACTGCGCATATTGTCGAAATGCCCCTCGCCTCCATAGATGAAACGAGAGTAATAGCCTTGACGACCCAAAAGCGCCGCAATCGTAAAGAAACCCGATTGTGAGCGTGGCAAAGTGAGCACCGCTTGGGCGGGAGTCGGTAAAAACCCCGCACTGACAGCTTCTAGTCCGCGCACCGAACGCGTACCTGTGGAATAGGCACGCTCGAACCACCACCCGTCATCTGCGAGTCGATCAAGCTCGGGGGTCAAGTCCTGCTGCCCACCAAGCTTTTTCGAGTATTGCGCGCCCAGACTCTCTTGCAAAATGAGCACTAAATTCAATGGTCGATCGCGTCGTACAGTAGCGGTTTGAGCGTGCAGTGTAGGTAAATACGCATCCAACATCGGTTCGGGAATGCCAGCGGCTCGACGAACAATCTGATTGATTTCCTCAATCGGTAATTTGCCGTACATGTCGAATGAAGATTTTTCGTTCTGCATCAGATAGGCGGCGTTCATCACACTCCACAAACCATTCAGGGGCAAGGCATTGACCATCGCGTCTTGTCCAAACGCCACCGAAGACGCATTGATCGGACGATGTTGCAAGGTCCCGCGGATCGAACCCACACAAAAAAGGACCAACACGACGCTCACAACCGGGCGTAACCACCAGCGTATCGCCACATCGGGCTTGCCAGACATGAATAGTTTGAACGCACCCCAAACACCAAGCCCCAGGCAGACGATTGCCGCAACCAACACAAGTCGATAACCCTCCCAAAGCATGGAGAACACTTCTCGAGGATATCCAAGGTACTCGAAGTACAAACGGTTGGGACGCGTATCGTACTCAGCGATGAACTGAGGCGTCGAAAGTTCAAGCAGCAGCAACAGCAACCAGCAAACCCTTAACCACCATGCTGTGATTTTCTCGGCGATGGCGAAGTGGCCAAAAAACGGCCCCACGCCTGCAGGAAGGGCAATCATCATGCCGATCATGACGAGATCGATGCGCAAACCACCTATCAACACCGGCCACAGGCCATCGACAGCTTCAATGCGAGGCCACTGCCAAGCCACGAGACCCAAGCGAAAAAGTGTCAGCATCAGCAATGCTGTCCACCAAAAACGCCAGGTTAGGCGTAGCATCAGTCCCCCTTGCTACCTTAAGTCTGCAGAACTTTGCCGGGGTTCATCAATCCGTGCGGATCAAGCGCCTGCTTAATTTGCTTCATAAGTCTGAGTTCTAGCTCGCTCTTGTAGCGCGTCAGTTCGTCACGCTTGAGCTGCCCCACGCCATGTTCAGCGCTGATGGATCCAGCATGCGCATGGACACTATCGTGCACCAACTGATACACCTCATATTGGTTCGCGAGCAGTTCTTGCTCTGTCTGGTTCGGCGCACGCGCGACGTTGTAATGCAAATTGCCGTCACCCAGATGTCCGAACACGATGTGCTGGATCCCTGGGAATTTTTCTTGCAAGGCGGCATTTGTTGTTTTGACGAATTTCCCGATCAGTGAAATCGGAATCGAGACGTCGTGCTTAATACTTTTACCAAGCTCAGCCTCGGCGAGAGGGATGCTCTCGCGCAAGTGCCAGATGGCCTTGCTTTGAGCAATATTTTCGGCAATCGCGGCGTCTACGACCAAGCCATCTTCAATCGCGGCGCCGAGCACTGACTCAAATCGTGCTTGGGCATGCTCCGCACTTTCGCTATCAGACAGCTCAAGAATGGCAAACCAAGGCGCATCCGCTGAAGACCCATCAAAGGGCAGACGCTGCTGTGGATAGAGACGCACAACCGCCTTCAACACGGGTCCCATCATCACTTCAAAACCAGTCAGTGAGGCACCGAAGCCCGCTCTCGCACGAGATAATACGGCAATGGCATCCTCGAGAGAGTTCAGCGCCAACATGGCAATACGCTGTGCCACGGGCATCGGATACAGCTTCATCGTCGCAGCGGTGATGATCCCCAACGTGCCCTCGCTCCCGATGTACAAGTCTCGCAAATCGTATCCCGTATTGTCTTTACGCAGACCCCGCAAGCCGTTCCAAATTTCTCCTTGTGGTGTCACCACCTCGAGCCCCAGCGCCAGTTCGCGTGTATTGCCATATCGCAACACCTGAGTACCGCCCGCATTGGTGGATAAGTTGCCACCGATCGTGCAGCTGCCCTCGGCCGCCAAACTCAAAGGGAACAAACGACCCGCCGCGCGCGCCGCCTCTTGGACCGCCTGCAAAATACAGCCAGCTTCGACAGTAATCGTATCGTTATCGGTATCCAGTTCTCGCACCCGATTCAGACGCGCCAGACAAACAACAAGGGCCAGCCCAGTCTCATCCGGGGTCGCACCGCCGCACATCCCTGTATTGCCGCCGGAGGGTACTACCGGAATGCGCTGCTCAGCACATAGCCGCATGACGGCCGCCACCTCTTCTGTAGAACCTGGGCGCACAACGGCCAGCGCCTCGCCACGATAACGACCACGCCAGTCAATCAGATAGGGCGTCATCGCTTCGCCAGTCAATACTTGGGTCGCGCCCACAATCTGCTCTAGTTGTTTCAACGTGCTCATTGATTTGTCTTTTAAAGGTTCGTGTTGGGTGAGTCTGGCAATTTCGATTGGTCTGGCGATTTCAATTAGTCAGGCAATCCTGCCCATCAATAAATTGTAGGGTAGTTCCTTGATCCTGACCAAAGGAGTCGGTATAGAGCGTGGGTTAAACATGGATTTCAAAACGGCGATAATATCGTCCATATCAGATTTTTGATTGGTGCTGTTGCGGCAAATGTGCCTCAATCAACATCCCAACCCGTGCCCACATCCGGAGTCCTCCTCGTGTCTGTCCTACCCGCGTTTCCCCATGCCGCCTTCAAGGCCTACGATATCCGTGGCGTTGTTCCGACCGCTCTCAATGCGGATTTTGCCCGACAACTGGGCCGGGGGCTTGCTGCTCGGGCCCACGCCTGCGGGGTCACGACTATGGTGGTGGGTCGCGACGGAAGACTGAGCAGCCCCGAATTGGCCGGCGCATTGCAGCAGGGTATGCGAGATGGAGGCATTGACACGATCGATGTCGGTGAAGTGCCCACACCCCTGGTCTACTTTGCTGCCTACACGCTTCAGACGGGCTCGGGTGTCGCGGTCACGGGCAGTCACAATCCCCCCGAATACAACGGCTTTAAGATGATGATGGGCGGAGGCACGCTCCATGGTGAAGCTATTCTCGCGCTGCGCGACGAGGTTGCCGCCGGCCCTGCCGTGACAGCTAAGCCTGGTCAGGCCTCCTCTGTGGATATTCTGACACCCTACCTTGCCCGGGTGATTGGTGACATTAAACTCAGTCGCCCTATGAAAATCGCAATCGATTGCGGCAATGGCGTCGCCGCCGCAGTCGCCACCAAGCTATTCCAAGGACTGGGTTGCGAAGTCACTGAGCTTTTCTGCACGGTGGATGGCACTTTCCCCAATCATCATCCTGATCCGGCAGACCCCCATAATCTTGAAGATTTGATCCATTGTGTTCAGACCACGGACTGTGAGATTGGCCTGGCTTTCGATGGTGACGGCGATCGTCTTGGCGTGGTGACAAAATCCGGCCAAATTATCTGGCCCGACCGTCAACTCATTTTGTATGCCCGCGATGTCTTGCAACGCTGTCCGGGCGCAACGATTATTTATGACGTCAAATGCAGCCGGCATGTCGCGGAACAGGTGCGCGCCGCGGGTGGTAAACCGCTCATGTGGCAAACCGGTCACTCTCTGATCAAAGCCAAGCTCGCCGAAACCGGCGCGCCATTGGCAGGCGAAATGAGCGGTCATGTATTTTTTAAAGAACGCTGGTTCGGTTTTGATGACGGTTTGTATACCGGGGCTCGATTATTGGAAATACTTTCCAGAGATGCGAATCCCTCCGCCGTGCTTGAAGCCCTCCCCCAAGGCGTCTCCACGCCTGAGCTTAAGCTCGAGATGCGTGAAGGCGAGCCTCACGCCTTAATCAAGCGACTGCAAACAGAGGGCGTGTTTACCGGTGCTGCCGAGGTCTTTAAGATTGATGGCTTGCGCGCAGACTACCCCGATGGCTTTGGTTTGGCTCGGGCTTCAAACACGACACCCGTTGTCGTGTTGCGCTTCGAGGGGGATACGCCTGAAGCACTCGAACGCATAAAGTCGATTTTTCGCGAGCAGTTACTCGCACTCGCGCCAGACGTGAAGCTACCCTTCTAGAGTCGCGTTCAGATCAACCTTTTACGACAACCTTTTTATACAAATACTTGCACTCCAAGACACCGATGCCTTCTTTGTCCAACAGCCCCGCCTGGAAGCTTTTTTCCGAGGCCGTGTTAAGTAGTCCCGCCAAGTCCGATTCACTGCGTGTGATTTCTGCTGCGGGGCTAGAGGTGGATCTCTCCACCCAAAGAACATCACCGGCATTCAGCGAGGCCGCCCGCACCCTGCTTGCGCAGCAAAATTTTGATGCGCTGCGCAGAGATTTGTTTGAAGGCGCGGCGATCAACTGGACTGAAAATCGAGCCGCATGGCATACCGCGTTGCGTGCCACGACGCCGCCTGCACCTGTCGCAGAGGCGATCGAGACTGAACGCTTGCGTTTGACTCAATTCGTTGAGGGCGTCAACGCACGCAACCAATACCGTAATGTCGTGCATCTAGGGATTGGCGGAAGCGACTGGGGACCACGGCTAGCCTTTCATTCTCTGGCCGGATCTGGCTCACGTCGCACGCTTCGCTTCGCCTCAAACGTTGACGCGCATGCCATCACTGCGGCACTGGAAGGCCTGGATGCACACGATACGCTTGTTATTATTTCTTCAAAGTCTTTTACAACCATCGAGTCACTTGCCAACGCTGCTTGCGCGATAGACTGGTTGCGTGCGTCAGGCGTCGCGAATCCTCTTGACCACTTTGCTGCGGTGACCGCCAACGCGCAGGCCGCCCGTGATTACGGCATTAGTGATGATCGTATTTTCCAATTCTGGGATTGGGTGGGTGGACGCTATTCACTGTGGTCTTCGATAGGACTGCCGATCGCGTTGGGGTTGGGTATCGACGCGCTTAAGGAAATGCGCGCAGGTGCTGAGGCGATGGATGCGCATTTTCTCAATGCCCCCATTGAAGAAAACGCACCAGTTCAAATGGCACTCAGTGCCGTGGCGAACTGCAGTGTGCTGGGCTATGCCTCTTTTGCCCTATGTCCTTACGATGCCCGTTTGAGCAATCTCGTGCCTTGGCTGCAACAGCTTGAAATGGAATCACTTGGCAAAGCCACGCTGCGTGATGGCACGGCTCTCGATGTCCCGAGCAGTCCCGTCGTCTGGGGGATGCCAGGTACGGACAGTCAGCACACTTTTTTTCAATGGCTGCATCAAGATAGTCAGGGCGCTCCCGTCGACTTTATTTTGTGCGCGACACCCGATCATCGTCATACACGCCATCACCGGTTGCTCATCGCTAATTGCCTGGCTCAACGCGCAGCCTTGCTGGAGGGCAAGTCCTTTGCTGAGGCACTCAAGGAGGTGAGCAAAAGCGAAAGCGATCCAGCCAAAGCCGCCTTGCTTGCTCGACATCGCGTTCATCCCGGTGGACGACCCTCTACATTGATTGTGCTGCCGCGACTTGAAGCGAGGCAACTGGGCGCCCTGCTCGCCTTGTATGAACACAAGGTCTTCACTGAGGGCGTGCTTTGGGGCATCAACCCCTTTGATCAATGGGGCGTTGAGTTTGGAAAACGTGTCGCAAGTGACATCGAGCGACGCCTTGATGCGCTCGGGAGTGATCCTGCCGTCAGCCCTTACGATCCATCAACAGCCTATTGGGTGCGCAAACTCGCGGGCGGTTGATCCACACGAGCATTTACAGTCTCAAGTCTGTTTGTTCTGCAGTGAAAATGTATTTCAGATCATAGAGCACATGCTCTGGCTTCCCGAGTGCTTTGATCGCATCAATCCCCATTTCTCGAAACTGGCGATGCGCCACGGCGAGGATCATGGCATCGTAGGCCCCTTTTTCCAGGGTCTGTATCGGGTTGATCTGATGCTCCTCGTATGACTCCTTGCTTTCAACCCATGGATCATACACATCGACCTGAATGTTGTACTCCTCGAGCTCTCGTACAACATCAACAACGCGTGTGTTACGCAAGTCTGGGCAGTTTTCTTTAAAACTCAGCCCCATCACGAGGACGCGCGCACCCTCCACATGGATACGACGTCTTGTCATGGCCTTGACAAGCTGCGCGACCACGTAGCTACCCATACTGTCATTGATACGTCTGCCCGCCAGAATAATCTCTGGGTAGTAACCGATCGACTGCGCTTTATGAGTCAGGTAGTAGGGATCCACGCCAATACAATGCCCCCCAACCAGGCCCGGACGAAAAGGTAAAAAGTTCCATTTGGTCCCCGCTGCCGCGAGTACGGCTTCAGTGTCAATCCCTAGTCGATTGAAGATTCTCGCAAACTCATTAATGAGTGCGATATTTACGTCGCGCTGAGTGTTCTCAATGACTTTGGCTGCCTCAGCCACCTTGATGCTAGGCGCCAAATGTGTCCCCGCCGTCACAATCTGGCGATATAACGCATCTACAAGTTGTGCAATCTCGGGCGTTGAACCTGAGGTGACTTTTTTAATGGAAGTGACTCGGTGCTCTTTGTCGCCGGGATTAATACGCTCCGGACTGTAACCCGCAAAAAAATCTTGATTAAACCGCAGGCCAGAAACCCTCTCCAGAACGGGGACGCAGACTTCTTCTGTCACCCCCGGATAGACCGTTGATTCATAAATGACGAGGTCGCCTACTTTTAAGGCATGACCAATCGTCTCGCTCGCACGAATCAAAGGTGTGAGATCAGGCTGTTTGAATTCATCGATTGGAGTGGGCATCGTCACGATAAAAACATTTGCCTCTGATAACGCTGCAGGCTCGAAGGTGTAGCGCAACCCAGTCGCGCTCGCCAACTCATCACGGTCCAACTCAAGGGTATGGTCATGACCTTTTTTAAGGGCCTCGATACGTGCCACATTGATATCGAAGCCAATGACCGAGCGCTTTTTGCCGAACGCAACCGCCAAGGGCAATCCTACGTAGCCGAGTCCGACTACCGCCAACTTCACGTCTTGAATCTGCAAATTAATCTCCGGCTGGATCTACAGTCACGATACGGCGACATGACTAAGCGCTGCGTACAAGATCATAAAGGCTCACCGCAATCGGCATAGGGGGCAATCATAATTGATTGCGCCCCTGCCACACCACCCGGCATGCGGGTCCGCACCGGGCGGTTCGAGTGGTTGAGGTTATGAGAGACGGGGTAGACCCAGTTTGTCGTAATACCCAATCGTCAATACAC
>JAURZO010000121.1 GCA_030653405.1 Zwartia sp. | reverse complement strand
ACGGACGGTACCGATCGTTAAAAGGCTAGGTCATTATATGGGTATTAAGTGCGCGCTTGATCTATCTCACGTCGAGCCTGAGCGGCAATGACATTGATTGCAGACAAGGCAGCTTCTTACACTTAGAATGGTTCGTAGCTTTTTTACTTTTGGAGTGGACAAATGATTATTAGCAGACAGGCTTGGGTCGTGGTGGCAGATGGTGGTCGCGCGAATGTGTACAAAAACGTTGGAGAAATCGGTGAGGTCAAGCTCACTCTTGTGCGCAGCACCAATCAGCATACCGAGCACACGCACGAGATCGGACGAGATCAGCCTGGACGCCTGAGTGGCAACTCCGGTCATGCCAAATCGGCATTGGAATCCACCGACCTGCATCAAGTCGCGGAAGATAAATTCTTGAAAGCTATGGTTGAGCATTTAGCCCGTGACGTCCAGGAAGGTGCTTGCAAGGAATTAGTTCTGATCGCGCCTCCCCATGCACTTGGCGAGATTCGCAAACATCTACCAGCAAGCGTATCAAAGATCGTCGTCAGCGAAATGAGCAAAGACTATACTCACATGGCCATCAATGAGCTGCAAAAGACGCTCATGAATACCCATTAAGCCCTTCTCGCTATAGGATCGCAAGCGCCATGAACCTGCCTGAACTATCTGCCATTGAGTTACGCCGCCTAATCGGCGCAAGACAGATCTCCCCGGTAGAGTTGATGGAGGCTTGCATCGCACAGATTGATCGCTTTAACCCGGCGATCAATGCTGTGACCGCGACGGATTATGAACGCGCACGCGAATCAGCCAAGCAGGCTGAGGTTGCCGTGATGCGTGGCGATCCCTTGAGCTTGCTGCACGGTTTGCCCTTGGGCGTCAAAGACCTGCAGGAAACCAAAGGTTTGTTGACCACTTGGGGCAACATCGGGCGGCGTGGCCATATGCCGACGCGCGATAACAGCCTGGTCTCGCGTCTGAGACAAGCTGGCGCAATCGTGACGGCGAAAACCAACGTCCCGGATATGGGTGCGGGTGCGAATACACGGAATCCTGTCTGGGGTGCCACGGGTAACCCTTTTAATCCAACGCTCAACGCGGGGGGCTCTTCTGGCGGCTCCGCCGCTGCACTCGCGACAGACATGTTGCCAATTTGCACGGGCTCTGACACGGGTGGCTCACTGCGCATCCCCGCTGCCTTATGCGGTGTAGTTGGCATGCGTCCCTCACCAGGCACAGTCCCGAACGATGCGCGTGCCCTCGGTTGGTCCGTGATCTCGGTACTGGGTCCAATGGGACGAACAGTCGCCGATACTGCGTTTCTCATGGCGGGCAGCCTTGGACGCGACTCGATGGATCCTCTCGCCTACCCCGTCGATCAGTCAAGTATCTGGCCTATGCCTCATATTGATTTGTCAAATCTACGGATTGGCTTCACAGAAGATTTTGGCGTGTGTATCGTCGATCAGGATATTAGACGCGTTTTTCGTGCGCGCATGAAAGCAATTGCTCCCATGGTAAAGGTCTGCGAGCCCGTTGACTTGCGCTGCACAGAAGTGGATCGTGCTTTCGATATTTTGCGTGCGGAAAATTACGTCGCCTCATTCTCTGAAACATGGCGCAAAAATCCCGAGACGCTTGGACCCAATATCTGCGCCAACATGGAGATCGCCTCGGCGATTACGCTCGAAGACCGCGCTTGGGCACATTTAGAACAAACACGCATCATGCGTCAGTTTGCGGCCGCGACTGACCAATACGATTTGATCATCTCTCCAACAGTCCCCGTCTCTCCCTTTCCGTGGACACAGCTTTATGCGCACGAGGTTGATGGTCAGAAAATGAAGAATTACTACCACTGGCTTGCGCTGACCTATGTGGTGACCATGTCAACCAATCCGTCCATCTCACTGCCATGCGGACGTGATGAGCAGGGCATGCCCTTTGGTTTACAGATCACTGGAAAACTGTATGGTGACGGACATGTCATGGCTGCTGCGCATGCACTCGAGCAAGCATTCAACTTAAATCCCGAGCTCAAACGCCCAACTCCGGACATGAGTAAACTGCGCGAGGCGCGACCCGAGCTCAAATCGATCGTGACGCATCCACCGATTTATCCAAGCGCTTGAAATTTATCCAGGCGCTTGAATCAAGCGCCTGGATCGAAGGGCTTATAAAGCCCAGCCACCCGCAAACTCATCATTTCGCTCTTGGTCGGGCAGCGAACGATATTTGGTCACTTGGGCGCCATCATTGCCCAAGTAGACATACATCATTTGAGCATCACCCTCGTCGCGCATGTAGCGATAGCCCCAAATCCACTGATGATCATCACCCCAGGCATCACGAGTAATGTTCGCTGGGGGACCAAATTGACAATGCACACGTTCGCGTGTCCAGACTTCGCCATTGCCAAGCACACTAAAACTGCTTTCTGTCAGTACCTGTTGGGGTGCGTCGACTAGACCTTGCTTCGTCACATGGAGTGCGTATGCCGTCTCGCCTTGCGGCTGCTGGGTCCATACCATGCGCTTGCCACCATCTCTGGCAGGACAACTCACAGCGGGTCGACCATACTGTTTGAGTACCTCGGCGATTGGGGTCCCGGGTTTAACGCTTGAAACTTGCGCACAACCCGCCAGAAAAAGGACAGACAGGCACGCGCCGATCAAACTGACCTGACGAAAAAAAGGCAGCGTGGCCTTCGGGCCTGGAGCGATCTTATGGACCATTTCACCACCTTGTATGACGTCGTTTTAAAACTCGAACATGTGGCCGCTTTTAGCGGCCTTGGTCCGAAGATAGCCATCGTTATGCTGATTGGAGGGGTAAATATGCGGCACGCGCTCAACCACCTCGATATCATGTTTGGCTAAAGCCGCCACCTTGGTTGGATTATTTGTCATCAGTTTGACGCGACTCACACCAAGCATACGGAGCATCTGTGCAGCCGGTAAATAATTACGCTCGTCTGAATCAAAACCAAGTTGTAAATTGGCATCGACAGTATCGAAACCTGCATCCTGCAACTGATAGGCGCGCAACTTATTGGCCAAGCCAATGCCACGCCCTTCTTGGGCGAGATAGAGCAGAATGCCGCTACCTGCCTTGGACATCTCACCAATCGCACCGCGCAACTGGTTGCCACAGTCACAACGCAAAGAACCCACAAGATCGCCCGTAAAACACTCGGAATGCAACCGAATCAAGACGGGCTCTGAAGTATTGACATTGCCGACCATGATAGCCAAGTGCTCGATCCCACCATCACGCGGACGGAAGGCAACGATCCTGGCATTTTCAGCGTTTTCCAACGGCACACGCGCCTGACTCACCAGCGTGAGTGAGTTTGCGGCATTGTTCATGTAGGCTTCGATGGAGCTGGCACGGACACTCAGTGTGTCAGGCGTACCCTGCCCCTCGACCACCAAAGCGGCAGGTAAAAGTCTGGATAATTTGGAGAGCGTGACACAGGAGCGCGCCAACTCATCCGCATCGTTGATCACCAACCCTGTCAAATTCGGTCGACTCATTAATACTGCGAGAGGATTTGCCAAATACTCGATTGTTGCGAGATCCAAACCCTGAGGGTGAGAAACCACGCAGGCTGCCCGGTCAGATTTGTCTATCCCCACCACGTTGGCACGCGTACCTGTCATCACAAGCTCCGGCGAACCAGCGTCCGAGTCAGAGCCAGAGAGGGCCAACATCTCCAGATGTGCTGGCGTTAACGCTTCTGCGGCCAACATCATCAGACTGCGGTGTCCATCGGTCACGCGCACTAAAGCACCGCGTCGCAGTTCGGAGATAGCACGATCAACTTCAATTAGGGGGTCAAGCATCGCGGAAGTGAATTTAGCTAAGAAAAGTTAAGCTTCTGGGTATTGCGACATCAATGAGGGCGAACTGTACTGGCGCAGATCAGACTGATTACCCACACCATTAAAGGAACTAAGGGATTGAGCCACATATCGATATATTATGACACCGTATGGTAATTCCCTAATGGAATACACCTATTTTGCAACCTCTTATGGGACGTTTTGTACTTTGGTCTCTTTGGCACAACACCCGGCACTCGAACCCACCCTGGCCGACACTGAGTCTCCTGATCAGTGGGATAGGTTTATTTCGACGTTCTTTAGTACTCAGCCACTTAGCCCCTCTGCGTTACAGGCAGTGTTTGAACCTCTCAGACATGGGGTTGTGGACACCATGCTAGTAGTGGGACAACTCGGACAGACGATTGACGGTCGCATCGCCACTGTCACAGGCCAATCCAAATACATTAATGGACTTTCGGGTTTGACCCATCTTCATCAGCTTCGCGCCTTGCTCGATGCTGTTGTTGTCGGGGTTGGTACGGTGCTGGCCGACGACCCACAACTGAATGTCAGACTGGTGAGAGGCCGACACCCCGCCCGGGTCGTGATTGATCCCAAAGGCCGACTGAGTTCGGATGCACGAATTTGGCTCGACGATGGTGCGAGAAGAATATGGATTGTCGCAGAGGGTCTGGACGTCGCGGCTCCTGCGGGTGTAGAGGTCATGGCCTTACCTGCCAGCGAGGGTCGCATCGAGCCAGCAGCAATTTTGAAAAACCTCAGCGCCATCGGTCTGCACAGGATTCTCATCGAAGGTGGCGCGGAAACCGTATCGCGCTTTCTGCAATCAGACTGTCTGGATCGTCTGCATATGATTGTTGCTCCGATCATTATGGGATCCGGTCGTGCGAGTTTTAACTTACCCGCGATCGAGCATATGGATCAAGCTCTGCGCCTAGATGTTCAAACACATTTACTCGGCAACGAAGTGCTGTTTGATTGTGACCTCAGCAGTCAGCGTGTGAAAATCACCTAGCTCAGGAAACGTTGACGACGCGAGATAACGCAGCGGCGAAACGCTCCGTGGAGTCTTGCCAAGTCGGCTGACGCAAGGCCGCCTCGCGCGCTCCCATCGATAAGCGACTGCGTAACTCGGCATCCTGCATGAGCCTGCGGAGAGCCTCAGTCAAACTTTCAACATTGTCAGGCGCCACGAGCAAGCCAGCATTGCTGGGCACAGTCTCGGGAATCGCGCCGCCGGTCGTGCCGATCACCGGTAAACCGCGCGCCAACGCTTCAGCGTAAGCCATCCCATAGCCCTCAAACCGCGAAGCAAGCACAAAAGCATCTGCCTGTTGATACAAGGACTCAAGCCGCTCATCATCCACGGCTCCAAGCACGTGCACACGATTCTCAAAACCAAATCGGGTAATGTCTCTAAAAAGCTGTGCGGGCGCGTGGGCATCGCGCGTCGCATCGCCTGCGATCGTTAAAGTCCAGTCAAGCGCGGCCAGTGGCTGCAAAGCCGCCAACAGCACATCGAAACCCTTGCGCGGAACGATCGATCCGACGGACAGCAGATTTAGGGGTTTCTTCAGATCCGCAGTCGCAGGATGACGCTCTCTCACCAACACAGCCGGGGCCGTGCCGGGAAGAACCACCTGAATCCTTTCAGGAGGCACACCGAAAGACTGCACAAGATCCCGAGCGGTCGCCGGGCTCGTGACGATCACTTGTACGGCAAAGCTCAGTGCACGCGTTTCACTTGCCATGAACGCTGCGACACGCTCGTGGCTCAACCCGGACTCAAAGGCCAAAGGATGATGAATCAACGCGATCACTGGATGACGTCGCGCCACTTCGGCGATCAGCTCCGGCAACACGCCCAACGCCAGACCGTCCATCACAATCGGCATGCCTGGCGTCAGCTCGAGCAAGGTCTGACGCGCGCGCTCGACCGTCTCAGTTCCAGGAAAAGGAAAGCCCTCTCCCAAGCTCACACGCTGAACATGCCAACCCATCTGTTCGAGCCCGGCGAAAATGCGCCGATCGTAGATGTAGCCTCCGGTTGGCGTCGATAAGTCGCCGGGATAGGCAAAGATCAACGACTTCAATGAATCGCGGCCTCATACCAGGCGCGTGCCACGTGAGACTCGGAAATCGTCACGCGGATCGCATGCAGCTCGCTGCCCTCGCGCCCCAGACCGCCACTGCGCGCGGCACTCGCCAATTGGTCAAAAATATATTTAGTTAAAAATTCAGTGGTCGTATTGACCCCCTTGAACGCTGGATGATCATCCAAATTGGAGTAATTCAAAGGCTTCAGCGTCGCTTTGAGCAGATCAAGCGCTCGCCCGATATCCACAACGATACCGTTCGCATCCAGTTCTAAGGAAATAAAAGCCGCATCGACCACAAAGGTCGCGCCATGCAACGCCTGGGCAGGCCCAAAAACATCGCCACGAAACGAGTGGGCAATCATGATGTGGTCACGCACTTCAACTGTAAACACGGTAACTCCTTAAGGGTAACGAATGAGCTGGCAAAGCACAGTGCTTTGACGGCCAAGAATTTCGGACAAACGGGCAGGTAGGCGAGCAAAGTCCTCGGCTGGCGCCAACAATACATCCAACCGAGAATCATTGAGCATGGCAAGCGCCGCGTTCAGTCGACGGCGATAGGTCCAGCGCGGGCGCCGCGAAGCGGAAATATGTCCGACCTGACTAGACTGCAGCCTGATCTGGCGGCTATGAAAGGCGCCACCCAACGGGGCGCTGACTGCGGCAGACCCATACCAGCTGAGTTCGAGTACGGTGGCTTCTTCTCCGGCGCATGCCAGCGCCGTCGACAACCCGGCTGAGCTCGCACTACAGTGAATCACGACATCGCAATCGGCAGGCGCATTCTCGGGCGTGGCAAACTTCACACCCAGTACGAGTGCGATACCCGCACGGTCTGCATTGATGTCCACGAGGGTGACTTCGGCGCCCGGCAAATGACCGCACAGGTAAGCCACCAAAGATCCCACCACCCCCCCACCGATCACTGCGATGCGGTCGCCCGGGCCGGGAGCGGCATCCCAAACAGCGTTCAGCGCTGTTTCCATATTTGCGGCAAGCACCGCACGAGAAGCCGGCACATCGTCGGGGACGATCGCTAAGGCATCAGGACTAGCCTGAAAAACCGTCTGATGCGGCATCAAACTAAACACCAACTTGCCCATCAATGCTGATGGGCCGAGCTCGACGCGCCCGACATTTGAATAACCGTATTTCACAGGAAATGGAAAGTCACCTTCCATAAATGGCGCACGCATGCGTCCATACTCGGACTCCGGAACCTGCCCTCTAAAAACGAGTGATTCGGTGCCGCGACTCAGTGCGCCAAAAACAGAACGAACCTGCACCATCCCGTTTAACGGGTGCGCAAGCGCTTCTTCGCGTAATTCGGCATGTTCCGGGGCGACGTACCAAAGCGCCTGACTCACTGTGAGCTCGGGAGATTGAGGCTGATCAATTGCCACGGGTAAATCCTAGGTTTTTTCAAATAAAGGGAGCGCGCTGCCCTATACTGCGCAGGCAATCCTTACAGTATAAGTGAGCCAGAGGCCGTAACTTGAACACCTTCGTCAATAACCCTTCTAAACGTGCCATCTCGGCACGTCGTATCGTTTTTTCAACGCTCGCACTGACTACCGGCCTGTTCATGCTCTGGCTGATGCATCAGACTCTTGCGCCTCATACTCCAGCCGCACTGTATGTCGTCTTAATGGTGCTATTCGCCCTGACTTTACCCTGGATGGTGGTTGGTTTCTGGAATGCGATCATCGGTCTTTTATTGTGCCAGCTATCGACAAACCCCACTGCCGCGGTCCTACCGTCAGAGATGGACATCACAGACACTGAGCCGCTGACCTGTTCCACCGCGATTCTTCTTTGTATTCGTAACGAAACACCGGAGAGACTTGAGCGCAATCTCGAGACCATGCTCCACGGACTTGCGGCACCCGGGATCGGAGAGCATTTTCATATTTACGTCCTGAGCGATACCAACGATGTCGCGATCGCCGCGCAAGAGCAGGCGTGTTTTGGTTCAATGCAACAACGCTGGCTTGGCCAAATCGCCATCACCTATCGATGCCGCGATGATAACGCTGGCTACAAAGCCGGCAACATCGAGGATTTCTGTAAACGCTGGGGTGATCAGCATGCGTTCGCGCTCACGCTGGATGCCGACAGCTTCATGACCAGCGGCGCCATCGTGCGACTGGTTCGGATGATGCAAGCCAACCCACGTCTTGGGATTTTGCAAGGCCTGGTGGTCGGGCTCCCCTCCACCAGTGCCTTTACCCGGCTCTTTCAATACGGCATGCGTCTGGGTATGCGCTCCTACACCATGGGTTCGGCTTGGTGGCAATCCGATTGCGGTCCCTACTGGGGTCATAATGCCGTCATCAGACTGGCTCCTTTTATCGAACACTGCGCCTTGCCTGTCTTGCGCACGCGCGATGGCGGTACGCGTCACATCCTGAGTCACGATCAGATCGAGGCTGTTCTGATGCGTCGCGCCGGTTTCGATGTCAGGGTGTTTCCACAAGAAGACGAAAGCTGGGAAGAAAACCCAACAACGCTCAGCGAATACATTCGCCGCGATCTGCGTTGGTGCGAAGGCAATTTGCAATACGTGCACTTACTGACGCTACCTAAACTTAAACTCATGAGCCGTTACCAGCTCACGCTGGCGATTTTTATGTTCTTAGGCTCCCCTGCCTGGATCGCCTTGATGATCTTATTGACGATGGTCGCAGGCTTCTCCACTGCGCCAACAGGCATGCCCGACGGAGATCTCGCACTCACCCTGTTGGTATTGACCTTGATCATGTGGTATCTGCCCAAGATCGCCGGGGCTCTGGATGTCTTGCTGCGCAAAGAGGAAAGACAGCGCTTTGGAGGTGGAGGAAGATTTGCACTCAGCCTGACGCTGGAGTTGCTGTTTTCGATTTTGATGACACCCATCACCTGGCTGAATCACACCATGTTTATGGCGGGACTTTTGATGGGGCGCAAAGGCGGATGGACGAGCCAAACGCGTGACGACCATTCCGTCCCGCTCTCTGACGCGATCAAGCAGTTCTGGCCCCACACCTTGCTCGGACTCGTCTTGGCGATTACGCTGTATGCAACAAACGCCCCTCTGCTTGCTTACGGCATGATATTTTTCAGCGGGTTGTTGCTTGCGATTCCAATCGCCGTGTTCACCTCACAACCTTGGCTTGGACGTCTGATGATGCAGCGACGTTTACTCTCTTTACCTGAAGAAATTGCGCCTCCCGAGGCCTTGCTGGCGCTTCACCTCAAGGCATTGCCGGTTCAGAGCCCAGGTTTTTCCAAGCCCTCTGATCCAGCGTCTCGCCCATAGCCTTGTCCATCGCCTCGTTCAAACTCCTCTGGCATCCATGAACTTTTTCCGCCTTTATGCACGCGTGCTGGACAAGCTGGGATCGGACCGTCGGCTCGGTTGGATCCTTGCGTTTGCCAACGTCGCGTTGGCAATGGCGCTATTCGCCGAGCCGGTGCTGTTTGGCCGTGTGATTGACACGTTATCGCGCACCCCGAGTAATGAGCCCGAAGCCATCTGGAGTGGAGTCTGGCCGCTGCTGCTTTTATGGACAGGCTTTGGGTTGTTTACCATCATCTGCTCGACACTCGTCGCGTTGTTTTCAGATCGTCTCGCGCACCGTCGGCGCCATGCCGTGTTTGGTGAGTATTTTGAACACGTGTTGCACTTGCCCCTCGCACAACAGTCGCGCACCCATTCAGGTCGACTGATGAAAATCATGCTCCAGGGCACAGACACACTGTGGTGGCTCTGGTTGAGTTTTTTTCGCGAACATCTGGCTGCGATCGTCTCGCTGATCGTTCTTCTCCCGCTTGCGCTTTACATCAACTGGCAACTTGCGATTGTGTTGATTGTGCTGTGCCTGCTGTTTGGGATTTTGACGAACGTGATCTTACGTAAAACACAAAAGCTCCAACAGCAAGTGGAAAGCCATCACTCCGATTTGGCCGAACTGGCCTCCGATACCCTAGGCAATATCGCGCTCGTGCAGAGTTTTTCGCGTATTCAGACCGAGGTCAAAGCCTTGCGCAGTATCAGTCAGCGCGTGTTGGGTGCACAACTTCCTGTCCTGTCTTGGTGGGCGATCGTCACAGTACTGACCCGCTCGGCCACGACACTCAGTATTTTATGCATTGTGATTCTAGGTGCCTGGCTCTATACAAAATCACTCATCACGATCGGTGAAATCGTCACGTTTATTGCTTTTGCCGGTATGGTCATCGGCCGCCTGGAGCAAGTCGTCGCCTTCACAAACAGGCTGTCGATGGACGCGCCGCGGCTCAAAGAGTTTTTTGGTGTGCTCGACACGGCTCCCGAAATTCAGGATCTGCCAAATGCCGTGGATCCGGGACGGTGTTCAGGACTGATTGAGTTTAAAAACGTCAGTTTTTCCTATGACGGTCAACGTCCTGCAGTGCAGAATCTGAGTTTTACCGTCGAGCCAGGGCAGACCCTTGCTCTGGTCGGCACCTCAGGTGCTGGCAAGTCCACCGCACTCAGCCTGCTCTATCGCGCCTTTGATCCCCAGTCAGGTCAGATCACGATTGATGGTCGAGATATCCGAACGTTTCAACTGACCGCCCTTCGCCGCAACATCGGTGTGGTGTTTCAAGAGCCCTTATTGTTTAACCGCTCCATCGCTGAAAATCTTCGCGTTGGCTCTCCTGACGCAACAGAGCAAGACATGCGCGAGGCTTGCGCCCGCGCACAAGCGCTAGATTTCATTACTCGCCAGCCCGAGGGCTTTGACACCATCATCGGCGAGCGGGGCCGAAGCCTGTCAGGCGGAGAGCGGCAGCGCTTATCGATCGCGCGGGTCTTGCTCAAGGATCCACCGATGCTGATTCTGGATGAAGCCACCAGTGCGCTAGACAGTGCGACTGAAATCAGCCTGCTCAAAGCCATGGATGAAGTCACACGCACACGCAGCACTCTCGTCATTGCCCACCGGCTGAGCACAATCCGACAGGCGGATATGATCTTGGTGATGGATGCGGGCACCGTGATTGAAGGTGGTACGTTCGACGCACTCTACTCCCAAGGCGGTCGCTTCACTGAGATTGTGAATCAGCAATTCAATCCAACCGCGAAGCAACAGTAGCCATCACACAGACCTTATTTACATGGATCAACAATGACTGGATTTTCTGCGCAATGGCTCGCTCTGCGCGAACCTGCGGACCACCGCGCCCGCGATCATGTCTTGCAAACAAAGGTAGTCACCTACCTTGAGGGCATTGCACGCCAACGCACCGCCCCAGTTCGCCTGGTGGATCTCGGCTCGGGTTCTGGATCAAACTTGCGCGCCCTGGCGCCACAATTGCCTGCGGCACAGCATTGGACACTCGTTGATTACGATCCGGCATTGCTCGCGGCGGCGCGCGACACCCTGATTGAGTGGGCAGATGAAGTCATTGAGACGCGTATGCACGATGCAGCTTCGACTGTTCAGCCTATCGCGGCACTTTCAATCAACAAGCTTGGCAAGCACATCACAGTCGATTTCCGTTGCGAGGATCTTTCTGAAAACATCGAAGCGGTGTTGTCTGAGCCCGCCGATCTGATCACAGCTGCGGCATTTTTTGATTTAGTGGCTGAAAACTGGCTCAAGCGATTTTGTCATGCCTTGTCTGTGCCCCTCTACACAGTGTTGACCTACGACGGTATAGAAAAGTGGAGTCCGCCAGATCCGAGTGATGCGGCGATTTTAAAAGCATTCCATCATCACCAACAGACTGACAAAGGTTTTGGCGCTGCGGCCGGACCCACTGCCGCGGGGATCATGAAGGGACTGCTGGAGCAGCGAGACTTTGAAGTGCTGTGCGCCTCAAGCCCCTGGCAGTTGAATGATCAAGATCGTACGCTGATTGAGCAACTGGCCACCGGTAGCGCGGCTGCCGTCAAGGAGACAGGTCTGGTGGATGCCGATATCGTCCAAGCCTGGAGCCTAAAGAGGCGCCAGGCCCAAACCTGTGAAATTGGGCATATTGATTTGTACGCGATGCCACAGAGTCGTTAAAACTCAAGGCGCGTTGTCGTTCGCGCCTTGAGTGGTTGCCAACTGTTTGCCTTCAAATTTCGATTTTGGCGCCGAGCTCAACCACGCGGTTAGGCGGGATCTTGAAAAAGTCAGAGGGCTTGGCGGCATTTTGATACATCCAGGAAAAAAGCTTTTCCCGCCACAACGCCATGCCTGGCAACTTACTCGGAACAATCGTATCGCGCGCCAAGAAAAACGACGTGTCCATCTCATCAAACTCGAGGCCGTACTTAGCGGTAATAAGTGCTAATACGGCGTTGATATCCGGTGTTTCTTTAAAACCGTGCACTGCGCGAACAACGTAAATATCTTTGCCTAACTCTTTAAGCTGCAAACGCTCTGCGTCATTGACGTAGGGAACATCCCAAGTGCTTAATTTGATAAAAAACACTCGCTTATGCAACACCTTATTGTGCTTGAGATTGTGCAGCATCGTCGCAGGCGTATGGTCTACGTGAGCAGTCAGAAATACCGCAGTGCCATCAATCCTGTGAGGCGGATACGCCAAAATACTCGTCACAAAATCGGCAAGCGGGATTGAACCATCGATCAGCTTATCCCTTAACAGGCGACGTCCCGTGTACCAGGTCATCAGACATGTAAAGCAACCAATGCCCAAAAAGAGCGGGTACCATCCTCCGTCTTTAAGTTTGATTAAATTCGCTGTCCAAAATGCGAGGTCGATCACTAGAAAAACTACTAGAAACGCAGCGACAATAAAAGGGTTGAGCTTCCACTCACGAATCATCACGACCGCGACCAACAGGGTTGTAATGAGCATCGTTGTGGTGACCGATATGCCGTAAGCAGCAGCAAGGTTCGTTGACTCTCTAAACTCAATGACAGTGAACAATACCATCACGAGTAAGGCCCAGTTCACGACTGGGATATATATCTGACCCTGCTCAGCTTCGGATGTATGTTTGATATTCATCCGTGGTAAGAACCCCAGCAGTATCGCCTGATTAGCTAAAGAATACGCACCAGAAATAACAGCCTGAGAGGCGATCACTGTTGCGCTGGTGGCCAATATCACCATAGGAATCAGGGCCCAGCTCGGTACCATCAAGAAGAAGGGGTTGCGGATTGCGGATGGGTCAGTCATCAGCAATGCGCCCTGACCGAAGTAACATAAAAGCAGACATGGCATGACAATGAACAACCACGCATAGCGCACAGGCTTTTTACCAAAGTGGCCCATGTCCAAATACAGCGCTTCGACACCTGTCACAACAAGGACCACGGAACCCAGAACAATAAAGGCTAGAAGCGTGTGCTCGCGTATAAAATCAATGGCGTATAAAGGATTGATCGCCATGAAAATTTCAGGTTGCCTCAAGATGTTTAAAACACCGAGTGCCGCGACAGACAAAAACCATAAAAGTGTGATCGGACCGAACAATTTCCCGACAGCTGCCGTACCTTTTTTCTGTATGAAAAATAATATGACCAAAATCGTGAGCGTAATTGGTATCACAAACTGCTTCAGATCAGGAGCAATGATCTCGAGACCCTCTACTGCGGACAGCACAGAGATTGCCGGCGTAATAACAGATTCGCCGACAAGCATACATGCACCAAACATGCCGAGCATCATGACCGCCAAATGAGGTCGACCTTTGCCCTTGAGCGAGCGTAATGCAAGTGCCATTAGCGAAAGTACGCCGCCCTCACCCCTGTTATCGGCACGCATGACGATCACGACATATTTCAGGGTGACGATCAACAGCACAGCCCAGAACATCATCGACAAAATGCCAAGTACGGCCTCGGGCGTGTAAGGAATACCGTGTTCGGGGCTAAAGCTCTCTTTGAGGGCATATAAAGGGCTCGTACCAATATCACCGAATACAACGCCAATCGCAGCAAGCATCAACACTCGCGTTGAACCGTGCCCCACCGGACCAGCAGTCAGTGCAACCGGGTCAAGGATGCTTGACTGCGAATACTGTGGATCGCTGATTGTCATTTTGCTAAGAAACTTTGTTACGAAGAGTCCCTATTTTATCAATGATGACCTCTACGTAATCGCCCTTTTGCAAGAATCGAGGTGGTGTTCGACTAAAACCCACCCCTTCCGGCGTGCCGGTTGCGATGACATCACCCGCGTGCAACTCAGTAAAACCGGAGATGTATTCGATTAATTTAGGGATCGTAAAAATCATATTGTCGAACGCAGTGTGTTGCATCGTCTCGCCCGAGACAATCGTGGTCAGTGTCAGGTGGTCCAGCAGTCCGACCTCGTCGGGCGTCACTAAAGCAGGACCTATCGAGCTGGAGCGGTAAAAGTTTTTGCCCTGATCGAGCGTGCGTTGAAACTGATAGTCTCTGACAGAACCGTCCATAAAGCAGGTGTAGCCCGCGATGTATTGAGCGGCATCCTCTGCTTTGACTTTGCGCGCCGTCTGACTGATCACGACTGCGATCTCACCTTCGAAATCAAACTCGGGCGAAAGCGTTGGTTTTTCAAAATCCTCGTTGTGAGCAACGAGTGCCGCAGGTATTTTGATAAACGTGCGCGGAAACTCAGGCAGCTTATGACCCGCCTCGGCTGCATGGGCAGCGTAGTTCAGTCCCACGCAATGCACCGTAACGGGCTCCAGAAATAGCGGCAAATACCGGATGGCCGATTCCTGAACATCCGCCGCGATCACGCCGGCCATCGCACGTGCGGCTGCCTCATAACCGTTTTTCTGGACCAACTGTAACAAGGTTGGATAGTCATGCCCAATGCGTGAAGCCAGATCAACGATGCCGCCATCGTCGCGCAACGCACCGTATGAATTTTTTCCCTGATGGATATAACTGACCAACTTCATGCTCGTATCCTTTGTAGGTGATGATCGTATTTTTAGAATATATTAGGTCAGAAAGGCATGTCCCATCCGATGTGGACTCAACGCCTTTTTCTATTTGTCTTATTTGCTTTATCAGTTTCATCACTCAGGCTTTTATTCAGGCAACGGCATGGCACCTAAACTTCCGTCCAATAACGCCAAGATCGCTGGCGAGCTGACCGTCGAGCTCGAAGAACAATTCACGCCAAGCGAAAAAGGGCATGCCTACAAGCTCGCCTTCGCCGATCAAGACTTTCTCAACAGCCCCGAGGTCCGTGGCATACGTTTTCAACTGGAACTTTTGAAGCCTGATCTGATTTTGCGTGATCACGGTATCAATCACACGATTGTCGTTTTTGGTTCTGCGCGTTTTGTGAGCAAAGACGATGCACTGAAACTAGAACAGGAGGCGAACACGGATGCGCAACGCGCCAAGGCATCTCTCGCCCTGAAAACCAGCGCGCACTATGAGTCGGCGCGACAGTTTGGTCATCTGGTGGGTCAATACAATGGCAAACAAACCGAGAAAAACTGTCGCCTGCATATTTGCACAGGTGGGGGACCGGGCATTATGGAGGCCGCTAACCGAGGCGCCTCCGAAGCAGGCGACAGCTCGATTGGGCTGAACATCAGCTTGCCTCGGGAACAAGCACCCAATCCCTACATCACCCCGCGGTTTTGCTTCAGATTTCACTACTTCGCGCTGCGTAAGATGCACTTTATGCTGCGGGCGAGGGCCATCGTGGTGTACCCAGGTGGCTTTGGCTCTTTTGATGAGCTCTTCGAGGTGCTGACGCTCGTGCAGACTAAAAAAGTGGAGCCCATGCCCGTGGTGCTGGTTGGACATGAATACTGGAGCACCATGATTCGTTTTGATCTGCTAATCGAATCCGGCTTAATCGATGAAGACGACCTGAAAATCGTCACGATTGTCGAATCAGCCGAGCAAGCCTGGTCGATCATCCAGGCATGGTATGAGCTTGGCTGAGCGCCCTGAGGCACTCGGCCATTAAAGCGCTCAGCCGTTCATTCGTCACAAAACGCATAAGGCGTATCAGGCTCTTTCAGCACTCATCCAGTGGATGGTTCTGCCGCGGGCATCGACTGCAACCGTGACAGGCATGTCGCGCACGACAAACTCATAGATCGCCTCCATCCCTAAGTCCTCATAAGCCAGTACCCGTGCCGACTCGATGGCCTTGGAGACCAGGTATGCCGCACCACCCACCGCTACCAGATAGGCCGTACCCGATTTTTTGATTGCATCGATGGCGAGTGGGCCGCGTTCGGCTTTGCCGACGGAGACAAGCAAGCCGGTCTGCTCAAGCAACGCTGGCATGAACTTATCCATGCGTGTCGAGGTGGTTGGACCCGCGGGTCCGACGGCTTCGCCTTCGACCGGATCAACCGGACCAACGTAATAAATCGCCCGATTTTTAAGCGGTACTGGTAAAGCTTCACCTCGTGCGAGTGTATCTGCCATCCGCTTGTGCGCAGCATCGCGTCCCGTTAAGAGTTTGCCTGAAAGCAGCAGGAGCTCACCCGCTTTCCAGGTCCGCACCTCCTCGGGGGATAACGTATCCAAATCGACACGGCGACCATCAGAGGTCGGCATCTCGGTGGGGATCCCCTCCCAGACGCTCGGATCGGGGGGATTAAACACCGCAGGCCCCGAACCATCCAATGAAAAAGAAATAAACCGCGTCGCCGCGCAATTCGGCATGAGTGCCACGGGCAACAAGGCGGCATGCGAGGGCGCGGTCTCGATTTTCACGTCAAGAATGGTCGCATCACCACCGAGGCCTTGCGCACCGATACCCAGTGCGTTGACACGATCAAACACCTCGAGGCGCAATTTTTCAACCTCATCCAGCTCGGATTTAGTGTTGAGTGTCTGAATATTGATCGGTGTAAACAACGCGCGCTTGGCCATCAACATCGCTTGCTCGGGTGTGCCGCCAATGCCAAGACCCAACACGCCTGGCGGGCACCATCCCGCCCCCATTCCGGGGAGCTGACTGACCGCCCAGTCTGCGACAGAGTCGCTGGGGTTCAGCATGGCGTAGCGCGCTTTCACATCGCCCCCACCACCTTTTGCCACCGCGATTACCTCAAAGCCATCACCCTCAACAAGTTCGACATGCACAATGGCCGGCGTGTTGTCACCTGTGTTTTTACGTTGTCCCAGAGGCTGACGAATCATCGAGGCGCGCAAGGGGTTTTTTGCAAATAAGTAGGCTTGCGCAACACCCTCGTTGGCGAGCATCTGCAGACTCGGCGTGACCGTGCGTTCACGTGCATCGATCCGCACGTCCATGCCCATCTTAAAAAAAACATGGGCAACACCAGTGTCCTGACAGACGGGTCGGTGCGCCTGCGCACTGAGCTTGCTGTTGACCAAGAGCTGCAACAACGCATTGCGAGCCGGTGCAGAGGTCTCTTTTTCATAGGCACTTTTCAGTGCCTGAACAAAATCAGCAGGGTGGTAGTAGCTGACGTACTGGAGCGCGTCAGCAATGCTTTTAACGACATCACTCGCCTGAATCACTCTCATTGTTTGTGCGCACGCATGCGATCCACCATTTGCGGTGCTGCGCCAAGGTAGTTCGCAGGATCACACAGGCGGTCGATCATCGCCCGATCAAGCTTGCCGTTGACCGCAGGGTCCTCGTAGAGCACTTCGGCGAGTTTTTTGCCTTGCGTCGCGGCGATACGACAGGCGTCATACACCACATCGTGTGCAGTCTGACGACCAATGTGCGGTGCGAGTCCCATCATGACCGCTTCAGCCACAATCAAACCACCTGACAGATCCAGGTTTTTGAGCATGCGCTTGGTGTCGACTTCAAGGCCGCCGAGCATAAACTTGGCTTGCTTGAGCGCACCCGCCGTCAGCACGAACGACTCCGGAATCGCCGACCATTCAATATGCCAAGGCCCAGTCGCACGCTCAAAGTCCTGCACCATGGCGTCGAGCGCCAGGCCTGCGTGTTGGCGAACCGCTTTAGAGGCACTGAGCATCAGCTCGCAAGAGATTGGATTACGTTTCTGGGGCATCGTGCTTGAGGCGCCACGACCTTTTACAAAGGGCTCGAACGCCTCAGCCAACTCATTGGTCATCATCAACATAATGTCAAGTGCGATTTTCCCAAGCGAGCCTGTAATCAGTGCAAGAAACTGGATAGTCTCGACCAGACCGTCACGCGCCACATGCCACGTGACAGGCGCATTGCCCAGACCCAGTTCTTTCATGAGCGCTTCTTGCACTGCCAGGCCTTGGTCACCCAATGACGCCAGCGTGCCCGCCGCACCACCAAACTGACCAATCAACACGCGCGGCTTGATCTGCTCGAG
>JAURZO010000117.1 GCA_030653405.1 Zwartia sp. | reverse complement strand
CATCGCTGGGGTCACAGAGATGACTTCACGCAGCACGACTGGGCAGACACGGATCACTTTACAGTTCGATTTGAGTCGCGATATTGATAGCGCGGCGACCGACGTGCAGGGCGCTATTAATGCTGCGCGAGCGATGATGCCTAGCGGGCTGCGTAACAATCCGACCTTTAAAAAAGCGAATCCGTCCAATGCGCCGATTATGACGCTCGCATTGACGTCGGCCACGCTGTCGCAAGGTCAGCTCTATGACATTGCCTCAACAACGGTTGAGCAAAAGCTCTCCCAAGTGCAAGGTGTTGGCGAGGTGCAGATTGGCGGCAGCTCATTGCCTGCTGTGCGGATTGATCTAAATCCGGATGCCTTGGCGCAGTACGGGATTTCACTTGATTCCGTAAGAGCAGCGATTGCTGCTGCGAACTCGACCAAGCCGAAAGGCTTGCTTGAAAACGATACGAACCGCTGGCAGATCATGGCGAATGGTCAGCTATGGAAGGCCTCGGAGTATCGACCATTGATTGTCGCGTGGCGTAACGATGCGCCGGTTAGGCTGTCTGATGTCGCACGGGTCGAGGACTCGGTCGAGGACATGAATAACATTGGTTATTTCAATGATCAGCAGGCAATTTTGGTACTCGTACGCAGTGCGGCAAAAGCCAATATCATCCGCACGGTCGATGAGATTCGTGCTGATTTGCCGGCCTTGCGGGCCATGCTGCCGGCTGATGTCAATCTGAACGTCGCACAGGATCGCACGCCTAGTATTCGCGCTTCTGTCAAAGAGGCTGAACACACGCTGATCATCGCAATCGGCCTGGTCATGTTGGTTGTGCTGGTGTTTCTGCGAAACTGGCGCGCTGCCTTGATCCCGACAGTGGCGGTACCGGTGTCGCTGATCGGCACCTTTGGTGTGATGTACCTGTTCGGTTATTCGCTTAACACGATGTCCCTGATGGCGCTGATTGTCGCAACGGGCTTTGTCGTGGATGACGCGATCGTTGTGATGGAAAACATCATGCGCCATCTCGAGCGTGGCGAGTCCGTCAAGCGCGCGACCTTACGCGGCACACGTGAGGTGGGGTTTACGGTGCTGTCGATGAGTATCTCGTTGATCGCTGTTTTTATCCCAATTTTGCTGATGGGTGGTTTACCTGGGCGACTTTTCCGGGAGTTTGCCGTCACACTGTCTGCGGCGATTCTGATTTCAATGTTTGTTTCTCTGACGCTGACACCGATGATGGCTGCGCGTTTACTCAAGCGTCAAGTGCCTGAGTCCGAGGCGGCGCCACCTGGCAGATTTGAACGCTGGTTGGATCGTGCGATGAAAGGGACGATCAAGGCGTATTCGCGCTCATTGGACTGGGCCCTCAAGCACAGTCGTTTCATGATGATTTTGCTGGCCGCCACGATTGGTTTGAATTTTTATTTGTATAGCATTGTCCCCAAAGGCTTTTTCCCACAGCAAGATACCGGGATGATGATTGGTTTTTTCTCGACAGACGATGGGACTTCTTTTGAGTCGATGAAGCCCAAGCTTGACCGGTTTCGCCAGGTGTTAATGAAAGACCCGGCGATTAATACCGTGACGGCATATGCGAGCGGGCGGGGCGGTAGTAATTCGAGTTTTTTGGCCGTCCAACTTAAGCCAGTGAGCGAGCGCAAGGTTTCAGTTCGGCAGGTTATTAATCGTTTGCGACCACAGCTCTCCAGTATCCCCGGTGCGAGGTTATTTTTAATTCCTCAGCAAGATATTCGGGTGGGAGGTCGTCAGACCAGTGCGCAATACCAATACACGCTGATGGCAAGCGAGCTGTCAGACCTAAAAGAGTGGCTACCCAAGGTGCAGCAGGCGATCGCACGCTTGCCTGAGTTGGTCGATGTCGATACGGATGTCGAGGATAGAGGCCGTCAAGTGTCGGTAGTGGTGGATCGAGATGCCGCACAACGATTGGGCGTGCCGATGGAAAGCGTATCCGCAGTCTTGAACAACTCGTTTAGTCAACGCCAGATTTCGGTGATGTATGGTGCGCGCAATCAGTATCGCGTGGTGATGGGCGTTGCTCCCCGCCATGCGCAAGACATGGAGTCGCTCAATGATGTGTTTGTGCTGAGCAAAACGGGTAATCGCGTACCGCTCTCGGCTTTTGCCAGCTATGAGGTGAGCAATGCGCCGCTGAGTGTGCGGCACCAAGGCTTGTTGGCTGCCGACACAATATCGTTTGATTTGGCACCTGGTATCTCTCTGGGACAAGCCAGTGCGGCGATTGAGCAGGCGGTGGCTGCGATTAATCTGCCAAGCGATCGTATCCAGGCAGGTTTTCAAGGCACGGCTGCGGCACTGCAAAGCGCCTTGGCGAATCAGCCGTTACTGATTCTCGCTGCGCTCATCACCATGTATCTGGTGCTTGGCATGTTGTATGAGAGCACGATTCATCCGCTGACCATTCTCTCGACCTTGCCCTCGGCGGGGATTGGGGCGCTATTGGCGCTGTTATTGTTAAAAACGGAATTCAGTCTGATCGCGCTCATTGGGGTCTTTCTACTGATCGGTATTGTGAAAAAGAACGCCATCATGATGGTGGATTTTGCCCTCGATGCGCAACGTCGCATGGGGCTAGCGCCGCGCGAGGCGATTCATCAAGCTTGTCTGACACGCTTTCGGCCGATTTTGATGACGACGTGTGCCGCGATTTTTGGAGCGGTGCCTCTTGTGTTCGCCTCGGGTGCCGGCGTGGAGTTGCGCCAACCCTTGGGGATTACGATTCTTGGGGGGCTAGTGCTGAGTCAACTGTTGACGCTCTACACTACGCCTGTCGTGTATTTGTATTTGGATCGCTTACGGTTGTGGATGGCTTCGCGCGCTTCGTCGCGGGTCTCTCCCGAGCTCGACGAAATAAAGGTCCATACTGATACAACTCCCATTAATCAATCATCGACACGCGTATGAAGTTTGGCTTGTTCAATCGAACGTTTAATGTTGTGCTGCCTGGCAGACGTCTGGTGGGCGC
This sequence comes from Zwartia sp., assembly GCA_030653405.1. Lineage (GTDB taxonomy): Bacteria > Pseudomonadota > Gammaproteobacteria > Burkholderiales > Burkholderiaceae_B > Zwartia. The sequence continues at coordinate 14,760 of JAURZO010000117.1, read as the reverse complement.
ACTGTGCGTCACGACGATGCTGGCTGGCTGTATGGTCGGTCCTGATTATGTGCGTCCCACGATCGATGTCGGTACGGAATTCAAAGAAACGCCGGGCTGGAAAGTGGCGCGTCCGGCCGCTGACTTGCCTCGCGGTCCTTGGTGGTCGATGTATCAAGATCCTATTCTGACTGAATTGATTCAGGAGCTCAACGAGGCTAACCAGAATATCGCACTCGCCGAGGCGCGTTTCCGGCAGGCGGTTGCCGTGACACAGGGCGCACGCGCACCTTTGTTACCCATTGTTTCGGCGACGGGCAATGCGACGCGAAGCGGGGGCGGCATTTCTGGTGCCTCGGGCACGACGGGTACTGCAGTGACGGGATATGGACTCAATGCGCAAGCCAGTTGGCAGATCGATATTTTTGGCAGTATTCGCCGCAATATTGAAGCGACAGACGCGACTGAGCTCGCACTCGCTGCCGACGTGGCGGGTGCGCGCCTGACCGCGCAAACGGCGATGACGCTTGCGTACTTGCAAGTGCGCGTGCTTGATGAGCAGCGTCGCTTGTTAGCGGCAACGGTGATTGCGTATGAACGCGCACTCAAACTGACCCAAAATCGTTACAACGCCGGCATCTCCGGGCAAGGCGATGTCGCGGTGGCCAGTACGCAGCTTGCGAGTACGCGCGCGCAGTTGATTGACCTTGAGCAGCAGCGTGCTATTTTTGAAAACGCAGTGGCCGTGCTACTAGGTCGTCCGCCCTCGACTTTTTCTATCGCGCCAACAAAATCGCCCTTGGTGCCGCCTGCAGTGCCTGCCAGTCTGCCCTCCGAGCTGTTGGAGCGTCGGCCCGATATTTCGGCTGCTGAACGGCGAACGGCGGCGGCGAATGCGCAGATTGGTGTCGCGACTGCTGCCTGGTTTCCAAGCCTGAATCTCAATGCCAGTGGCGGGTTCAGGAGCAATGATTTCACGCAGTGGTTTAGCGCACCCGCGCAGATCTGGGCGCTGGGCCCGCAGCTGGCGGCGTTGATTTTTGATGGCGGGGCACGTCAGGCGCAGATCAATCAGGCGCGTGCTCAGTTTGATGCGCAGGTTGCGATTTATCGCCAAACTGTGTTGACAGCTCTGCAAGAGGTTGAAAACGCGATGGTGCAGATACGCGTATTTGAGCAGGAAGAGGCTGTTCAGAAGCAAGCGGTGCAGTCCGCGCAGCTGTCTCTTAGACTTGCACGCAACCAGTATGAACAGGGTCTGATTGATTATTTGAGTGTCGCGGTGCTTGAGACGACGGCGCTCAATAACGAACGCACCTACATCACCTTGATTGGAAACCGTTTTGCGGCGAGTGTGCGCCTTGTCGCGGCGCTGGGTGGCGGCTGGACAGACGAGGACCTCAAACGCCTGGATAACTCAGGAAACCCAACCTCTAATCCCAGCAATACCGTGCCCACCAACTGATTGTGCTTGCGCAAGCGTCGTGGCCGACTGACCGCCTAGCGCAAAAACAGGTAACCCAGCCTGGGCACTCAGACGGGCAAACGTATCCCACCCAAGGCCTGGATGTTCTGGATGCGAGGCAGTCGGGAGAACGGGACCCAGCACTGCGAAGTCGGCCTCAAGCGTACGCGCATGTGCGAGCTCGTCGAGCGTGTGGGTGGAGACGCCGACACGCTTTCCAGCAGCCAGTGCTGGCCTGGTCGTCAAACGTCGCGCATCATCGGCGCGCAAATGGACACCGTCGGCTTCGTGCCACCATCCCTCTGGATGAACACTGTTGACTAAAAGTTGCGCGCCATGCGCATGGCAGCGCGCGAGTGTTGTTTGAAATGCCTGCTGAAGATCAGCCTGGGCAGGTCCCCCCGGCCAGCCGGGCTCACGCCACTGAAAAAGCTTGATCCCGGCGCTTAAACCCAGATCCAGCTGTTTTAAAAACTCCGGCAATTGCTCAGGAGAACCCGCCGAGGAAATCGCGTAGATATTCGGTAGCTGTAACCAACGCAACGGCGGATAGGTGGCGGGTAGCAACTGCGGGACATCCTGCGCCTGATCAATAGGCACCCAACGCAGTGCTTGACCTTCCAGACTCTGAGGTTCGCCGGTCCAGCCCGTGACGCGACAAAAGGCCAGACGCACGGTGGTGGTCGGATAGGTGTGCACATAGGTCACCCATGGCGTTGCCTGCGTGACCTGAATGCCGATTTCCTCCTTCAGTTCACGTGCGAGCGCTTCAAGAACCGTTTCGCCCGGTTCCAGCTTGCCGCCAGGCAGCTCCCACCACCCTGGCCAAGGTTTGTCGGCCGGGCGATTCCCTAAAAGAACGGTGCCATCGGGTCGCAGCAGAACACCCACTGCGACATCAATGATTTTTTCAGGCATGTCGTGCCGCCCAGTCTCGGGCGAAGTGCCAAGCGACCCGACCTGAGCGCGAGCCGCGCTCAAGTGCCCACTGCAAGGCCTCGGTCCGCGAAGCGAGGATATTGGCCTCGGTGCAGCCCAGTGTGCGCAACCAGTGGTTGACGATGTCGAGGTAGTCGTCCTGACGGAAGGGGTAAAAAGACAACCACAGACCGAAACGTTCTGACAGAGAGATTTTCTCTTCGACGGTTTCACCTGGATGGACTTCGCCGTCAGCCTGATGTCGTGCCTGAAGGTTTTCACTCATGTATTCGGGCATCAAGTGGCGACGGTTGGAGGTCGCGTAAATCAGAACATTGTTGCCCGAGGAGGCGGCCGAGCCGTCGAGTACAGATTTGAGCGCTTTGTAGCCGGACTCGCCCTCTTCAAAAGACAAGTCATCACAAAAGACGATAAATTTTTCTGGGCGGGCGGCCACCATATCAACAATATCCGCTAGATCGCCAAGATCCGATTTGTCGACCTCGATCAGACGCAGGCCGCGCTCACCATAGGCCGCCAACATGGCTTTGACCAGCGAGCTTTTGCCGGTTCCTCGCGCGCCTGTCATCAGCACGTTGTTGGCGGGCTTGCCTTCGATGAAGTGACGCGTATTGCGATCGATGATGTCTTTTTGACGTTCGATGTGCTGCAGGTCTTCGGTGTGAATGAGTGATACGTTGGCAATCGCATCGAGCCAGCCGTGGGACGTGCCACGCTTGCGCCAGCGGAAGGCGTGCGCATCCCAGTTGATCGCAGGAGGGGCCGGAGGCAGCCAGGCTTCGAGTTGCGCAAGCACACGCACAGCACGTGCCAGCAGGTCCGCCATATCATTGGCGTTAGAAGAAATAGGTGAGTTCATTATGATCTGTAATCCGCATTAATGCTGACGTACTCATGCGAGAAGTCGCAGGTGTAAACCGTTTCTGTCTGTGTGCCGCGACCAAGCGCGATCCTCACCAGGATCTCTGGTTCTTTCATGATGCGTTGACCTTCGGCCTCTTGGTAATCTGGATTCCGACCGCCATGTGTCGCGACCAATACATCGCCGAGCCAGAGCTTCACGCCGCTGACATCCAGGTCCAAAATGCCGGCATAGCCGATCGCAGCCAGAATCCGACCGAGATTGGGATCGCTTGCAAAAAATGCTGTCTTGACGAGTGGTGAATGGGCGACCGCGTAGGCGACCTGGAGGGCTTCTTCGGAGGATTTTGCTTCCTCGACCTGAATGGTCATGAATTTGGTCGCACCTTCGCCGTCACGCACGATCTTTTGCGCCAGATCGGTCGCCGCAGCCGCAAGCGCGGCTTTGAGCGCGGCGTAATGTGGGTGCGCAATGCTGTCGATGGACAGGCCGCTCTGACCTGTGGCGATGACGATGAAGGAGTCGTTGGTGGAGGTGTCACCATCGATTGTGATGCGATTGAAAGAAACGTCCGCGAGTTCTTTTGCCAGGGTGTTGAGTAATGGCTGGCTAATGCCGGCATCCGTTGCCAAGTAGCTGAGCATCGTGGCCATATTGGGGCGAATCATCCCTGCGCCTTTACTGATGCCGGTGATCGTCACGGTCTTGCCACCTAGATTGAGGCGCTGTGAGTGAATCTTGGGTAGCGTATCGGTCGTCATAATGCCGTGGGCCGCGGACACCCAGTTGTCAGCGCTGAGGTTCTTCAGCGCGCTTGGTAGGCCGGCCTTGATGCGATCGACCGGCAGTGGCTCCAGAATGACGCCTGTTGAAAAGGGCAAAATTTGCTTGCTGTCGAGCGCCATGAGTGCCGCAAGGGCCTGGCAGGTCTCACGGGCAGCCAGCATGCCGGGCTCGCCTGTGCCGGCGTTCGCGTTACCCGTGTTGATCACGAGTGCCCGTATCTCACCCGCGGCGGCGAGATGCTCCTGACAGACCAGAACCGGTGCGGCGCAAAAGCGGTTGCGGGTAAAGACACCGGCCACGGTCGCGCCCGGACTCAGGCGAAAAACGGTTAAGTCGCGACGGTTTGCTTTGCGAATGCCGGCTTCGGTGACACCGATTTCGACACCGGGAACGGGATAGACCAAGTCATCGGATGGGATGTGCAAATTAACGGCCATGAGCTGCCTGCTGGGAAAGATGTTGGACAAAACATCATTATTACCTGTTTTGACGTCATCTTGAGGGCGATAGCCAGGCAAAGCGGCACGTCACATCCTGACACGTTTTAATCGTGTTTACCGTTGTGCAGATTTTCCGCCTATCAGGTTTGGCTGGTGCTTGATCGAAACAGCCACGGATGCTTTTTTCGGAAGTCTGTTTCAAAGGCGTTCATTTGGGTGACATATTCAAGCGTCAGGCCAATCTCATCCAAGCCGTTCAGCAGCCTTTTTTTACGACTTTCTTCGATCGAGAATGAATAGCGCTGACCATCAGGCCCCGTGAATGATTGATTAGGCAAATCGACCGACAACGTCGCACCGGGTGCGGCATGCAGTTGAGCGCGCAGACGCTTGCAAACATCTTCTTCTTGTTTGATCAGGAGTAGGCCGTGATTAATCGAATTATTGTAAAAAATGTCCCCAAACGTCGAGCCAATCACACACCGAATCCCGTAGTCGACCAAGCACCATACTGCTTGTTCGCGGCTTGAACCACCCCCAAAATTTCGGTTGACGACGAGTATTTGAGCCTCTTTGAATCCGGGGTGATTTAAAACAAAATCGGCCTTTTCCAGCCCCTTTTCATCAACACGCAGATCGTGGAAGAGAAATCGACTGTATCCCTCTTGGCGAGGTCGACGTAGAAATCTGGCAGGCGCAATTTGATCCGTATCGGCATTGGGTTGATCAAGGGGCGCGGCGATGCCTTGCAATGTATGAAAGGGGGTCATGCGGGCTCTCCATTCAAGATTTTTCTCACGTCTGTCAGGTGCCCGGTTAAGGCGGCGGCGGCAGCCATCGCCGGACTCATCAAATGGGTTCGGCTGCCAGGCCCTTGGCGGCCTCGGAAGTTTCTGTTTGTCGTGGAGGCGCAACGCTGTCCTGATGGAACAAGGTCGCCATTCATCCCTACGCACATCGAACACCCAGACTCACGCCATTGAAAACCGGCATTGATGAATATTTGGTCCAGTCCTTCTTTCTCGGCCTGGGACTTTACAAGAGAGGAGCCGGGTACCACGATCGCGGGGATGACCGCTTTGCCCCTTTTCGCAACATCAGCCGCCGCTCTGAGATCCTCAATACGACCATTGGTACAAGATCCGATGAAAACAATATCGATTGGCACCTGCTCCAAGGGTTCGCCTGAACGCAAGCCCATATATTCCAATGTGGCCTGGACCGACTCTTGTTGGTGATCAGGGTAGTCCTTGGCATCTGGCACGCGGTTGGAGACGGGTAGAGACTCTTCAGGACTATTCCCCCACGTCACCATGGGCGCTAACTCAGCCGCGTTGAAGTGGACTTCCGCGTCAAACTGAGCACCGTCGTCAGTCGGAAGTGAACGCCAATAAGCGTGTGCGAGCTCCCAGTCGTCCTCGGTGGGTGCGTAGGGCTTACCTTTTAAATAGGCGTAGGTTTTTTCATCGGGCGCAATAAGTCCGGCACGTGCGCCGGCCTCGATCGACATATTGCAAAGTGTCAGACGCGCTTCCATCGACATGTTTTTGATCGTCGACCCTGTGTATTCAATCACGTGTCCGGCAGCGCCGTTCGCACCTATTTTTTCAATCAAGGCAAGAATGACATCTTTGGCGCTTACCCCATTGGAGAGCGCGCCTTCGATATTGACGCGCATGGTTTTTGGTTTGCGTTGCCAGATTGCCTGGGTCGCCAGCACATGACAGACTTCAGAGGCACCGATACCAAAACTCAGCGCACCCAGCGCACCGTGAGTCGACGTGTGACTGTCGCCGCAGACGATCAGCAGTCCGGGTTGTGTCAAACCTTGCTCGGGACCCACAACATGAATAATGCCCTGTCTGGGGTCGTTCAGGCCAAAAACCGTAAAGCCATATTTCTTGGCATTGGCGTCCAGACCTTTCACAACCCGCAATTGATCCGCATCGTGAATGTCTTCGATTTGATGACTGAGAGTCGATACCCCATGATCAGGTGTGGTGAAAAGCTGATCCGGATGCCGGACAGGCAGCCCTCTCGATTGCAAAAAACTGAAGGCATGCCAGGAGCCATCGTGCGCAAAGTGTCGCGATACGTGTAATAGTGACCGACCGTCGCCATCCTCACAAATGAGATGGCGTTGCCAGATTTTGGCAAACATTGTTTGAGGCTGGGTCATCAAACTACTCCGTTTCAATGGTTTTTTGAGCAATATTTTTACGAGCGGTTAAACGCATTTTTGATCAAAGGATAGACGAGCGAAAGAATGAGTAAAGCCATGATGACCAGCGCGATGGGTCTGTCCAGCAAATATGCCAGGCTGCCGCCACTCAGCTGATAAGAGCGAAGTAGTTCGCCCTCGGCCATACGGCCCAGCAACAGGCCGATGACCATTGCCGCGACAGGATAATCAAAGCGACGCATGAACCATCCAATGATTGCGAAAACAAAGACGGTAATTGGACCGACCATGTTGCCTGTCAGTGAAAATGCGCCAAGAATGGCCAATACAAAAACGGTCGGCACCAGATACTTGAGTGGTACGCGAACGACCGAGCTTGAAACGAAGACAAAACCGATACCGACAACAAACAACAAAATCGTTTGAGCGAAATTGCCCAAGATAATGCTGTAGACGATATCCATGTTCTCGGCCATGAATCGTGAGCCACCTGTGATGTTGTGCATCGCAAAGGCTCCAAGCATCACGGCCGTGGCGGAACCTCCCGGGATCCCGAGTGCGAGCAGGGTCGCCATGGAGCCGCCCTCTGAGCTGCTGTTTGCCGACTCTGCGGCTGCGACACCTCTCGGATCCCCATGTCCAAACTGACTGGAGTCCTTGGCGCGCCGTTTTTCGGAGGAGTAAGACACGAGATTGGAAACAGAGGATCCTACACCCGGTATGGCGCCGATGACCACCCCAATGATCGAACCGCGAAAAAGCGTCATGGGGTAGCTTAGGGAGAGCTTGGCTCCTGCCAAAATATCCCGAAAAGAAATGCGTCGCTTGGTTTCGTCAGAGACAATATAGTCTTGCCCTAAGAGGCGAAAGAGCTCGGAAGCGGCAAATAATCCGATCAGCGCCGGAACAGCCGGAATGCCGTCAAGCAGATGCACAGAGCCGAAGGTGCCGCGCTCATCGCCTTGAGCGCCCATACCAATCGTGCTGATCAGCACACCAACGAGTCCAGCCAATAAACCTTTTGAGAGAGATTTGGATCCTAGTACAGCGATAAGCGTTAATCCCCACATCGCCACCATGAACATTTCAAAGGGTCCGAGATGAAGCACAGCCTCGGCCATCGGACTCACAAACAGCATCAGAACAAGGTATCCAAAGCCGGTGCCAATGGTTGATGCGGCCAGGCCGATGCCAAGTGCCAGACTGTGTTTTCCCTGCTGCGCCATGGGGTAGCCATCGAACGCCGTCGCGACGGCAGACCCCGTCCCCGGGATGTTCATCAGAATCGCAGGAATCGCACCGCCAAACCCCCCACCGGTAAAAATAGCCGTGAGAAAAAGAACGGCAGATAAAAAGTCCATGTGCACGGTGACAGGAAGAAATACCGCCATTGCGACTGGGATGGATAATCCCGGGATCGCACCAAAAATAAGCCCGATTAACAATCCTGGGATCACGACAAGCCAGGGGAGCCAAGAATTGGAGAGAAGATCAATGGCTTTATGCAGTGCATCGAAATCAATCATGTATGCATCCTGACCGTTAGAAAAACATTGTGGTGAAGGGGAAGGGCACCATCAGTTTCAGACACCAAGTCACCCCAACGGCAAACAGCAGTGCATAGAAAAAAGCGAGAACCTTTCTTTGCTCGCCTTGCATCAAAAGGCTGAGCCAGATGAACAAGAATGTCGCGACGTCAAAGGCGACATAAATCAGGCCGAGTAAGTAAAGGCCGAGTAAGCCCATAAAGATTGGCACTCGATATTTAAAGAGGTAAGTTTCGGTTTGGGCGGATTCGGACTGTGAGGTCGACGTACGAGGCCGGGCTGAAAGTCGGATTTGCCAAAGACAAATGCCAATGCCAATCAAGGAGACTGGCAAGATCATCATCAGGTTCTCGGCTTTTCGGGATGCCATGATTGCATCTGTTAGATAAAGCGAGATGATCAGTAGAAGTGCGACCAGAAAAGAAATATGGCCCCAGTCGCACTGGTATTTGGATAGAAATTTTTTCATCATGCCGTCCGACCTGTTCTGTGTGAAGTCGATCGGGCGTGCGACACCTCGACGCACGCCCATTGGTAATGCTTACACGTTTATTTTTTTAACAGATGGGAATACTTGGCCAAACCATCGTAGCCTTCGGTCGTGATTTTTGTGCTTTCAGTCGGACCTAACCAAAGCGTGCCGATTTGGCTCTTTTCAAGCTGGGCAAGGAACTCGGGATTTTTCATCGCGCGCTCGTACGCTTTCAAAATAGTGTCGTAGCGCTTGGGGTACTTGGTAGGAAAGTCGCTTTTGGAAATCAGAGAGACCGTGTAGCTGGCAAAAATCGGCATCTCTTTGCCATAGCGTGCTTTGAGGGCCTCGTTGAGCAACGGACCCTGCCACTCTTTGACAGGTCGGTCGTGGATGATGGCGAGTGAGCGAATACGATCACGGATCGATTCTGAGCCGGTTGCCGCCACGAAACTAAAGTCAGTGTGTCCGCCGGCGATCGATGTGCGAACGGGGCCACCACCATCGTAGGTGACAAAGCGTATCTGATCCATCGGTAATCCCATGGTCTCCAGCATGGCGAGTTGCTGAAGGTATGAGCCCGAGCCGCTCATGGTTGCAGAGCTGACGGCACCTTTCTTGCTCTCGATGGCCGCGAGGAGCTCATCAAAAGTTTTATATGAACTGTTGAGTGGAACGGCCGCGATTGCATAGTCGATCCATTGCGTATTGATCACATGGAAGTCCGTCCACTTGACTGGCGCGCGCCCAGACAGGATGGCGTTTGCAAGGAAGGGCGTCGCTTGCATGACCATCAGCGTCGAACCATCGCTCGGCCCTTTCGCGAAAATGGTTGCGCCGACCGCGCCGGACGCGCCGGGTCTGTTGGTGATGGTAATCGGAACGTTATTCAGTTCGCGACTCAGTTGTGGTGCTAGCGCCCGAGCCATCCTGTCGGCGCTGCCGCCGGTGTTGAAGGGAACAATCAGTTCGATTTTGTCTTTGGCGGTAGGCCAGTCCTGAGCGAGCGCTGTGCCAGCCGAAACAAGGCTCAAGCCTGCGATTGCAAGGGTGTTGAATATAAGTTTTGATGTCGTAATTTTTTTCATTTTAAGTCTCCTCTCTTGCAGATTGTGCGTCTGTCGTTTTAAGTATTAATAACCTACTCGACTTTTGTCATCCACGCTATAGCGCGCCTCTAACGCTTTAACTTCATCCATTCCCAATAAGTCGAAAAAATCAGTGAAACTCGTTGCCTGACTCGCGAGGTCTTTAATCGATCCACCGGCATGGAGCTCAAGCAGTACGCGCTGCATCACGGGAATAGCTGACAATAGGACAAAGTTTGGATAGATGACGAGTTTGAAGCCGAGGTTTTGAATTTCACTCGCACTTAGGAAGGGGGTTTTGCCACTTGCTGCCATATTAAACAGGGCAGGCACAGATAAAGCCGCAGGGATCGCGTTGAGTTGTTCCATGGTGCGAGGCGCTTCGACAAAAATCATATCCGCGCCAGCCTCTTCGTATATTTTCGCGCGCTCAAGTGCCCGCTCAAAACCCTCGACCGCGATGGCATCGGTGCGGGCGATAATCATGAAGTCTGCATCGACGCGTGCGTCGCAAGCGGCCCGAATATTCGCAGCCATCTGGTCCGCGCTGATGAGCGTCTTTCCCTCAAGGTGTCCGCAGCGCTTGGGCCATTGCTGGTCTTCGATATGCACGGCAGCGACTCCGGCTCTTTCGTAGCTTTGTATGGTGCGGCGTACATTGAGCGGTCCACCATAGCCGGTATCCGCATCTGCGATCAGAGGCAGACCTGAGGCTTCAGCAATGCGCTGTGCGTTGTCCACCATTTCAGACATCGTCAACAGCCCAACATCGGGCCAACCTAGTCTGGAAGCAGCCGTTCCAGCCCCAGTCATATATATCGCGTTAAAACCCGCATTTGCCACCAGACGGGCACCGATCGCATCCACAACTCCTGGTGCTTTGAGCAGTTCTGGTCTTTTTAAAAGTTCCCGAAGTTTTTTGGTTGGGCGTTCCATGTGCTGTTTATCCTTTATCTTCTAGAGCGTACTTTGAGCGAATCGCATCCCAGTCGTCCGCACCAAACCGGCGGAAATTTTGTTGAGGCGAGGTGTTGTTTAAATAATCTGGAGCAACGTGATGTGTCTTGACTGAGTCGAGCGCCTGATCAAAAGCTTGTACGGCGGCGCGCAGCAATAGTCCTGGCAGGATCGCGATTTTGTAGCCCATCTGTTCAGCGTCTTTAAGGTGAACGACAGGTGTTTTTCCGCCTTGCACCACATTGAGCAGGCAGGGCCCTTTTATTTTTTTTGGGATGGCACTGACTTCTTCCATTGTCTGGGGTGCTTCAATGAAAATCATGTCGGCACCTGCCTCGAGCGCGGCGTTGCCACGCCTGATGGCTTCGTCAAATCCCAGCGAGGCGCGACTGTCAGTGCGGGCGATGATTAGAAAGTCCGGATTCGCTCTTGCCGCAACCGCGGCGCGGATCTTGCTGAGATACTTGTCGAGTGCCTCGATTTCTTTGTTGTCGAGATGTCCACAACGTTTGGGCGAGACTTGATCCTCGATATGAATGCCTGCCACGTCTCGCGACTCGAACTCACGAACCGTGCGCGTCACATTGAGTTCGTTGCCATAGCCTGTGTCAGCATCAGAGATCAAAGGAATGCTGATTGCGCGCGTGATGATTTCCGCGTTCGCCACCATTTCGGTCATGGTGACCAGGCCGTAGTCAGGGTAGCCGAGTGAGGCCGATGTACCGGCCCCCGTCATGTAGACGAGGGGAAAGCCCGCTTGTTCGATGAGTTTTGCCGTGATGCCATCGTAGGCGCCAGGCGCGATCATCATTCCCGGGGCGGATAGTTGTTTGCGTAATGCGGTGGCGCGCTTCATGATCGATCCTGATGTTCGCAGTCTGTTAGTGTGGCTGTCGGTCGTAGTAGTGGTTGTTCATGTCGTGATAGAGGGCTTGGCGTTTTTCGAAAGCCACGAACGCGTCGTTCATGCTGGGGCCTCTCAGTCCGCCTCGAACTGCATTCCTTAACGTGCTTTTATAAGGTTCTGTCCATTCGTCCGGGAGGGGCTGACAGCCTGGTATGGCAAGCCATAGTCGGATCAGATGCCTTTTCTTATCTTCGTCGGCAAAGTCCTCAAAACTCGTTCTGGAATGAATGACGTGGTAGTTGTTGACCAGCTGCATGTCACCTTGCTCAAGCCGCATCGAGTAGCAAAAACGCGGATCCGGAAAGAGACTTTCCAATAATTCGATGAGCGCCGACTGTTGGGTGGTCAGGCGTGGCGTCTGCGCAAAGTCTCGCTGCGCGGCGATAATATTTTTAAGATTGAACCGAAAGGCGAAATGACCGTCTTTGAAGCCCGCTGGTGTGCAGGAGTGATAGGCACGGTCGGTTTGTCCGCCAGCGCCTTGCCAGCTGAAGTAAAACGGTTCATGCATGACTGGGATGAGATCGGGTCGTACTCGCGCGACCTCGGCGTAAATCGCCTTAGAGCTCGTGATCAGACTTTCGCCGCCCTGTCTCGCAGTTCTTCGGCAGAGCAGTGATACGACGTCACCAAAGTCGATATGAAAATCCAAACTAGCGTTTGTGTTGTATCCACGGCCATTTTTGCCGTAATACTGGCCGCCCGCATCTCTGACATCCGTGAGGAAGTCACTGTTTTTATTCTGAGGGCGGGCAACACCCATATGAAGGCCGATTCCCCAGTAAATGAGACGGGTCTCAGCTTCCGTCCATTTGTCGACGGGGAATCCCTTTAGCAGACAGAAGCCCCAAGGACCTTGAGTTTTTTTGAGGGCGCGCTTGAGGACGGCGATGCTTGCATCGGGGAGGGGAAAATCCTCAGGCTGCATAGAAAGAAAATCTTTGTTAAGCCCCCGAGCGGCCTCCAGTGCGTAGTCAAATCCCCTGATTTCCTCTGGAACGAGTCGTTCAATCCAAGAGATGTCGCTAGCAACTTGCTCGCGCGTCCATCCAATTGGAAGGGGATTCTGTCGCATGACTGAAGCATCCTAAAGAGCTAACAAGGGTAAACAGACAGGTATGGGGCACCAGTATAAGCATAAATGTAAACTAAAGTGTCATACAATCTGATTGACCGCAAAAATCCTGCGCGGTAGAACTCCGTCTATTGAAAAAGATAAATAAAGTTATTTTTTGTAGATGTTGGCGCGCGCCAAGGTGCGCTCTGAGGCCTGCCGCAAATGCGCCTTCATCGCTGACTCCGCGCGGTCAGAGTCACCGCTCAGGACGGCTTCAATCACGTCTTCGTGTTCAGCGCGAGAGGCATTGCGATAGTCCTCATCGACAGACGCCCTGATTTGAAAACGAATAATAGGTAATTGAAGTCTCTTCATTAACAAGCTGAGCTGCTCGTTGTCGGCGTGGTGCAAAATCAAATCGTGAATCGTTTGGTTTTCAAGGCTGAATGGTGTGTTCGGATCCCCTTGAGTTTGTTTGATTTTTTGAATGGCGCGAGCAAAACTCGACCGAGCTTCGGCATCCACCATCTTTTCAGCAGCAAGTCGAGCTGCCAAGCCCTCTACAGACTCTCTGATTCTGAACAGATCGATTAACTCTTTGAGTGAAAACATCCGAACAATGGCGCCCCGATTAGGGATCAGCTCTACAACGCCCTCCGTTCCCAGGCGACGAAGTGCTTCACGCAGCGGTCCTCGGGTGACTCCAAAAGACTCCATAAGATCCGACTCAATCAGTCGTTGGCCGGGCGCATAACGGCCATCCTGAATAGCCGTACGGATTTGTTCGAGGGCACGATCCGTTGTGTTGCCCGAACGGGTATTTGGGGGTGGCTGTTTGTGTTGTGAGGTCTTCATTGCACCGGATGGATGATAGGCTGTGCGGCGATATGAGAAATCTAGCGGCAACACCTTCAGCTCCCTAAGGCTGGCAACTGATGGGCATTTCGTCTAGCATGCTGACCTATAGAGTAACCCACACAGTTTCTTTGCCCTGATTCGGGCGACTGATCATTCAGGAGATTTTTATGCGTTTGATGAGGCAACTTTTCGCCATGGCCGCACTCTTGCCAGGTCTGGTTTTTGCACAGGCCCCAATCAAAGTCGGGATCGCCAATGACCTGTCTGGGCCGTTCGCGGCACTCGGTGCCGAGGCGCGAGACGGCTTTAACCTGGCCATCAAGCAGCTAGGCGGCAAGCTCGGTGGCAAGCCTGCCGAGTTTTTGCAGACGGATATGGGCGGCAATCCTGATCAGGCGCGTCAGTTGGTCAATCGCTACATACAACGCGACAAAATCGATTTTTTTACTGGGCCGATTGGTTCTAACGTGGCCTTAGCAGTAGGCCCGACGCTCTTTGCGGCCAAGATCCCTTACCTGTCCAATAATCCGGGTCCGAGCCAGTTTGCGGGTGCCCAGTGTAATGACTACTGGTTTGGTGTGTCTTACCAGAACGATGCGTTCCATGAGGCGGCCGGTAAAGTCGCGGCGGATCGTGGGTTTAAAAAGATGGTCATCATGGCGCCTGACTATCCGGCCGGCAAGGATGCCCTCAACGGTTTCAAGCGCGGCTATAAATCTGCCGTCGGTCAGGAAATCTACACCAAGCTTGGTCAGATTGACTATGCCGCCGAGCTCGCGCAGTTGCGCGACGCTAAGCCTGACGCCGTCTACATTTTCTTGCCAGGCGGCATGGGGATCAATTTCATCAAGCAGTTTGTGTCCGCAGGTCTGAATCAGAGCGTCAAGTTGGTGGGTCCCGGCTTTTCAGCGGATGAGGATGTGATCCGTGCGGTCGGTGAGCCGATGCTTGGCATGTTCAACACTGCGCAGTGGGCACATGATCTGGATAATCCGCACAACAAAAAATTTGTAGAGGCCTTCCGTGCAGAGTACAAAAATCGCACGCCTTCCGTCTATGCTGCACAGGCTTACGATGTGATCATGGCAATCGATGCGGCCGTCAAAGCCACCGATGGCAAAGTGTCTGATCGTGCGGCGGTGTTGGCCGCCCTTAAAAAGGCCGACTTTGCCTCCGTGCGCGGACCGTTCAAGTACGGCATCAATAACTTCCCGATTCAGC
>JAURZO010000113.1 GCA_030653405.1 Zwartia sp. | reverse complement strand
TCCGTTGGTCGCGAGTTCGAGTCTCGCCCAGCCCACCAAGATTTTAGGGTATGTACCGTTATTGAAAAAAAATGCGCGATGTCGATTGACGTAGCGTTTTTTTTTGCCTGCGGCAAACGCCACGCCATTTTTTAAATTGTCTAAAAATACTCTTCTGCTTTTGGCGGGACCTTCTCATACTTTGCAGTAAGGTAAAAGGTCACCGCCTCGGGTGCTACTTTTTTTCCTGCTCCGCCTCGACTTCGCGCCATACCTCTGTGGCCATTCGCAGACTGTCGTTCGCAGCCGGCACACCACAGTAAATCATTGCCTGCAGCAGTACTTCAACGAAGTCTTCCTTGGTGACGCCGTTATGGATGGCGGCGCGCATGTGTAGACGCAGCTCTTTCGGCCGGTTTAAGGCAGTCAACATCGCCAGATTCAACATGCTGCGGGACTTGCGCGGAAAGTCTGGCCGAGACCAGACTGCCCCCCAGGCAAACTCAGTCACGATTTTCTGAAACTCGTCGGTCAAAGGGTTACCTTCGAACGCCTGGCTCACGTAGTTTGGCCCGAGCACCTCTTTGCGGGTAGCAAGGCCTGCTTCAAATAGTTCTTTGTCCATGAGTTACTCCGCCACTTTGACTTTGCCAGACTTCACGATGTCTGAATATTTTGAGGAGAGGTCAGTTAAAAATGCCGTCCACTGATCTTTGGTGCGAAGATCTGGCACTGATCCCTTGGAAATGACAGCTTGTTGAAAGGCGGGGTCGCTCAGAATATTCTGAACATCCGTTGAGATCTTTTGTACGATTGCCGGTGGAGTGGCCTTGGGTGCGAACAAACCCGCAAACCCAACACTGACAGTGCCTGGGAATTGTTCGCTTACCGTGGCGACATCCGGCAGATGCGTGGAGCGCTTGTCTGAGAGATTCGCGATGACTTTTAGACGGCCTTCTTTGATGTGCGGCAACGTGGCGGCTATGGTGTCAACGCCCAGTTGTATGTGACCGCCAATCAGGTCGTTCACCGCCATCGGACTTCCTTTGTAAGGGACGGCCAAAATGTCCATACCCGTGCGCTGCTTGACCAATTCGCCCGCAAGTTCGAGGGCAGTTGCGCTCACGCTCCAGGAGAGTTTTCCAGGGGCTTGTTTCGCGGCTGCAATCAGCTCAGATAAGTTGTTGTAGGGTGCATTGCGGTTCGCAACAATCAACCAGTCTTGCGTGAAAATTGGTGCGACGGCGACAAAGTCTCGTGCCATGCTGTAGGGTAGTTTTGGAAATAACGCTTCGTTCACGACCGTACTGCTGGTGGCTCCGACGGTAAGCGTGTAGCCATCGGGTGCGGCGTCTTTGCCGGCAAGCATGCCGGGGATCGCATTGCCGCCGCCTCTGTTCTCAACAATGACCGCCTGACCCCAACGCTGCGCCAACTGTTCGGCAAGAAGGCGAGCGATGATGTCTGTCGCCTGGCCTGGCGGAAACGGGACGATAAATCGCACGGCCTTGTTTGGATAGTTCAAACTGCGGTCTTGTGCGTGAACGCTGCCAGGCATGAAAAGGGCTGCTACCACTAAGCCCAAAATTAACTGTAAGTTAAAAACCTTCATTTTGTGTCTCCAACGTCATGGCAAAGTGAGGCGGAACGAAAACTTAAGACAGTTTTTGGTGAGAGTTTAAGTTGTGGGTTCCCTTTGGCTCGCAGCTGGTCGGCGCTGCCCCGTTTTAATTCAGTTGATGCAGTTCTTTTGCTGCTCTTACTTTAAAACCGGGAGTCTCTGATTCTAGAGTCCCTTAAATTTGGCGGATCTTTTCTCTCGCGAGGCGATAACGCCTTTGCGCAAATCATTTTTATGTCCGCTGGTAAATATCGCCCCGGGCAAGCATGTCATCAATTTGGTGTTGATCCCAGCCAAACTCACGCAAAACTGTGACACTATGTTCACCAAAAGAAGGTGCCGGCGCGAAGATCGTTTGACCCTTGGGCACTGACTCCATTTCGAGTGGTAAGCCAACGTGTTTTACATCTCCTAGCTCTGGATAGTCGATGGACTCTATCATTTGCATGGCTTGGACTTGCTGATCGTTCATGGCATCCGCCACTGAATTGATCGGGCCAGCAGGCACGCCGTTCAACAAGAACAATTTGGTCCATTCGGCACGCCCATTTGTTTGAAGGGCCCGGTCAAATTCCTCTTGCAATAGGTCCCTGT
>JAURZO010000109.1 GCA_030653405.1 Zwartia sp. | reverse complement strand
CGCCCTACAATTACGCTCATTGCATAATCGAGGTAACTGCGGCGCATTTCTTCTTCGAGTGATATCGGAAGAGTTTCCTTGGCAAAGGAATCCATAAAGTTCGCAACAAATGACAGCGGTTGAAAACCCGAGACGGGGTCGAAATGGTAAAAAGCGAGTGCTAAAGGTCAACCTTGGATTCTACACCGGGCACTCAGGGCTGTAGGCGACTAACTGACGTGCCCCTCCCCTCAGGCCAAACTTGTTCGGTTTTGAACGGCTTTGCGCAGTTTTGACCAAAACAGAAAAAAATTAAAAATTTGATGAACTTTTTTATTTTTAGTGAGTCGAAATGCCATCTTCTCCGGAGAGGTTTTGTCTTGTCTCCCAAAAAATCAAAGATTTTCAGCACGAGAATCTGGCTAAATTGCGTCCAAACGTAAACTATTGTTGTCAGAAAGCAACAAGAAGCCCCCTCTGAGCGTATAAATACGCATCCGAATGCCTCTAGCGCATCAGAAGAGTGACTAAACCTCATCAAATGCCTTAAGATTCCATCAGCACGCAGGAAACCCAGCGGGTATTTACAAATAAAGTGCTCTCTGTGTTGCTACACTGGACCCGTTTCCTGATGTAATTTTTATTTGCGGCGGGGGTTCGCTGCGAGTCACTTATCCAGCTTCAAGCTCAACGAGGAGAAACATGAACAAACCCTCCAAATTCGCTCTGGCACTCGCCTTTGCTGCATTCACAGCAACTGGCGTCGCTTCCGCGCAAACGGTAGACAATTGGAAGAACGGCTCAGGTGAGCTCATTTGGAAGAACGGTTCCAATGAACTCTGCTGGCAGGACAACTTCTGGACCCCAGCTACGGCTGCAGCCGAGTGTGTCAAAAAGACAGCTCAGCCAATGGCAGACAAGATTTCGATCAAAGCCGAAGCCTTGTTTGACTTTGACAAAGCAATCGTCAAGCCAGAAGGTCGTAAGTTGCTCGACCAGGTTGCTGCCCGTTCGAAAGACATCAACCTCGAAACCATCATTGCCGTCGGTCACACAGACTGGATCGGTACTGATGCCTACAACATGGCTCTCTCGATTCGTCGTGCTGATGCTGTGAAAGCATATTTGGTCTCGCAAGGCGTTCCTGCCAACCGTATCACTGCATCCGGTAAAGGCAAGTCCGATCCAGTCGCTGACAACCGTACAGCAGCTGGTCGTGCTAAGAACCGTCGTGTAGACGTTGAAATCATCGGCAGCAAGAAGTAATTCTTGATGTTGATCGGGTAAATCCTGCTTCGGCAGGGTTTATTCATCTAAAAGACCTCGCTTGCGAGGTCTTTTTTCTTTTAAGAGATAAAGTTTGCTACTGTATCAACGTGCTTTGTTTGCTCTCCAGATCGGTTGTATCGGGAGAGTCTCAAGCAGACAACTCCCGTCTCATTTTTTAAAAGAATCGCAATGAATCCTGACGCCTCCAAAGCCTCCAGTAATGTGGATCAGGCTGAGCTCGATAAATTTAGTGCCCTCGCCTCGCGTTGGTGGGATCCGAACAGCGAGTTCAAACCACTGCATGCGATTAATCCGCTGCGACTTGACTGGATTAAAGGGTTGACAGGTGGCTTGCAAGGTAAAAAAGTGTTGGATGTTGGCTGTGGTGGCGGCATTTTGGCCGAAAGCATGGCACGGTCAGGCGCAGAAGTCACTGGGATCGATCTGGCGGACAAGTCTCTCAAAGTCGCGCGACTGCATGGTCTTGAGTCCGGCGTACCTGTTACCTATCGAAGTATCAGCGCCGAGGACATGGCTGCAGAGCAGTCTGGACAGTTTGATGTCGTGACATGCATGGAGATGCTCGAACATGTCCCTGATCCAGGCTCAATCGTTCACGCCTGCTCCACGCTGGTCAAGCCTGGAGGCTGGGTATTTTTCTCGACCATCAACCGCAACCCCAAGTCTTTTTTGTTTGCGATTGTGGGCGCGGAGTATGTGTTGCGCCTGCTCCCCCGCGGCACACATAGCTGGCGCAGTTTCGTGCGCCCCAGCGAGTTGGCGCAAGCCGCACGCGCAGCCCATCTCACGACACATCAACTGATCGGCATGGGGTATAACCCCCTCACCGAACACTATTCGCTCAATCAAGATACGAGCGTCAACTACTTAATGGCGACGCGCAAAGGTGATGTTTAAATGACCGCACTTGTATTGTTTGATTTTGATGGCACCCTTGCCGACACAGCGCCCGATCTGGCGGCTGCGGCCAACATGCAGCGCGTGCGGGCCGGGCTTGACCCTTTACCGATCGATGTATTAAGGCCTTACTCTTCAGCCGGTGCACGTGGTCTGTTGCGTTGCGCCCTGAACATGACGCCTGAGCACCCCGAATATGAGCAGCACCGCGTACAGTTCTTAAAAGACTACGAAGCCGCGATGCATGTGGACACGTGCTTGTTTGATGGCGTCCCTGAGTTGCTTGAGGAGATCTCCCGCAAAGGTTTGTCCTGGGGAATTGTGACAAACAAAGCCACCTATCTGGCACAACCCCTTGTTGTTTCGCTCGGTCTGGATAAGGACTGCGCAGTCCTCGTCTGTGGTGATACGACGGCGCACTCCAAGCCTCATCCACTACCCTTACTCCATGCGGCACAACAGGTGGGCTTTGGGACGGATCGCTGCCTGTATGTAGGCGACGATATTCGCGACATTCAAGCCGCACGGGCCGCGGGCATGGCCTCTATTGCGGCCGGTTATGGCTATTGCGGACCCGATCATCCCGTTGAAACCTGGCAGGCCGATCATTGCGTGCAGTCGGCCAGAGAAATGTGGCCGGCAATTCGTAGGCTTTTAAACACATAAAAGTGAATCAAACGTCTGCAAGATTGATAAAAAGTCTGCGCGACGAAGATTTGTGACAATTGACTGAACTCTTTTACATGTGATTGGTCTATTGCTATAGATTGTTCGTCTACAATCGAACTACTGGGGCCGATCCGGATTCGACGTGGGTCGCGAAACAGCGCAGGGCATGCCGAGCACCAGTTCGCTCGTAAATCCACTGGAAACACTATAAACGCCAACGACGAGCGTTTCGCTCTGGCCGCTTAAGCGGTGAGCCGCTGCACTGATTTGTCTTTGGGTCAGGTGGAGAAATCCACAGCAGCGTCATTTACAAAGAATCGGGGTTTGCCGGGTCACTCGTCAAATTCTTAAATCCAAGTGAATCGCCAAGGTCCGGCCTGTCGGTTGGCTAAGTCCAAGGTTAAACAAAAAGTAAATCGACTACGCATGTAGAACTGCCTGCAGAGGGCTCGCGGACGGGGGTTCAATTCCCCCCGGCTCCACCAAACCGCACAAGACCATCCTTTCGAGGATGGTCTTTTTTTGCTTACAGGTTTGGGTTCATGCGGGTCTGTGGGGGGTGTTGCGGACTGCGGAGACGGGGGTTCGATGCGGTGTAAGGGAGCGTTTTGTCTCTGGGGGTGGATAGTTGTTGGCGATCGCCCGAGTACTACTGGCATGAACTTCCGACTGAACGCGGTAATGTGCGATCGGACAAGCTCGCTCCGTACCGTCCAAACCTAATACTCGGTCCTTATTCATGCGTGCCGCCCTGTAGTGATTTTGAACAATGGCTCGGAGCGTCGACAAGAACAGACACTTACGACAAATAACTATAAGCGCTAGTTTCGAGGCGTTCCGTTCGTTAACGCACAGACGTTAATTTCCAGGAGGCTTATCGTGCATCTTAAGCCCCAACGATGGGTCACAACAATTCAGTACGTGTGATTCGCCATTGACCGACAAGACTGCCATGTTTATTCCCCAGAAAAAATTGTCCGCGTCGCTTCCCCTTACTGCCATGACGTTGCCTCGTTCACTCAAGTGGATCGGCAGTGTCCTGCTTACTCTTATCGCGCTGATTGTTCTTGTCGTCGCAACTTTGGACTGGAACTGGATGCGCGACCCGATAGCGCGCAGGGTCAGCAGTTCCATCGATAGAACCTTTGCCATCGGTGGCGATTTGAACGTCCATCTTTCGTTGCGACCGCGTATTGTCGCCAACGACATTGTCATCGGCAATGCGGCGTGGAGTTCCGAGCCCAGCATGGCCAGGATTAAGCGCCTTGAATTCACGATCGACATCCTCAAGCTCTTGGCGGGCAGTTTGGTGTTTCCGGAAATTGCGCTATCCGAGCCGTATGTTGCGTTTGAAGTCAACACGGACGGTGCACCCAACTGGACTGCCAACGAGCAGGACAAGAACAAGCCGTTTCAATTTCCGACCGTCGGCACACTGTCCATCGATCGCGGCAGCGCAACGTACCGCGATCCCAAAATTAAAACCGACCTGACGCTTGACATCAAGACGCTTCTAGACGTGAAGGACAGCCCCGAAGGCATCCTGGATATCTCGGGAAAAGGGCTGTTCAAGGGTTTGCAGGCATCGTTCACCGCGCGAGGCGGGGCTTTACTGAGTCTGCGCAACGCCGACCGTCCGTACCCGATCAAGGCGAGCGCAGTGATTGGTACAACCAAAGCCAGCATCGACGGTATGCTGCTCGATCCCCTCCGCCTCAAGGGGCAAAAACTGAACTTCACGATCGAGGGTAGTGACCTTGCGTTGCTCTTTCCGATCATCGGTGTGCCTATTCCACCCACGCCAGCATACAAGCTCGCCGGATTCCTGAATCGTACCGATGACTTGTGGACCTTTGACAAACTCAAGGGCATCGTCGGACACAGTGATCTCGCCGGAGAATTCGCGGTCGACCGTGCCAAGCATCCGCAAATGATCACTGCCAATCTGGTGTCGAAAAATCTGGATTTGAAGGATCTAGGCGGCTTCATCGGTGCTGACCGCGGTACAAAGCCGAGTGAGATTCCACCGCCCAGCGACAGGGTGTTACCGAGCGAGCCGTTCAGCCTGGAAAAGCTGAAGGCGGCGAACGCAGATATTCACTTCCGCGGCGAGAAAATACATACCGGGAACATACCAATCGACAACTTGCGAGCACATCTCATCGTAGATGACGGCACGCTCAAGCTCGCGCCGCTGGATTTTGGGGTAGCCGGCGGAAATCTGGTGTCGCAAATCGAAATGGATGGGCGTAATCAACGCATCGTGACACGCGCAGACATTACTGCGAAAGGTCTTCACCTGGATCGGATGTTCCCGACATTCAAACTGGCTGACGCCAACACCGGCACCATGGGCGGTCGTGCCAAACTTGATGCCAACGGCAACTCGATCGCTCAAATGCTTGCGTTGGCGAATGGCGAAGCGGCGCTGATCATGGATGGCGGCTCAGTCAGCGAGTTAATGCTTCGACTATCGAACCTCGACCTGGCCAATTCGCTCGGGGTGCTACTGGGCGGTGACAATCAGGTGCCGATTCTTTGCATGGTGAGCAATTTCAAAGCGGTCGATGGCGATTTCATCGTCAAAACCCTGCTGCTCGACACCCCCAAGGTCAGCATTACTGGCAGCGGCAATGTGAACTTCACCGATGAATCGCTCCACCTCCGATTGGAATCTCAGGGCAAGGGCTTTAGCTTGGCATCGCTGCGCGGCCCCTTCACGATCAGCGGATCGTTCAAGACCCCGTTGGTGCGACCTGAACTGGGCGGCCCGCTCGTGCGCGTCGGCCTCGCGGTGGCCTTGGGCGTAGTGACGGCAGGCATAGGTGCGCTGATACCGCTGCTCGACTTTGGTGAGGACAAGGAAAGCCACTGCGCCGCGCTCATGAGCCAAGCCAAGTCGGATACCAATACGAAAGCGAGCGACATGA
>JAURZO010000103.1 GCA_030653405.1 Zwartia sp. | reverse complement strand
TGGTCCCCTCTCTTGCAGGACCGAAGCGCCCTCAGGATCGGATCGAAATCGGTCAAGTTAAAAAGACCTTTAAGTCACTCTTTTCAAAACCCATCGCTGCCAACGGTTTCAATCAGCCCGCAGCAAAGCTCAATAAGCCTTTCAAAACATCCTCTGGCAGGACATTGAACAACGGCGATATTCTGATTGCGGGCATTACTTCTTGCACGAACACCTCGAACCCGAGTGTGATGCTTGCGGCCGGCTTACTGGCTAAAAAGGCGGTAAAGGCCGGTCTAACCGTGCCCGCGCATGTCAAAACTTCACTCGCCCCAGGTTCGCGCGTCGTCACTGAGTATCTTGAGCGCGCAGGCCTCTTGCCCTATCTGGACATACTCGGTTTTGACGTCGCCGCCTACGGCTGTACGACCTGTATTGGAAATGCCGGCGATCTGAATGCTGACTTCAATCAGGCTATCATAGATAACGACTTGATCTGCGCCGCAGTACTCTCAGGAAACCGCAACTTTGAGGCGCGGATTCATCCGAATCTAAAGGCAAATTTTCTCGCTTCGCCACCTCTAGTCGTTGCCTATGCCTTGGCGGGCAACATCACCCGTGACTTGATGACCGAACCTGTTGGTCGTGGCAAAAAGGGTGATGTCTATCTTGGAGATATTTGGCCCACGGCCAAGGAAGTCGACAAGCTGATGAAATTTGCGATGGATCCAAAAGTGTTTCGGGCCAATTATGCCAATGTGCACAAAAAGCCTGGCAAACTTTGGCAAAATATTGAAGGCGTAAACGGCAACCTCTATGACTGGCCGACTTCGACGTATATCGCTGAGCCGCCCTTTTTCGATGGTTTCACCATGGAACCCAAACCGATGCCCGCCGTTCGAGGCGCCCGCACACTAGGGATTTTTGGAGACTCAATCACCACCGACCATATTTCACCTGCAGGCTCAATCAGTGATGCCACTCCAGCAGGTCAGTGGCTGCTGGATCACGGCATACAAAAGGCGGACTTCAACAGTTACGGCTCACGTCGCGGCAACCATGAAATCATGATGCGGGGCACTTTTGCCAATGTTCGCATCAAAAATCTAATGATCCCGCCCCGCCCCGATGGCTCCCGTGTCGAGGGTGGTCAAACCTTGATGCAGCCCGATGGTGAGCAAATCTCCATTTATGAGGCAGCCATGCGCTATGTCGCGTCTGGCATCCCAACTGTTGTGTTTGGTGGCGAAGAATATGGGTCAGGCTCCTCGCGTGACTGGGCCGCCAAAGGCACCCAGCTGCTTGGCGTCAAAGCGGTGATCGTTCGCAGTTTTGAGCGGATCCATCGCAGTAATCTTGTTGGCATGGGCGTGCTTCCATTGCAATTTAAGGGTCAGGACAGTGCGGTCTCGCTGGGACTGACTGGCGCTGAGACCTTCGATGTAGAAGGGCTTGAAAACGGCATCATTCCGCAACAAGACGTCACCCTTGTGATCCACCGGCCAGACGGTTCTAGCGAACGCATCGCCGTATTGCTTCGGATCGATACGCCCATTGAGGTTGACTACTATCAACACGGCGGCATTTTGCCTTTCGTCTTGAGACAACTGTTAGCGGCCTAGGGAAATACGAGCCTGCGCAGGTACCGGCCTGAAAGACTCAGGCCGGAAATGCTCTGTCGCCAAGGTGACTGATTGAAGGGTCGGGATAGTTCGTTACACTAGATATCTTTTGTCGGCTGGCACGCAAACTTATGGCACGTCCTCGTTCGACCACCTCCTCCACCCGCCTGACGCGAGATGCTTCACGTCTGGTGTCACTCTCGCTCGCGCTCCACAGCTCTGGTAGCCGCGTCGAGGATCGCTATTGGGAAACAGAACTCGCGACAGTTCTGACTAAGCTGATGCGCGCAAAAAATGACGATGCCATTGATGCAGCGCTTGATCATCTTTCGAGCACCCATTTAGGCGGCTACGAAGTGTTGATCGAGCAAGCCGAAACACTATCCGAGTCCTGCGTGCTTGAACAAACCGGCAAACGTTACGACGTGTTGCTGTTGGTCGCACCGCTCGTGGCGTGGACACGCTACAGCATCCCCGCCTGCGAGATTACGACTAGCGCCACACAGGCACTACGCGAGCATCTGCAAGCACATGTGCTGGCCACGGGCACACAAGTCGCCTTAATGCCACACCTGGCGAGTCTGGATCAAATGCCTCGGACATTTTGCGAGACTTGGGACTGGCTTCAAAAACTGGGACATGCAGCCCTCGGTACCACCTACACCGCACCGACGCTGAATAGTGAACCTGATGCCTTCAACATGTTGGCGGACACGCGCTATCTTGTTGGCGCCGTTGCCGTGCCGGAGGGACAGCCACTGTTTCGCTGGCAACAAGAACCCGGTGAACTAGGTGAGGGACGCACTGTTTGCCTGGAGCGTTGGACGGAACACTCAAAACCAATTTTCACCCATCTGCTGCCTGGTTGCGGCTTTGAGATTTTGACGCCGGATGCTTACTACGTGAGTAACCGTGAGGCAGATCGTCGGGTGCGCCCGTTATCGGTCAAGGCGGCCGTCTCATGGCTCGGTGCGGCACTCAACATCGAAGCCGCTCAACTCAGGGCTGTCATCGCGGGTTGTGGCGAACGCCGTGCAGACGAATACCGCATCGGCTTCACACAAAAGAATGAAACAGAAGTGGTGTACGGTTGCCTGTGGCCTTTGTATGGTCGCGAAGATGACCAACCACTGCTAGAACACGAACCCCCTCCTCTTGAGACAGTCGAGGAAATCGCGGCGTTGCTCAAAGAGTGCGGCGTCAACGATATTCGTCGTCTACCAGGGATTTTGTCACCTGAGTTCTGCGAAGACTGCGGTGCGCCCTATTTTCCGAATCCTAATGGTGAGATGGTGCACGCCGAACTCCCCGAAGACGCCGAAACCGCACCCGCTCATTTTCATTAAACATGCACGCTGATATCTTTTGTCGCGTTGTCGACAACTTTGGCGATATCGGCGTCACTTGGCGTCTGGCACGGCAGCTGCAAAAAGAGCACGGTTGGTTGCTACGACTCTGGGTCGATGACCTCAAGAGTTTTCAGCGACTTGAGCCGCGCGTATCCGTTGCTGCCACTCAAAACATCGATGGTATCGAAATCCTCCATTGGCCACAGTCAACCGACTTCACGCCCGCGCCAATCGTGATTGCAACTTTTTCTTGTGATTTGCCAGAGCAGTATGTCGAAAACATGCGTGCGCAGCGCACTCATCCAACTGCAGGACCCGAAAGCCTGTGGATCAATGTTGAATACTTGAGTGCCGAGGACTGGGTCGAAGGCTTCCATGGACTGCCATCCTTACGCGCTGACGGATTATCCTCGTATTTTTTCTTTCCTGGTTTTACGGAGCATACAGGTGGATTGCTCCGTGAATCAGCACTGATTGCCCAGCGCGATATATGGCAAACAGATCGTGCAGCGCAACGCACATTTCTGGAAAAGCTAGGCTTAAGTCAAGCTGCGGTCGCCGCGCTTTTTCCTGTCATCGGGGACCACCCCGCAGCCAGGCTCGTCAATTTATTCTGCTACAACAATGCGCCTGTCGCCGCACTGATCGAGGTACTTCGCGCAGACCCACGAAAAACGGTCTTGCTCATCCCCGAAGGCATTCACCCGCAATATACGTCTGGACAACAAGGACAGCTGTTCATAGAACGTGTACCGTTTTTACCTCAAAACGAATACGACAAAGTTCTTTGGACCGCCGATCTGAACTTTGTCCGTGGTGAGGATTCCATTGTCCGAGGAATATGGGCTGGCAAGCCCCTGATCTGGCAGATCTACCCCCAGACAGAGAACACCCATCTGGAGAAATTACGGGCATGGTTAGCGCAAACGGGATTGCCTGAGGATATTTGCACGGTCATGTTGTGCTGGAATCCAGAGAGTGCGATCATTGATTCTGCTGATGCAGAAAACAGCGCTGATTCAGCAGATCCTGCCCATAAAATAAAGCCATCCGGATATAAAAATATTAGCGATGATAACGACACTCAAGCAAACCGGACTAAAACCGCTGAGTTCGGCAGCGCGCTGCAACGACAGCTCAAACTGGAAAACTTTCACGCCTGGCAGCAGCATGCACACCGCTTTTGCACCCGTCAAAGGACCCACACTGACTTGGCTACAGCGCTTACGATGTTCTGCATGCGCAAATTAAGCGATCAAAGCAAATTTACCCCAGAAAGGCTAAAATAGTAGGCTTTTCTATCCCAAACTCCGGCTTACGTACAGTCCCGGAGACTAATAGCTACCGGAGTTTATTCGAATGAAAACAGCACAAGAGCTGCGCGTCGGCAACGTGATCATGATCGGCAAAGACCCAATGGTCATCCAGCGTGCCGAGTACAGCAAGTCAGGCCGTAACGCCTCTGTCGTCAAATTCAAATTCAAAAACCTGCTCACCGGTTCCGGCGCAGAAAACGTTTGCAAAGCAGATGAAAAATTCGAATTAGTCGTACTCGATCGTAAAGAGTGCTCCTACTCGTACTTTGCCGACCCAATGTATGTGTTTATGGACGCTGATTTCAATCAGTTCGAAATTGAAGCAGAAAGCATGGGTGATGCCATGCAATACCTCGAAGAAGGCATGCCAGTTGAGGTGGTGTTTTATGACGGCCGTGCAATTTCTGTCGAATTGCCCACGATGCTTGTTCGCGAGATCATCTACACCGAGCCAGCCGTGCGCGGCGACACCTCAGGCAAGGTCATGAAGCCCGCCAAGATCAACACCGGTCACGAATTGCCCGTGCCTTTGTTTTGCGCGATCGGCGACAAGATCGAAATCGACACACGCACAGGCGAGTATCGTAGCCGCGTGATGTAAAAATGATTGAATGCACGCTTAGGTGCATTCAAATCAAAGCATTACCACCTGCTTCGAGAACCCCTTTAATGTAGAGGTGCTGCACCAAGACCATGAGCACGATCATGGCTGGTGCCGCCAAGAGTACACCTATCAGACCAAACAGCACGCCGAACATGACGGTCGCTGCGATGCCGAGCACCGGTGGCAGGCCTACGGCCCAACGTTCCACAAGCGGCATCAGCACATTGCCCTCGACCTGCTGAATCGCAACGGCCAGGATCAAGATGTAAAGCGCCGTTTCCGGCCCCTGCATGAAGCCCAGCAACACGGCAAGCAATCCGCCAGCGATGGCGCCGAAGAAGGGAATGAAAGCGAGCAGTCCAGTCAGCATACCGACCGAGAGTGCCAGCGGCACGTCCAGCAGCCACAAGCCGAAGGCCGTCGTGGCGCCAACAAAGAGCATCGATATCGATTGCCCCAGCAGCCAACGCGAGAGAGCATGCCCACAGGCGTCCAGTGCCTCGCCGACACGCTCCCTCACTGACAGCGGCATGAGCCGGACCAGTCCGTCCCTGTAAACGCGGGGTGCCAGAGCCAGATAGAGGCCCATCACCAGCATCAGGGTGGCACCGCCGAGCGCGCCGAACGTTGAACCCGCGGCGCCTGCAACCCGTATCGCCCACGGGCTGGCATCGTTGCCGCGAGCTTGTTCGATGTACTGCAGCGCTGCCACTCCGATACGATGGCTGTTGAGCCATTGCATGACGGCGTCCAAGGCCGTGGGAAGGCGTTGGCGCAGGATCTGGAACTGCTCCGCTAACGGCTCACCGACAAACCAGGCTACCGCCGTGATCATGAACACAACCAACAGCATTGCCGCCACGACGGATACCTTGGTGGGCACGCGGGCATGGCGCTCGAGCGCCGAGGCCAGAGCCCGCAGCACCGTGGCCACGACCACTGCGCCCAATGTCAGCATGATGAGGTCCAGCAACTGCCAGGCCATCAGCGCCAAGAGCAGCGCGAAGGCAACTAGCAAGACCTTGCGGGAAAAGGTCCATGGCTCAGCGCGAGCGTCGGCGGGCGGGAGTGGTTTCATCGCAGCACAGAAAAGGATAGACCCGCCTGGTCGGTCAGGAGCTCGTTCATGCAATGCCCTTTGTAGGTGTGACCCGTTGCCCAGAATCTTTACAACTGCGGGCGGGCGCGGCCAAAAGCCACAGTCTGGCTCTGTCGCATGCTGCAGTCTGTACGGTGCCGAACAAACTGCGTCCCTCGGGTCAATGCA
>JAURZO010000100.1 GCA_030653405.1 Zwartia sp. | reverse complement strand
GACGCTTACACTGGCGTCAGAGTTTGAATCGGAGAGGTTTTAAAGACCATATTCCAACGGTTTCGACTCCACTTCTTCTTATTTTTAATTGTCAGGAGGCTATATGGCCCAGCTCAAAGGTTCTAAGACTGAACAGTGCCTGAAGGACGCATTCGCAGGCGAATCAATGGCTAACCGCCGCTACTTGTACTTCGCAAACAAGGCTGACATCGAAGGTCAGAACGACGTCGCTGCCTTGTTCCGTTCAACCGCCGAAGGCGAGACCGGTCATGCGCACGGCCACCTCGAATTCCTCGAGGCTTCTGGTGATCCAGCAACAGGTTTGCCAATTGGCTCAAGCCGTGACTGTCTGAAAGCGGCTGTCCATGGTGAGACCCATGAGTACACCGATATGTACCCCGGCATGGCTAAAACGGCTCGCGACGAAGGCTTTGACGAGATTGCTGACTGGTTTGAAACCTTGGCAAAAGCCGAGCGTTCACACGCCAATCGCTATCAGAAAGCGCTGGATGCAATTGTTGACTAATTGCGTCTGAGATGTTCGGATGGCTGGCGAGTCTATTCGCTAGCCGTCTGTGCAGCACGACCTGTGGCCGGCTTTGTCGGTCACAATCGTTTTCATTGCACCCGTCTGCAGGGTGACAAATTTAAGGAATCACTATGTCAAACCGCGAAGGCAACCTCGAGGCGCCAACCCGCCACCCACTGGATTGGACCAATCCAGATTTCTATGACGAGGAAAAACTGCACACTGAGATGGAGCGTGTGTTTGATATGTGTCACGGCTGTCGGCGGTGCTTGAGCCTGTGCGGCTCGTTCCCGACGCTGTTCGATCTGGTTGATGCGACGGACGATGGCGAAGTCCATGGCGTCGATAAAAAAGATTACGACAAAGTTGTCGATCAATGCTTTCTCTGTGATGTCTGTTATGTCACAAAGTGTCCCTACGTGCCACCTCACCCATGGAACCTGGACTTTCCGCATTTGATGTTGCGTGCAAAGGCTGTGAAGTTCAAGCAGGGTGATGTCAAGATGCGGGATAAGTTACTTGCATCTACTGACAAAATGGGCATGTTTGCCGGTATTCCAATTGTCACCGAGGCTGTCAACGCCGTTAATCGTACCGGCCTCATGCGCTCCGTGATGGAGTCAACGCTTGGTGTGGACAAGAAAGCGTGGATCCCAGAATACGCGCCTAAGACTTTTCCTCAGCTCGCGACCGAATCGACGCCATGGCCTGTTGTGGACGGCAAGAAAACGCCTGGTAAGGTCGCGATTTACGCAACCTGTTATATCAATTACAACGAACCTGGTATCGGTCAGGATCTGATCAAGATTCTCGAGCACAATCAGATTCCATACGAATTAGTTGACAAAGAAGCTTGCTGTGGCATGCCCAAACTTGAGCTCGGCGACTTGGAGTCTGTCGCGGCAAACAAGGATAAGAATATTCCGAAGCTTGCCAAGCTGGCCCGCGAAGGCTATGCGATTGTGACCCCCATCCCCTCCTGTACGCTGATGTTCAAACAGGAACTGCCTCTGATGTTCCCTGAAGAAGTTGATGTTCAGCTTGTGAAGGACGCGATGTGGGATCCGTTTGAATATTTCATTGAGCGCAACAGAGACGGCTTACTGAAAACCGACTTTAAAGAAGAGCTCGGTCATGTGAGTTATCACATTCCTTGCCACTCACGTGTGCAGAACGTGGGTAAGAAAACGGCAGAGACCTTGAAGTTGGTGCCAGGCACCGAGGTCAATGTCGTTGAGCGTTGCTCCGGTCACTCGGGGACATGGGGCGTGAAAAAAGAGTTTCATGACCAGGCCATGAAGATTGGCAAACCTGTATTCAAAGCCATGGCCAACAACACGCCTGATTACATCAGCTCGGATTGTCAGCTCGCTGGACATCACATTGAGCAGGGAATGGAAGAAAACGGCTTGGCGAAAGCTGAGATGGCACACCCTCTCACCTTGATCGTTAAAGCATACGGTTTGTAAAGGAAATGGAAATGAGCAAAATTACGCGTGAAAGTTTGATGAGTCTCGAGGCCTATCACAAAGCCCGTCCAGAAATGCGTAAGCAGGCAATCGAAGAGCGCCGCATGCGCAGCGTCCGTTTGGGCGAGCATTTGAATTTGTTGTTTGAAAGCGAGCTTTTGATGCGCTATCAGATTCAAGAAATGTTGCGTGTCGAAAAAGTTTTCGACGAGGAAGGCATTCAGGATGAGTTGGGTGCATACAACCCGCTCGTGCCGGACGGTTCCAACTTCAAAGCAACCATGATGTTGGAGTATCCAAACGAAGCAGATCGACGTATCGCGTTGGCCAAGTTGCTGGGTATCGAGCACAAGATGTTCATTCAGGTCGAGGGCCAGCCACGGGTCTACTCGATCGCGAACGAAGATTTAGAGCGAACAACGGCCGATAAAACGTCGTCGGTGCACTTTATGCGTTTTGAATTGACGCCCGAGATGAAGAAGTCGTTGAAGGCTGGCGCACAAATGATGGTCGGTTGCGATCACAAAGAGTACCCGATGCACGTTCAAACTTTGCCTGACGATACGCTTGCTTCTTTGGTCAAAGATCTGACTTAACCACCACAGAGTGTTCGCCCCTAAGCAGCCTGAAAATTGCTGTGGTGCGGGTGCCCTGAAAAAAGCCTGAACCCTTAAAAAGGTTTGGGCTTTTTGTTTTGATTTATGACGATTTCACTAAATGGACGCAGTTTGTGCTGTGAGTTGGCCTGGGTGCGAAAAGTTTTTTGCTCCGACCGATCCGTGAAGGTAATATCACTCTAGATACAATTAAAAACAGAGGGACATTATGTTCAGGTTAGATGGCAAGATTGCGCTCGTGACGGGCTGTGGCACCCTCGGTGAGGGCTGGGGCAACGGCAAGGCGATTGCGGTTGCTTTGGCTCGTCAGGGTGCGAGTGTTTTTGGTTCGGATCTCAATCTCGAGGCCGCACAAGAAACTCAGCGCATCATCACCGAGGAGGGCGGCTCAGCGCACGTCATGGTGGCCGATGCAACGCAGGCGGCAGATGTTAAAAAACTGGTTGATGCTTGTCTTGCTCAATATGGGCGCATTGATATTTTGGTCAACAACGTCGGCCGTTCGGAGCCCGGCGATCCCGTCTCCATGAGCGAGGAGACTTGGGATGATCAAATGGACGTCAATGTAAAGGGCGCATTTCTGGCTTGTAAATATGTGCTCCCAACAATGGCGGCACAAGGTGGCGGCTCGGTGATCAGCATTTCCTCCGTGGCTGCGCACCGATATATCGGTAAGCCTCAAGTTGGATACGCCGCTGGCAAGGCGGCACTCGAGCAGTTAATGAAAACAACTGGCGTGATCTATGCGGATCGCGGCGTGAGACTCAATAGCGTGGCACCGGGCTTGATGTTCACGCCCTTGGTTAAACGTTTGGCAGACAAGTACGCCAAAGGAGATTTCGAAGGTTTCGTCGCGCATCGCCACAAGCAGGTACCCGCAGGCTATATGGGCGAGTCGTGGGATGTGGCGCATGCGGTTGTTTTCCTCGCCAGCGATGAGGCGCGTTACATCACGGGACAGACGATCGTGGTGGACGGTGGCATTATTTCCGCCACACGCTAAGACAAGGGGCGCGAGAATGGTAAATCCACAAGGCCGCTTGGCCGGCAAGGTTGCAATCGTGACAGGCGCAGGTTGCGTGGGTCCTGGTTGGGGTAATGGGCGGGCGATTGCGGTGCGTTTTGCGCAAGAAGGCGCGCGCGTCTTTGCGGTAGATAAAGAGATGTCGGCGATGGATGAGACACTGGCGCTCATCAAGCAGGTAGGGGGTGATGTCACGCCCTATTCATGTGATGTCACTAACAGCGCAGCGATCCAACGGTTGGTCGCTGCCTGTCTTAAGCAATATGGCACTGTCGATATTCTCGTGAATAACGTGGGTGGCCCATCGCGTGGTGGTCCGATCGAGTTGTCCGAGGAAAACTGGGACAAGCAAATCGATATCAATTTAAAGACCGTATTCCTGATGTGCAAATATGTGATGCCCATCATGGAAGAAAAGGCGGCTGGTTCGATTGTCAATATTTCATCCACATCGGGGATCCGCTTTACCGGCGCACCGCAGGTGGGCTATGCGGCGGCGAAAGCAGGGGTGATTCAGTTTGGACGTGTGGTGGCGGTTGAGTACGCAAAGAAAGGCATCCGCGTCAACACTGTTCTGCCTGGGCAGTTGCATACACCCCTGGTTGAGGCGACGCTTGCGGGCACCCAGAGTGCGGGTGATGCAGACCTTTTATTAAAACGTCGTCAAGCCCGGATACCGATGCCATTCATGGGCGATGGACGCGATACTGCGAATGCGGTGTTGTTTCTCGCGTCAGATGAGGCGCGTTTCATCACCGGTACAGAGCTGATCGTTGACGGTGGCATGAGTGCGAAGTGTGATTAACCAACAGGAAATAAACCCATGAAAGCAGTTGTCCTAACAGAAGGTGGATTTGAGATCGCCGAGGCCGCAAAGCCTTCACCAAGCGCTGATCAAGTCTTGGTGAAAGTCCATGCTTGCGGTCTGAATCGTGCAGATTTAGGTGTGTTGGCCGGCGGAAGTCACGGTCGTGTCGGAGGCGCCGGTACGATTCCTGGTATGGAATGGGCAGGCGAAGTCGTCGAGGTGGGTGCGCGCGTGCGTGGCTTTAAGCCCGGTGATCGTGTCATGTGCTCCGGCACGGCGGGCTACGCAGAGTATGCCGTTGCGGACTGGGGACGGGTGATGGACATTCCAAATAATTCCATGTCTTATGCGCAAGCCGTCACATTGCCAATTGCTTTACAAACGATGCACAACGCGGTTGTGACGATCGGAGAGCTAAAAAAAGGCGAGACCGTGCTGGTTCAGGGCGCATCCTCCGGCGTTGGTTTGATGGCGATGCAAATTGCCAAACTGATGGGTGCTAAAACCGTCATCGGTACCTCTACGACGGCTGAGCGACGCGCGCAACTGACCAAATTCGGCGCGGATATTGCGATCGATAATAGCGATCCGCAATGGCCGCAGCGTGCAATCGAAGCAAACGGCGGCGAGGGTGTGAATCTGATCATCGATCAGCTTTCTGGACCATTTGCCACGCAGAATCTGGAGGCTTGCGCCGTACTAGGCCGTGTTGTCAATGTGGGCCGTCTAGCGGGACGTTTCGCGGAGTTTGATTTTGATTTGCATGCGCTCAAACGCATCAGATATACGGGCGTGACCTTCCGTACGCGCAGTATCGAAGAGGTTAGAAGCATTACGTCACTCGCGCTGGGAGACTTGGGTGCCCATCTCGAGTCTGGCAAGCTCTCTTTGCCGATAGATAGCACCTTTGCCTTTAAAGATATCGCGCAGGCGTTCGAACGTATGCGCACCAACAAGCACTTTGGAAAAATTGTAGTGACTCTGGATTAGTATGATGCGAATCGATACGCTCGAACAATTGAGGGCACGATATCCGGCGCCTAAAGAGCGCGCTGTTAAAAAGCAGTTGGCTGTTTTGGACAGACACTGCAAAAACTATATCGCGTTGTCACCGTTTGTGGTGCTGTCCAGTTTGGGTATCGATGGCCAGCTCGACGCCTCCCCAAGGGGAGGGGCGCCCGGGTTTGTCAAAGCATTAGACTCGACGCAGCTCTTGATCCCGGACTCTCCGGGAAATAACCGCCTCGATACACTTGAGAATATTATTCATACAGGTCGAATAGGCTTGTTGTTTGTCATTCCCGGTGTGGATGAAACACTGCGGGTCAATGGCACTGCGTATCTCAGCATTGACCCGACAGATATCGCTCACTGCACGACTGAGGTGAGAGCTCCGAAGCTTGTGATCCGAGTCAGTGTGCAGCAAGCGTACCTGCATTGCGCCAAAGCATTCATGCGCTCAAAATTGTGGGATCTCTCAAGCCAGGTGGATCGCGCTTGCTTGCCGACGATGGTCGATATGATCAACGAACAGGCTGCGATCGAGGGCGTATTCGAAACGCACGAAGAAATCATGTTGCGTTACAAAAATGAATTATAAAAAAATCAGATGAGACCGTTATGACAGCTCCACTCGAAGGTATCAAAGTCGTTGAAATCAGTGTCGCGATGGCTGGCCCCTTTTGCGGGATGTTGCTCGGAGATTATGGCGCAGATGTCATAAAAATAGAGCGTACCGGAGTGGGCGACGATAGTCGTGCCTGGTCGCCTTTTTTTCATGAGTCGATGGGCTATTACTACGCGGCGGCGAATCGTAACAAGCGTGGGATGGCGATTGATCTCAAGACCGAAGAGGGTGTGCAGATCGCTCGATCGTTGATCGAGCAGGCGGATGTTCTTGTACACAATTATCGTGTCGGCGCGCTAGAACGTTTGGGACTTGATTATGAAAGCCTCTCGCGTGTGAATCCTCGTCTCGTGTATTGCGCGATCAGTGGTTTTGGTGCGACGGGTCCTTTGAGCAGAGAGCCGGCGAATGATTTGTTTATGCAAGCCTATGCGGGTTCGATGAGCATTACCGGCGACCCCGAAGGAAGTCCCGCAAAGATGGGGATGTCCGTAGCCGATGTTGGCGCAGGCATGTTTGGCGCGATCGGTGTGATGATGGCGCTTGAAACGCGGCATCGAACTGGCCGTGGACAGCGTGTTGATACTTCCTTGCTCGAAGGGCATATGGCGATGCTTGCGCAGTTTTTTACGCGTTACTTCGCGAGCGGTGAAGTGCCGGGTCCAAGCGGGAGTGGCGCGCTCACAAGTCCGACCTATCGTGCCTATCAGGCAAGCGATCAATGGATCGTGATTTCTGCTTTCAATCAACGCATGTGGAAGGGTTTGTGTGCAGCGCTTGAAAAGCCAGAGTGGTTGGAGGATCCGAGATTCATCGATCCACAAATGCGTTCGCTCAACCGCCCGCTTTTGATCCAGTTGATCGGTGATGAAATCATCAGGCAGCCACTGGCATATTGGGAAAAGCGGCTCAAAGAAAACGAGGTGCCATGCTCGCCTGTCAATACGATCGACAAGGTCACCGTTCAGCCTCAGGTACAAGCGCGTGACATGATTCAGGAAATGGAGCTGGAGGGTCTTGGCATGATGTCGATGGCAGGATTACCGATCAAGTTCAGCGAGTCGCCGGGTGCTGTGCGCCTGCCTCCGCCCAGACTTGGCCAACATACCGCAGAGGTATTGGCTGAAATCGGTTATTCGCCAACACAGATCGAGTCCTTGGCCGAACAAGGTGCGATTGGACTGGATCCGGGTTGGGTAAAAGTCGAAGCGGCATCTGGGGGTTAAAAGCCCCTTCAGTTGAGATTACTCTGAGCTCTCAGGAATAAGCTTTTTAATTTTGATGCCAAAGACCTTCGCACATACTTGGCGAAGCGGTTCGAGCAATAGCACCAAAATGACAACGGCCCAGATCCCGATTGCGATTGGGCTGGTATAGAACACGGAGACTTCGCCGAGACTCATGAAAAGCCCTTCGCGCAGGTGTTTTTCAATCAGTGGTCCAAGCACGACGCCCACGACCAATGGTGCGAGTTGGAAATCGAGTTTACGTAAAACATAGCCGATCAACGCGACAGCAAGCAAGATATAGACATCCACCATGCTGTTTCGCACACTGTAGCAACCGACTGTGGCGACCATCAAAATAATAGGAAGAAAAATATGATTGGGAACACGCAGCAAACTGACCCACAAACCAATCAGTGGAATATTCAAGACCACCAGCATGGCGTTGCCAATCAACATTGAGGCGATAACACCCCAAAATACTTCAGGATGCGCGCTCATCATCATTGGGCCCGGCTGCACACCATGCACCATCATGGCCGCCAACATCAACGCTGTGACTGAACCAAACGGGATGCCAAGCGCGAGTAATGGCACCATCGAGGAGGTGGCCGCTGCGTTATTCGCGGTTTCCGGACCTGCAACGCCTTCGATCGCACCTTCACCTAGTTGTTCTTTGTATTTGGAAACTCCCTTTTCCAGTCGATAAGAAGCGAAGCTCGCCATGGTGGCCGAAGGGCCAGGGAGCAAACCTAGCGCAAAGCCAATTGCAGTCCCGCGACCATAAGGCCCCCATGAGCGACGCCATTCCTCGCGCGAGGGAAACATTTCCTTGAGTTTGACGGGGACAGGTTTGACTTGCTTTTTAAGAGACTCCACGACCGACATGATTTCAGTCACGCCGTATAGACCCACCACCAAGGCAACGAGCTCGACGCCAAGGGTGAGGTCTGATACCCCAAAAGTGAATCGATCGGCACCAGTGACCATTTCCTGGCCAACAGTACTGAGCATGAGACCAATCGCCATTGGAAAAATACCTGCCGCGAAAGAGCCGCCTGAAATGCGTGAAAACAGTAATAGTCCACCGGCTGTCAGGGCAAAAAACTCCGCAGGTCCAAAGAGTAGGCCGACATTGGCCAGTGGTGGTGCAAAGAGCATCACACCGAGGACTGAGAGACCACCACCCACGAAAGAACCGACCGCGACGATCGTGAGGACAGAGCCGGCGCGTCCCTTTTTTGTGAGCTTGTAACCATCGATGCAGGTAATGACGGAAGCCGACTCGCCCGGCATATTGACGAGGATCGCAGTCGTTGAGCCACCATACATTGCACCGTAATACATGCCCGCCATCATGATGAGTCCGCTCGTGGGATCCAGCGAATAGCTCAAGGGCAAAATCATCGCGATGCCTGCGGTCGGACCGAGTCCGGGTAGCACACCGATCAGCGTACCAGCCAGTGCTCCCACTAGTGCCGCGAGCAAATTATTCAGAGTGAATGCCACTCCGAGTCCATAGAGAATGCCGTCGATCGCTTCCATATTGGTCAGGTCCTGAATAAATCAATGAGAACGCCGCCAGGCATCGGCACTTTTAGTAAAAATATAAATATCAAATAGATGATGCCGCTCATGATGAGGGCATAAAGGCTAGCGCGTGCCCACGTGAGGTCCGACAGCAATCGAATCAGGAGTGTGCAAAAGACTACGCTGCTGACTGAAAAACTCAGCCAGGGAATCGCTAGAAAATAGAGGGTAAGTAAAGCAATCAATTTCAACAAACGCAGACGATCTTCACCAACGGGCAGGTCGAGCTGAGAATTTGTTTTTCGATTACGCCATCCTTCCCAAATCGCTGACAGGCTTGCGAAAAAAAGAATGCCTGTAATCAGGAGTGGAAAAACGCCTGCGCCTGGCTGATCCATTTCCCCCATTGGAAGATCAAGCGTCATGCGCAGGTAGCCTGCAGAAAGCATGACACCGAACAGACCCGCTCCAATATATCCGTGACTCTTACTAACTCCTCGCACGACAGACGCTCCTGTTCATGCATCTGGACGTATGGTCAGCACCTTCTCTGCTCTGTCTCATTTTGATTCCTGCCTCTGTGGGAGACTCAACGCCC
Source organism: Zwartia sp. (assembly GCA_030653405.1). Classification (GTDB taxonomy): domain Bacteria; phylum Pseudomonadota; class Gammaproteobacteria; order Burkholderiales; family Burkholderiaceae_B; genus Zwartia. The sequence continues at coordinate 8,726 of JAURZO010000100.1, read as the reverse complement.
GATAGTCTTGATCGACCGTGACGAGTGTTCCTAGTTTTAGCATTGACTGCGTATCCATCGTCCCGGATATGCCTGGGTTCGTAGGTAAATCACACACTGCATTAGAAGCCTTAAGCGCGGCAATTTGTTCAGGGGTTTTCCCGAGAATGTCGCGCAAGATGGCAACGTTATCTTCGCCAAAACGAGGACCAGATTTTTTGATTCGAGCATCACGAAATCTAAGTCGGTAGGGGCGTCCAATAATGGGTCGCACACCGACAGGTTCAGGATGCTGAACTGCCTCATAAAACTGACGGTGTTGCAGATGTTCGTTCTGTAATAAGTCTCTGCTGTTCAACACCGGGCCCGAGGCAATGCCACAGCTCTGAAGTTGCTTAAAGAGCGTTGCAGCTTCGTGCATGCAGCACCACTCAGAAACCACCGCATTTACCAAGTCTCGATTGGATCGCCGTGCCGCTGCTGTGGCATAGCGAGGATCATTGGCAAGCTCGGATCGCTGCATCAATGAAGCCAGCGCCAGCCATTGACTGTCTGTTTCAACGGTCAGCGCGATCCACTGATCCTTTCCCTGGGCCGGGTACAAATTACTTGGCACATGTTCCGCATGCTCGTTACCCATACGAATAGGCTCAGTACCATCGAGCTGTTTTTGGATGAGCGGTTCGGGCATCATCGCAACGCCTAGCTGATACATGCCGACGTCAATCCATTGGCCTTCGCCTGTTTTGCGCATATGTGCGATTGCGGCCCACAACGCGTTCAGGCCGGCCCAGCAAGCAATAAAGTCCGGGTATGACTGGCCGACTTTCCATGGCTTATCACCGCGATAGCCTGTGTAAAAAGTGATCCCCATCGTCGCTTCGAGGGTAGTGCCCTGACTCGGAAAAGACGACCAGGGTCCGGTCGATCCATAGCCGGTATTCGACAACATAATGAGCGAAGGTTTGATTTTCTTTAGTTCGTCGTAATTCAACCCCCATTTGCGCATCACGCGTGGAGTGTAGTTTTCAAGGACGATATCGCTCTTTGCGACCAACTCTCTAAAAATAGCCTGCCCCTCGGCCTGCCCCAAGTCGAGGGATAGTGAGCGTTTGCCTCGATTGACGACATAGAAGATGCCGGAGCGATTCCAGGGATCAGAAGCGGGATCATTGTCCAGATAGGGACCAAAGGCACGACCGCGCGTTTGATCAAGCTTGTGAGGCGCTTCGACCTTGATCACCTCGGCGCCAAGGTCGCTAAGTAGCCCGGCCATATATGGCACGGCAAATACATACGAAAGGTCGAGAACGCGCATGCCTGTCAGTGGCAATGATGGTGTAGACGTCATGTTCCGCTCCGGAGCTGCGCGAGAATCTCAGCACGATGTTCGTCTAGCATGGGCGCACGTCTGCGTACTGAGGTTGGTGTCAGCGAGAGTTTGGCCAGTTCGGCCGGAAAGCGCAGCATTGTTTGTGTCGCGGGATGTTCGAGTTCGGTAAACGCCTGACGCTCCTTGAGATGTTCGCATTCAAGGAGATCCTCAGCGCTTTGGACAACACCGAGTAAAAGACGTTTTTGTGCGCCGGCTAAAAATACTTCCTTCGCGTCGCGGTTTGCGACGCACTCTTCAAGCAAGGCTTTGACTTCGGGCACGCGTTTCTCGCGCTCAGGGGGACTGGCGAAGCGCTTTTCTCTAAATTCAGGACGATCAAATAATTCTGCGAGCGTTTCAACCGGGGCGCCGCCACCGGTTTGAAATGCAAGGTAACCTTTTCGGGTTGGAATAGGCTCACCAGCAAAGGGATCCTGGACAACCGCGCGCCGACCCTGAACCGCCCCAAGAAAGGCATAGTAAGACTCGTTGAGAACAAGTTCAGAGGCTAGACATTCATGAATGGAGACATCGACATGCTCACCACAGCCATCAGCGTATGACGCGGTGTAAGCCATAATTGATGCATAGGCACCTGTCAGGCCGGCACAATAAAAAGATTGCGACAAGCCATGCTTGAGCGGTTCGCGATCAACTTGACCGCTGATTTGCATGATGCCGCTTAACGCCTGCAGAGTCAGATCACTTGCGGCAAACTGAGCGTAAGGACCTGTCTGACCAAAGTTCGTGATCGAAGTCACGACAAGGTTCGGCTTCCATGCAAGCATCTGGTCGACGCCTAGTCCCCACTGTTCGAGTCGACCCGGCCTGAAGCTCTCGACGACAATGTCGCTTTGTTCAATGAGTTGTTGCAATAAAGGCCGGCTTTCCGCCAGACGTAAATCGAGGGCAAGGCTACGCTTGTTCCAATTCAGATATTGAAACAATAAGCTCTGCTCTGGTTCAGGTGCGGTGTCCTTGAGGGGGGGGAGTGTTCGAGCAAAATCACCTTTGATGGGCCGCTCGATCTTGATCACATCTGCGCCATGGTCGCCGAGTAGCCGAGCCGCAAAAGGCCCGGCGATGCCGTGACTCAGATCAAGAACGCGTAGACCCGTCAAGGCGCCGTCTGGATGCGTCTTATCCATTCGTGCTGCCTCTCTCTTTGTTGCCTACAGTTTAGGTGGAACAAATGGGTAAGGAACCAGTTTGCCATTTTTATAGGGCAGCGCAACTGTTGCTGTGCCAGGCGTCGACTCTTTCCCCGCATCATTGATGATGCCGAGCTCGATATCGATCAAACCAAAATCAGGTCCTTCGCGTTTTCCAGTCACGCGTCCCCAGACGCGCACGGTTTCTTCGACTAGATTCATGGCTCGAAACTGGAAACTTGCTTTCCAGGGCCAGCCTTGTGGGCCCGCCCAGTCAGCCAAAAGCTGCATCACGAATTGCTGTTTCAACGAACCGTTGATGAGCAAGCCGGGCAACTTGTCATGCTCCATCGCAAACGGCTTGTCATAGTGAATCTTGTGCCAGTTTTCCATCGCTGCCGACCAGCGCATCAAATGTGCTGTTGTCAGGGGGCCCTTTTCAAGGCCAGGAATATCAGCACCAATGGCGACATCTTCAAAATAAGGTGTTTTTCCGAGTGCCATGTCATTTTCTCCGGATCTGTGTGCGGCGCGTACGGATGAGCAAATCACCTGCGCTATTGCGATACTCTGACTCTGTCACGACCAGAATGATCGGACCCTTGCTTGTTTCTTTTTCTGTAATGTCAGCATAGCGAGACGTCAGCTTGATCGTATCGCCATGACGCGCATATTGAAAAAATTCAATCTCTGAGCCGCCATTGAGCAGCGCGTAGCCGGCTAACGGTTCGATCGCGGGAAGGCCTTGCGAGCTCGTGGCGGCGACGATGCCATCAAAGTCGGGATTTCTTGCATTGTCCTGAATCGGATCAGGCTCGCCGAAAGCCCTGCGAAACAGGTGCGTTGGGAACAGCGGAGGAGCGACTGGACCGCCGAAGCGAGCGTTATTCTCGCAGGCAGTGTTGAAAATCGGATCCTCGTACATGATGGCTTGCGCATAGCGTCTTACGGCGCCGCGCTCGACAGGATCACATGCAATCTCGGTTTCGGATTGTATGCCGACATACTTTTTGAGTGCCTCAGAAAGAGCAGACATGCTGAACCTCTTTGAATAAAAAAATATATAGAGTCAGGGCGACATGTTCGGAGACATGCATTGGCCTAGGTAGTTCTTGTCCCACTTGTGTTCGGATTTATCAACGTCTGTTCTTTTTTCGACAGATCCAATTGATCCTAGCATAAAGAATTGGGTGAATAACAGGGATTTTTTTTCATAGTCAGAAAGCAGGTGTTTTTTCAAAATATGGACGTGTCGCGTGTAAAGATTGGTGCTTCAATGAAAAGTCGATCAATACAATCAATACAATCGACGCAAATAGCGCAACGGATGCGACTCCACGGGGCGCACGACATCACGGAGACAAAAAAATGAAGATACTATTTTTTAATGAGTTCAAACTTGGTGTGTTGAAAGGCGATCAAGTTGTCGATATTTCAACCGTAGTCCAGGATATTCCGCATTTGGGACCGCATGATTTGATCAACGGACTTATTGAAAGGTTTGATGCTTATCGCCCCGCGATCGAAGCCTTTGTTAAAAAGAGCACGGGCATACCGGTTTCTTCTGTGCGTATTCGTCCACCCTTGCCAAAGCCCGGTCATATCGACTGCATGGCGGTGAACTATATGGAAAATGGCACACGTTCCGCACCTGCGCCGATCAATGCGTTTCAGAAAGCGCCCGGCAGCATCATTGGTCACGGCGATGAGATGGTGTTGCCTGACGTTCCCGCCACAATTTTTGAAGGCGAGGCAGAGGTGGCTTTAGTGATGGGTAAGCGAGCCACTAACGTCAGTGCTAAAGACGCCATGTCGTATGTGTTTGGTTATGTGAATTTTGTCGATGGTTCCGCGCGTGGTCTGGGTCCCGAGGGCAATATATTTTTTCAGATGAAATCTCGCGATACGTTTGCGCCGATCGGCCCCTATATCGTCACGGCTGATGAAATACCCGATCCACAAAAGCTGCAGATTCGTCTCTGGAATAACGGACAGCTGATGCAGGATTTCAACACGGATGATATGGCACACAATATTCCGCGTTGTATCGAGTGGGTCACTTCAATCCATACGCTGGAGCCCGGCGATATTTTGGCGACCGGTACCAACCACCGCGGGCTGAATCCGTTTATGGATGGCGATCATATCGAAATCGAGACCGAGGGTCTTGGACGACTGGCTTTTAAGGTGCGAGATGATCTCAACCGCACCTGGGCACGTCAGACACGCCTGCAACGTGAGATGGCAAAAGAACCGGGTGTGCACACGCCACAACTGAGTGGCAAATACACGCCCGGTTCAAAGTAAGTCTTGAGCGATTCTTGCAATGTAGCCAAGGATCGCTCAATTCAGTGGATCTCGATCAAGACCAAGCCTTGTCCGCGACTGCATTGCGCGCGGCAATACGGCCAAAGGCGAAACATTCGCCGATATTGCCCGTACCCTGATAGAGATAGCTAAAGATCGAACCAAGCTCACCCGCGCTGTACAGACGAGGAATCGGCGTGCCATCCGGTTTCACGATTTGAGCGCGGGCATTGCGACGGGGTCCACCTTGGGTGTTTAGCATCGAGGGCGAGAGTTCAACCGCATAGAAGGGTCCCGCACCAAAGGGTTGAACCATCTTGTCGCGACCGAAGTCTTCGTCGCATCCCGCGGCGCATTGTTCATTCCAGCGCTTGACTGTCCCTTCGAGACTACCCTCTGGGAGTTCAAGTTTTTTGGTCAGTGCAGCAAGAGTTGTCGCTGATTTGATCCAGCCTTTTGCCAGTTCAGCTTTATTGTCTTGGCTCCAGCTGTAGCCGCTCATAATCTGCGTCCAGCCGTGCGTGGGCTTGCCATCATAGATCGGTCCATCGTCGAACATTGCCTGATCAAAAATCATATGCATCGGGCATGGTGTGCGAAGCGCATACCATTTACCGTGATGCTCGACCTTGCCATGGCGCGTCTTGTATTTTTCATCGGTAAAGCGCTTGCCGTCCGGGCCCACAACGACCATGCCGCCTTTGGGTTCGTGCGAAAAATGCAGAGCCACCATGGAGAACGTTGTCGGAAATTCCGGGACCTTGAGCGCCATCGAAGGGCCCGCAAAATTATTCATGTGCCACAGGTCGGCACCAAGCTCCATGGCCATACGCACGCCATCGCCTTCGTTAAAAGGACTTCCGGAGGTGTAGCAATAAGGCACGCCGGTCAGGTAATTGCGAATCATCTCTTGATTATTCTCAAAACCACCACAGGTCAGTACCACGCCTTTTTTTGCTTTGATGTTGAGAGACTTGCCCTTGTGGACGGCGACGACACCTAATACTTCTTGTGTCATAGGATCCTGAATCAGCTTCTGACCAGGGGACTCGTAGCGTACGTCGATCGGACGGGCTTTGACTGCTTCAGCGAGCATTTCCCAGGTTTTTGAATAACCAAGAATATCGCCATGGTGGAATTTATGCACCGAGTCCGAGCCAGGCAAATCCGGAAACTCAATTCCCACCCCATGTTGATGCTCTTGAGGGTCGCCACCAATCGAGCTGAGCCACTCGTTGTTCAGGCACATTTCTTTTGCCCACACTTCCACCATGTCGTCAGGCACCGTGTAAGGGCCACACAATGCTTTTAGATAGGTGGCAGCCCCTTCGGGCGTAGAGGTGTTCAGATAGCCCTGAGCGGCGACGCGGGTGTTGCCACCCTCTTGCCCTTCAGGGGCTTTGTCCAGCATGATGACCGAGGCGCCCGCCTCGACCGCTGTGATCGCGGTCGCTGCGCCAGCACCACCAAATCCAACTACGACAACATCTGCTTCAGCATCCCAATGAATTGATTGGGCAGTTTTTTGATTCATTTTCTATCCAGAGAGTGAGTTATTTCATGACGCCAGCGTCTTTAAAGTACTTTGTGTACCACTCGATTTCAGCAGGGAATTTAGACTGAACTGACTTGCCGTCCTCGTATGCATAGTCCAAATTATATTTTTCAAGCAGTTTTTTGAATTCAGGCGTTTCGGACACCGTTTTAAAAGCTGCAGTCAGTTTGGCTGCAACATCGTTTGGCAAGCCGGCAGGAGCCACCACGATCATGCCGTTAGGAGGATTCGTGGGTGGGCAGCCGATATCCTTCATTACAGGAATGTCTGGTCGCTTTGGGTCGCGCGCATCGATGTGAAAAGTCACAAGCTCTCTAAAGGAGCCTTGCTCAACGAGCGGGATATGTGAGCCGGATCCTGCAATAAAGTCGACGTGCTTGCCGAGCAGAGCCGTGTTGGCACTTGACCCGCCCTTAGTAGGTACGTGTTTGAATGACAAGCCTTTGCAGCGTGCAAACGATTCAACGCCAATCTGCTGTTGTGTATTTGGGCCGCTTGACGCGTAGGTCATCCCGGGATTTGCCTTAGCGTGTGCCACGAACTCATCGACAGTTTTCCAGGGAGAGTCTGCTGGGACGACTAAACCGCCTATGTAAAACGAATACTGCATCAGCACTTGAAAGTCCTGTGGCTTGTATGCGAGTTTCATCAACAACGGACGAACAGTAATCGAGCCGGTGGATGTGACGAGCAACGTATAGCCATCGGGCTTCTTGCTGGCTAACAGACCGTTGGCCACCGTCGCACCGCCACCCGCTTTGTTTTCGACGGCAATGGGGACGCCGAGGATTTTCTCGGCACCTTGAGCCAGCGCGCGTGCTGTCAAATCGGTCGTCGCGCCCGCTGCAAAGGCGACATACATCGTGATCGCCTTGTCAGGATATTTTGCAAATGCAGCACCGTGTATCAGCACTCCAGTCGCGATGGATGCGGCAAGCGCTCCAAGGCGATATTTTGTGTTCAGTTTCATCGATTCCTCCTCGTGTTGAATTAAAGTGCTTAAGCTAAAAGTGCTTGAAAAGTTGTTTAAGCGTTTTCGTCTGCCGTCGCCGCCAACGCACTTCGTTTTTTGCGGATGCTGGGTATGACAGCCGTGATCAGCAATACAAGTGAAACAAACAGAAAGCCTGCCGAGATCGGACGTGTGACAAAGATGCTCATACTGCCGCCAGAGATGATCAGTGACTGGCGCAGCGAATCTTCGAGGATGTTGGTCAGCACAAAGGCGAGAATCAGCGGTGCCGGTTCATAGTCGAATTTGCGCATCAGATACCCAATCACCCCAAACATCAGCATCAGGTAAAGATCCATTTCACTGCCGTTGATCACGTAAGCGCCGATCAATGCGATAAACAGGATCAGTGGAAAGAGCACCGCATATCGAACTCGTAGAAGCTTCACCCATAATCCAATCAGGGGCAGATTCAGTACGAGCAGCATAATGTTGCCGACGTACATACTTGTGACTGTTCCCCAAAAAAGCTCTGGATTTTTTTCGATCATCATCGGGCCGGGCGAGATGCCATGAATCATGAGCGCACCCAACAAAATACCCATCACAGCGTTCGCGGGTACACCGAGCGTAAGCAGTGGAATAAAGGCGGCTTGGGCCGCCGCATTATTTGCTGACTCAGGCGCCGCCACACCAGCAATCGCGCCATGACCAAATTTTTCAGGTGTTTTCGAAATCCGTTTTTCAACACCATAGGAAATAAACGAAGACAGTACTGCACCTCCGCCTGGAAGAATGCCCAGAAAAAATCCGATGACGGAGCCTCTGAAAATGGGGAAAGCAGACTCTTTCCAGTCTTGTTTGCTTGGCATCAGGTTTTTAACTTTACTGACGACAACACCTTGTTTGATGACTCTCTCAACATTCAGCAGAATCTCAGAGATGCCAAACAGACCCATGGCGAGTGGTGCGATGCCAACGCCATCAAGCAGCTCCGGTGTACCGAAGATAAACCTTGGCATACCTGTCATCGTATCCAAACCCACCATGCCAATCACGACTCCCACACCTGCCATCATGAGTGATTTAACCATCGACTTTTGAGCCAAGTAAGTCAGAATGACAAGACCCATGATCATCAGCGCGAAGTACTCGGGCGGACCGAATTTCAGCGCGACTTTTGCGAGTGGTGGCGCCAGCAGCATCAGACCAATAATGCCAATTGTTCCAGCAATAAACGATCCAAATGCCGCGATCCCGAGGGCTGGGCCCGCTCGACCTTGTAGCGCCATTTTGTGGCCATCCAGCATTGTCACCACTGAGGCGGCCTCGCCCGGGATACCCACCAAAATCGAGGTGGTCGATCCCCCATATTGCGCCCCGTAGTAAATCCCGGACAGCATGATG
>JAURZO010000096.1 GCA_030653405.1 Zwartia sp. | reverse complement strand
TTTAAAGCGCGAGATCTTCCTTGGAAGATCAAATGAGTATTACAGTGCGCCGACTTCTTTAAAATACTTTGCCGCACCTGGATGCATGGGGATCCCTGCATCAGCTGCCATCATTTTTGGTGTTAGCGAACCTATTGCCTTGTTGACAGCAGCCATAGAGCTGACGTTTTCAGCCATAGTTTTCACCATGTCATATACGACTTTTTCAGGCATGTCACAACGAACGATCAGGTGTGTCTGATAGCCGATCACCGGTACATCCTGATCTTGTTTAGGATAGGTGCCCGCTTTGATGATCAGCTTGCTATAGCCTGCGTTCATCTTGCGCATGCCTTCCATCGTCTTGTCGTCGACAGGCACTAGCTTGATATCGCGACCGCTAGCCAAATCCATCACGGCGGAAGCAGGTGCGGTTGTGCCAAGTGTAAAGACGTCTACGTGTCCGTCTTTCATCATTGATACGGCATCGGTGTAGCTTGCCTGGAAATTCATGCGTGAAAGTCCGCTGTAGTCAAAGCCGTTGAGCTTGAGGATTGCGGCAGTAATCGCTTCGGCGGTGTTTCCCTTTGATTGGGCAACAAGGCGCTTGCCTTTGATATCAGCGTAAGAATTGACGTTGGAGGATGTTGTTGCGACAACTTGAAAGTATTGTGGGTAGATGTTGGCCATCTGACAAACATTGGATGTTTTTTGCTTAAATGGCGGGGCTCCCATTGCACCATCCACGGCACTACTAGAATTTGAAAAGCCAATCTGTGCTTTGCCTTGTTCGACGCCAATCACGTTGGCAACACCCGCTCCGGGTTGCGCGGTGATTTGAAGACCAGGAATTGCCTTTTCCCACATACCTTTGAGCGCGCCGCCAAGTGGTACCCAAACGCCACCTTGTGGCCCTGTCATTAGGGTGACTTGTTGCGCTGAGGCCGGGGCAGCAGCAAGCAGGGCCGCACCAAGAGCTGCAGCTGATAGTGCCAGTTTCGCGGATTGTTTCATAACATCTCCAAATGTTTTTTTGCAAAAAACACGTTGTGTATGACGCGATCACAGAAAGGCGCGCCTACCGTGTTTATTAAGTGGTCTGATTTAATCAAGCCTAAGGATGATTCTATACAAGCAAGGGGTAAAAGGGAATTAGCCTAAACCCACCCCTATCAACCCTGAGGCAGAGTTAAACCTTGAACTTTTAGAGAAAAATTAGGGTTTACCAGCAGTGTTGAGTTCAGTGCCTTGCTTTTTATTAAAGAACAGACTCATGATCAGGCTCGCGTCGATCACTTCACCTGTGAGTGTGCGTGTGAGAATTTCACTCCCCAGCATTTGGGGCGAGAAAATGATGTCAGGTTGTACACGCTGAATTTTCGAGAGGTGTACCGACTCGTTCACGACGCAAACAGTTTTCACGTCATTGCCAGCTGCGATTTCCTTTGCAGCGAGAATAATGAAGGCATTTTCCGAGTCATCATCCTTGAGCGCAAGGAGGTACTGCGCTTTTTCGAGGCCAGCTTCTTTGAGCACATCAAGCGTTGAAGCATCACCGATCACGACGTCGGTATGTGCGGGATATTGGTGAGGCACACTTTCCATCACAATTGCGGTTACGTTATGCCCGCGTGCAATCAGACCGGCAACAACATTCATGGCGAGCGGAGTCGCTCCGCAAACGATGACGTGGTTTGTTCTCATGGATTTGACCGCCCTTTTTTGAATGAAATTCCGCAGGTTTCCACCGATGACGGGCCCTGCCAGTGCGCTGATCGCAGTGGCAAAAACCGTCACACCGAAAATCACGATTGAAATGACGAAGAGGCGTGAAGTTGGGGAGATGGGAAGAATATCGCCGTAGCCCACTGTAGCCATCGTGATGACTGAAAAATACACTGCCGAAACAGGGTCTTCAATGGCGGGTTTGAATTCGTTACCGAGGTAGAGTGCGCCTAATACGGCGTATGACATCAGCCAGAAGACGCTGACGATTGCGTACATACTGCTCGCAGCGAAGCTTGATCTGTTAAAGACTTGCCAGTGCCTCAACAAAAGCCCGAGCAATACGACACTAAAGCTTATTAAAACGATGTGCCCGCGCGCATTGTAAAGATCAATCACAATCGCCGAGAAAATGAGTATCAGTGACAGCACCCAAGCAATACGGGCTCGCCAAAACAGACCGACGGACATGACCATGAGGCCCATACCGATTGCCAGTACGGGCAGCTCGATCAGGCCGATCGTGTTGATCACATCTTGCCAACTCTCATTGAGAATAAGCCAGCCATGGTGCTCAGAGGCTGCAATGCGTGCGCCAAGCGGCCACATGAAAATAAAGGCATTTAATAAAACGAGTATTCCCAGCCATAAATTGGCTGGGAATACTCTGCTGACTCCAATCGTGGGATGCTTATGTAGCAAAACGCGACCTCATAGAGCTTTGGGTTGGAACATCATGAATCCAACGAATTTACTTACCGGCGCTCTTGAGTGCTTCCTTCCACAGATCAATCACTACCTTGTAATCTGCGGCGGCTTTGGCGGGGTCGGTGCCGACCACTTTGATGTTGCTCAAATTCGGTAGCTTAGTGAGCTTGGCGACATCAATATCGGAGCGCGTGGGACGACGGAAGTTTTGGACAAGCTCTGCTTCCTGCACCTCCTTGGAGAGCAGCACGTCATAAAGTTGTTGAGCTGCAGCGGCACCATTCTTTGGATTTTTGATAATGGCAACGGCCTCAGGTGCAACGAACGCACCCTCTAGAGGATAGACGAGCTCGATTTCCTTCTGTCCGCCAGCCACATAGGAATACGCAGCATATTCCATGGTGATCCCGATGGGGTACTCACCATTGGCAACACCCTTATAGACTTGGGCAGAGCTCTTGGAAATGACGACGTTGGCTGCCAGTTTATTGAGGCCTTCCGCACCAAACAACTGATAGATTCCGTAGATCTGGTCATAGGCACTACCCGAGGTTGCAGGGTCGCCAATGATGACTTTATTTTTCCAGGCGGGTGCAAAGAGATCGGCCCAACTTTTTGGCGCAGCGGCGCCTTTGAGTTGCTTGGTATTAACCATCACAATCATGACGTGCGCATTAGAGCCGACCCAAAGATTGTCGGGACCTTTGAACTGCGCAGCGATGTCCTTGGCTTGAGGGGAGTTGTAAGGCTGAAAATTCTGACGAAACGCAGCCATTGTGCCGAAACCCGCACCCCAGACAACATCTCCGAGAGGATTCTTTGCCTCGGCTTCGATGCGTTTCATCAAGGCACCCGTGCCCGAGGTCACTTTTTGAATATTCAGTCCAGGGGCTGTTTTCTTGGCGACATCGGTCGCAGTGTCGATCACTTGCACGTTATTGGACGTGTACATCACCGCATTATTGGCTGTGGCGGTCGCTGCAGCAAACAGTGTCAGCGCACCTAACGCCGCAGGTGCGAAGCGTCGGATCATTTTTGAATGTGTCATGAGATGACTCCTGAGTTAGGGATGACGGCTGGAAAAAAGGTCGAGTTTCAAAAAGCGGATAGCCAGATAAACTGGAATGAGGATCACAGTCATCAGAATGACACCATAGGCTGAGGCTCGCGCCAAGTAACCGGAGTCGATCTGACGATACATTTCGATCGGCATGGTTTCCATCCCGCCAAAATACAAAACAATGGTAGCTGATATTTCCGAAAGTGATGTCACCCACATCAGGATTGCGGCCGCGAGAACAGCCGGTTTCATAATAGGCAAAATCACTTTGAAAAAGCTCTTGATGGGAGGAACCCCCAAGTTGATGGAGGCCTCTTCGATTGAATCCGGAATACTGTAGAGCGATGCGGAGGCGGAGCGGATGGAAAAGGGCACCTTGCGGACAAAATACGCTGCCGCCATGATGGCCCACGTCCCGGTCAGAATGATCATGCCGCTGTTGTAGGTTTGAATCAGCGCGATACCGAGTACCGTACCCGATATCGCCAGTGGCAGCATCACCACATAATCCAGAATCGACACCAGCCATATTCGCTTTTTCACGATCAGATAGCTAACAATCGTGGCAAAACAGGTACCGATCACGGTCGCAATACTCGCGAGTGTGAGTGAGTTAAAAATCGGGCCCGGTGCTTGTCTGAGCGCGCGATCCATATTTTCAAGCGTGAATGTGCCGTACTGCATCACAGGACCGCTGGCCTTTGTAAAAGCGCCAATAAACACGATGACCGCAGGCACGAGTGACAGCGCGACAAACAGTAAGACAAAGCTCGTCAGCAAGATGGAGGCAAAGCCTTTGGCCCGCACAGCTTTGGGTGCGCGGCCTTGTTGCATATGATAAGTTTTGCGTTCGACGATTGTTTTTTGTAGAAATAGCACCAACCCCACCAGTAGTACAGACAGCACGGCGAGCACGCTTTGCATGGTGGGATCCGAGCCCATCTCTGAAAGAAAGGTGGTGTAGGTCAGCGATGATAAGACATCGACTTGTCCGCCTAGAATCATCGGGATCGAGAAGTTGTCGACTGCGAGCGTAAAGACCACCATGGCATTGATCAGCACTGCAGGTGCCAGCACAGGCAGTGTCACGGTGAGCGTGCGACGCAGGGCATTGGCGCCGAGATTGGTGGCTGCTTCTTCGATCGTGCCATCGATGGCTTTCAGTGCGGCCAGCATGCCTATGTAAGCATAGGTGTAGTCGTTCAATATCAAGGTGAACGTCATGCCGAACCAGCCGTAAAACGTAGGCAACTCAATCCCCACGAATTCGAGTGCGTGGCGCACAAGGCCATTATTTCCAAGCAGCATTAACCATGCTTGCGACACAACGATGTCAGGCAGCACGATGGTGGCGAGCGGTAATAAGGCGACGACAGCTTTGCCGGGGAAATCGAAACGCGTGACGATATAGGCAAGCGGTGCGCCGAGCAGCATGCAGCCTAAGGTTGCCGTGACACCCAGCCGAAGCGTGTTGAAAAAGGCTTCAACGTAACGCGGGTTATCAATAAAAGCCTGAAAGCCAGCCAGACTGAACTCACCCGTTTTGTAGTCGACAACACTGTGGTAGAACAAAGACAGTAGCGGCCACAGCACAAAAAATGTGAGAACGCCCAGGCACAGCAGTGCTGGGATGAACCAGGGTGAAACACCTTTTTTAAAAATAGGAGTCATGAGTGTCGACCTAGGCTAGTACCAGTCTGCAATCTGGGGAGAAGCTTAAGTTGACGAGGTCGCCAGACTGTTTGCGCGGATCCAATGCCGCAGGCAGATCGGCCATGATCGTGCTGCCATCCGCCAGACGTAAACAGTACGTGACTTTAAAGCCTAGATAGCGTCGAAAGACCACATGAGCGGGCACGCCCATGGTTTCTGAGGCGGACGATGCAATCTTGATGTGCTCGGCGCGCGCGGCCAGTTGTTGTTCTCCCTGCAGTTCGGAGTCTTGTGCTGGCGCATCAATCACGATTGTTCCGCCGGCGATCGAGACCTCGATTTGTTGATCGCGACGCACGCAATGCGAGACCTTGATCAAGTTGGCCCCACCAATGAAGTCGGCCGCATAGGCGGTGCGGGGACTCGAGTACAAGCCTTCCGGGGTATCGAGCTGATCAATTCTACCGTTGCGCAGGAGTGCAATACGGTCGGACATCGATAGCGCTTCTTCTTGGTCGTGTGTCACAAAAATAGTGGTGATTTTGGCTTCTTGCTGTAGTTCGCGAATCACATCTCGCATCTGAATGCGCAGCTTGGCATCGAGGTTGGAAAGTGGCTCGTCCATGAGCAGAATGCGAGGCTCAATGACGAGTGCGCGTGCCAAGGCAACGCGCTGTCGTTGTCCCCCAGAGAGCTCACCGGGATAACGTTTTTTTAGATGTGCCAGCTCGACTCTTTGCAAGATACGGTCAACCTTGCTGTCGATCTCCTGACTGGAGAATTTTCTGACCCGCAGTCCATAAGCCACATTGTCGAAAACAGTTTTATCTGGGAAAAGGGCATAGTCCTGAAACACCATCCCTGTTTCACGCTTATATGCAGGCAGGTGCGTGACGTCCTCATCCCCGATATGGACTTGGCCTGCATCAGGAATGATAAATCCTGCGATCATGCGTAGCAGAGTTGTTTTCCCACAGCCGCTGGGCCCGAGCAACGTAAAAAACTCGCCATGCGCAACATGCAAGGACAGACGATCGATGATGGTGACGTCCCCGTATTGTTTAACGACGTGCTGAAGTGTGATGTCTGCCATATCTGCCGAAAAGTCTGAAAATTTCAGACTATGCTCAATTTGAATGAATTTTTACCAGATCTTAATGGTAGCCTATTCATTTTCAGCAGCCCTTTCGTACTGAGCGAGAAATCAACATGTCCCCATGGAAAGCCGCGCATCCTGGCGATGCCTTCGAAGATATCGACACACCTGCACTGGTATTGGACCTGGATGCCTTTGAGCGCAATCTTTCAAGTATGCAAAAAGCGCTTGCTTCGAGCACGATGCGGCTGCGCCCGCATGCGAAGAGCCATAAGTGTCCGGAGATCGCCTTGCGTCAAATAAAGCTTGGTGCCGTGGGCATTTGTTGTCAAAAAGTCAGCGAAGCCGCGAGGTTTGTGGAGGCGGGTGTCGCTGATGTGCTGATCACCAATCAAGTCGTTGGTTTAAAAAAGATTGGCCATGCGCTCGATTTGGCTGAACGCGCCAGAGTGGGGGTGTTGGTCGATCACCCAGACCAAGTCACACAACTCGCGCAGGCGAGTGGCGCGCGCCAGGTGATGCTCGATGTTTATATCGAGGTTGATGTGGGGGCGGGTCGCTGTGGGGTCAGTCAGGTTGAGGAGGTCACGGCGCTTGCGGAGCAAATCGATGCGGCCCCTTATCTGCGGTTTATGGGCTTGCAGTGCTATCACGGTAGTGCGCAGCATTACCGCAAACCCGAAGAGCGTCAGGCTGCGATCGCCAGCGCGAGCAGCATTGCTTCAAAGATGCGCACCGCGATTGAGAAGCTGGGGATTAAAGTCGAGCGGATTACCGGTGCCGGGACAGGTTCGGTCGTACTCGAGCGTGACTCAGGGGTATTTAATGAAATTCAGGCGGGCTCCTACATTTTCATGGATGGTGATTACGCCAAGAATGAAAGCGGTCCCCGGGACATCCGGTTTGAGCATGCGTTGTTTGTAAAGACTGCTGTCTTGAGCCGCCCAACGGCTGAGCGTGCCGTTGTCGATGCGGGATTGAAAGCCTCCAGCGTGGATTCAGGGGTGCCGATTGTCTGGCAGCTGCCTGGTGTGCAGTACACCAAAGCGAGCGATGAACATGGGGTGTTGCAAACCGCGAAGGCAAATGTGCCGGCGCTTGGAGACTCCCTCCTGTTGGTGCCCGGACATTGCGACCCGACTGTGAATCTTTATGATGAATTGATTTGTTATCGCAATGGCAAGGTCGAGGAGGTCTGGCCGATTGCCGCAAGAGGTGCGGCGCTTTAGAAGTTGGTTATTTAATTAAAAAAATATTTGGAGACAAAATAAATGCAAAAACATAATGTGCGTGCTCGTTTGATTTTAGCGGCGACAGCCTTCGGAATACTGGCTTCGCCGTTGGCCGCGACTGCCCAATCTGCAGCCTCTTATCCTCAAGATCCTGTGAAGTTCATCGTGCCTTACCCCGCAGGGGGCGTAAGTGATGTCTCTAGTCGAGCGATTGCTGCTGCGTTGGGTAAGAAGCTCGGCGCCAATATGGTGATCGAAAACAAAGCAGGTGCTGCTTCGACCGTTGCGAGCACCTATGTGGCCGGACAAAAACCGAATGGCTATACGCTCTATGCCGCGCCAGTATCGCTGGTGATCAACTCCGCGCTTCAAGGTGCCGTCAACTACAAGCCCTATGAGAGCTTTACACCGATTTCGATGATGATGACGGCGCCGTTTGTTTTGCAGACCAACAAAGATCTCCCGGTCAATAACGCAAAAGAACTCGTTGAATTGATCAAAAAGAATCCAGACAAGTACGCCATCGGAACCTCGGGTGTTGGATCGATCAATCACCTTGCTGCCGAATACTTCATCAAGCAGTTTGGTTTAAAAATGGTGGTGGCGCACTACAAGGGTGGGATGCCAGCCGCTCAGGACATGATTGGTGGTCAGGTTCAAATGATGTTTTCTGCCGCAAGCGAAGCGATGCCCTTTATTTCGAGTGGCAAGACGCGCGGCCTGGCCGTGACATCGCTCGAACGGATGTCGACCTTGCCAGACTTGCCGACCATGAACGAAGCGCTGGGTACCAAAGATTTCGAAGCGACATTCTGGTTGGCGCTGATTGCGCCTGCCGTCTTGGACAAAGGCTTGCAGGACAAGTTGTCAGGTGCCATGCAAGAACTCGGCAAGGATGACGAATTGCGTCAGCGCTTAAGCCAGCTCGGGATTAACTTGTCGACGTCGACACCCCAAGTCGTCACGGCAAATCTCAAGCGTGATGAGGCTAAGTGGACTTCACTGATTGAGTCACTGAATCTAAAGCAGAAGTAATACAAACCAAGGCAAAGGCACCTTCAGAATGTTGTCACATGACATCTACAACATTTTGACGGTGCCCAAGTTTTTAAGGCTCTTTAAGGAGCTTATCCGTTAGGTTCTGGATGCTTTAAAGCGTCGATACAGACTCGGTCCGATCACCACGACGACAGCGGCCGTCCACAGGCCTATGCTGATTGGACTGTTCCATAGAATATTTAACTCACCATTGGTGATGGAAAGCGCTCGGCGCAGGTTCTGCTCCATCATTTCACCCAGCACAACTCCAAGTACTAATGGCGGCATTGGCAGCCCCATCTTGCGCAAGATATAGCCGATCACGCCAATTGCAACTACCAGACCCAGATCAAAGGTGGCCGAGTGCAACGCGAACACACCGACAAAGCTGATGGCCAGAATGCCGGGTACGAGTAGCCATGGTGGGACCTTTAGCATGGAGGCGAAAATACGCACCATGGGGATGTTCATAAACAGCAGCATCAGGTTAGCGACAAAGAGCGAGGCAATGAGACCCCAGACAAGTTGAGGCTGCTGATCGAACAAAACCGGACCTGGCGTGATGTTGTAGAGCGAGAGTGCCCCCATCATGACTGCCGTTGTGCCCGAGCCGGGTACGCCTAGGGTTAGCATGGGAATGAAAGAGCCCGTCGCCGCGCTGTTATTGGCGGCCTCTGGTGCAGCAAGACCGCGCAAGTCACCCCGTCCGAATTTCGCATCGGGATCACGGCTTTCGTAGTGTCTTTTTTCATTCGCATAGGTGACGGCGGAGGCCACACTCGCACCTGCCCCGGGCAGAACGCCGATGAAAAATCCGAGCACTGAACCTCTGAACGTACTCCACCACGTGAATCTCAGCTCTTTGAAATTGAACATCTTACGCACACTGGGCGGCACGTTAATGGATATACCGGTGAGCGAATTTTCAAGCATCTGCAGCATTTCAGCGACAGCAAAGAGTCCGATAACGACGACGACAAAGGCGATCCCATCAGATAGGTTTGGATGATCAAAAGTGTAGCGATAGACGCCGGAGTTGGCATCCACACCAACTGTGGAAATCGCCAAGCCGATCATGGCCGCTAACACCCCTTTGACAGGGCTCTCGCCAAGCAGGCTGGTCAGTGCGCAAAAAGCGAAGACCATCAATACGAAGTATTCGGCTGGGCCGAAGGCCAGAGCCCAAGACGCAAGCATCGGCGCAAAGAAGACGATGCCGATCACACCGACCAGAGAACCAATAAAGGAGGACCAGGCTGAAAGGGACAGTGCGACGTTGGCTAAACCTTGACGGGCGAGAGGGTAACCATCGAGTGTCGTCATGACCGCGGCGGCCTCGCCCGGTACGTTGAGCAAAATGGATGTGATGCGGCCGCCGTATTCGGCCCCCACATAAACTGCGGCAAGCAGAATCAGTGAGGTCTCGGGAGGCAGGTTCATCGCGAAGGCGATAGGGATGAGCATCGCCACGCCGTTGATGGGTCCGAGTCCGGGCAACACGCCCACGATCGTGCCGAAAAATGAGCCGAGTGCCGCGACGAGAAGGTTGAGCGGCGTGAAGGCGACGCCGAAACCAATGCCGAGTTGTTCAAAAGTACCGCTCATAGATAGGCTCCAAGAACACCAACGGGAAGGACCACGTCAAGTAAGCGGTCAAAGAGAACGAAAAACAGAATACCCATTCCCAATCCGCCGATGATTGCTTTGATCCAGGTGCCACCAAACAGGCGGCCGACCAAGGTTGTCATGATTGCGGTCGAAATGATGAAGCCGAGCAGCTGGAACGTCATGGCATAGCCACTCAAAATGGCGATCATCAGCCAGATCCTGGCATTGGCGCCGTGGCTGTTGGGCGCGACCGGGTTGCCGCCCTTAATGACGAGACGCAGCCCACACAGTGCAATGATGGACGCGATCAAAAGGGGAAAGGCTCGGGGGCCTATGGGTTCATAAGAAAAGGCCGCTTCCAGGCTGTAGCCAAACCAGGCAAGAAAAGCGGCGAGTGCAAGCGCCAGTGCGCCAAGTTTTCGATCATCAAGAGTCATTGATTACCTCTGACGTTTAGAAATAAAAAAAGCGCTAGACAGACTAAGGGTCTGTCTAGCGCAGTGACGTCAGTTATTTTTTCATCAGACCAAACGTGTCGGCGAGTTCTGCGTATTCTTTAACGCGCTCTTTGACATAGCGGTCAAGCTCGGCACCCGTCATGTCGAAGGGGAACAAGCCCTGCTGTGTGCGCAGGTTGGCGTACTCAGGCGTAGCCATTGTCTTTTTGAAGGCATCAACCCACCAGTTGTAGTCTTTGTCTGAGACCTTGGGTCCCAAATAAAAGCCGCGAATGATTGGCCAGTTGATTTTGTAGCCTTGTTCCGTTGCGGTGGGAACATCTGCAAGCTTGCCTGGCAGGCGCTTATCATGATAGATGGCCAGCACGCGAATCGGTGCGCCGCTATCGAGCAGAGTGGCTGCCTCGGCCGCATCGCCCATCATCACCTGAATGTGTCCACCACGCAGTGCTGTCGCGGTTTCGCCGCCACCTTCAAAGGCCACAAAGCGCATCTTCTTGTAATCCACCCCAGCAGCTTTAGCTGTCAGTGCCGCCTTCATCCAGTCCTGGCTGCCGACTGAACCGCCAGCGCCAAACACGACTTTTGTCGGATCCTGTTGCAGAGCGGTCATCACACTCTTCAGATCCTTAAAGGGCGAGTCGTTTCGCACAACAAGCACGCCGAAATCCGCGCCGATTGCGGCCAGCCAACGTACATCGTTGACGTTGTATTTGCCGAACTTACCTTGCGCCAGGTTAAGCAGTGAGCCGCCCGAGAACGCGACGATCGTGCCACCCTCAGCTGGGCGCTGTGTCACGATGGTGTTGTAGGCCACCGCACCGATACCGCCGGGCATATATGAAATACGCAAGGGATCTTTGAGGGCCTGGCTGTCTTTCAGCGAAGACTGTGCAAGTCGGCACGTCAGATCAAACCCGCCACCGGGTTTAGCGGGGGCAATACATTCTGGCTTGGCGGGTTGTGCGTTTGCACTGGGTGACAGCAGAGAGATTGAGGCAGTCAGGGCGATAGCGCCTGCAGTTGCCAGAGTTTTTATCAGCACGAAGGCCTCCGATTGAAGAGAATTAAATCTGAAGTGGGGTTGTTGGCTTTTTAATTGAGTCGCGCGGTTCGCCACATAGTCCGACTTAGACCTTGAATCGCTATTATCTCGCAAGTACTCAAAATGTACGCACGATCGACTAAAAATCTCTATAGATTCGACTAAAAATGTACGATTATCTGTAGAGCGGAAAAATGCTGCGCCGCATTATTTGCATTCTTAGGCCAAAAGGGTTTATGGGCATAAAGCCGGATCACTCTTCTATACTGTTGTTGATTTTTCTTGTTGCCAGGCGCATAAATCGCTTGAGTAATCTTGTTTTTAATATGCCAATGCGTTGCGTGCGCATTCCCAACGGGTGGTTTCGATGTCTGTATCCTCAATGACTCAAATGCTTTTGCGTGGAGTTGCGTGCGCCTCTCTGGCTATTTTGACCGTATTTTCGGGTACGGCGAGTGCACAGCAGGTCTTGCGCGTGACCACGATTCCTGAAGAGGCGGCAACGGAACAAATCCGCAAATTCGGTCCTTTGACAAAGTATCTCGAGCGCACCACTGGCATGAAGGTCAGTTTTGTTCCGGTCAACGACTATCCCGCGGCGGTCGAGGCGTTGGTCAACAAGCAAGTTGATCTGGTCTGGTTTGGCGGTTTTACCTATGTTCAAGCCCAGATTCGCTCAGGTGGCATGGTGACACCTATCGCTCAGCGCGAAGAAGATACGCAATTCAGATCGGTTTTTATCACGCAAAAGAACTCAGGCATCAAGAGTTTGGCTGATTTAAAAGGTAAGCAGGTGAGCTTTGGTTCGCAGTCCAGCACCTCGGGTCATCTCATGCCGCGTTCCTATTTGCTTGAAGCGGGTGTTGATCCTGACCGTGATTTCAAGCGGGTTGCATACTCGGGCGCGCATGACGCGACAATCGCTTCGGTGGTTAGCGGTCGCGTCGATGCGGCCGCTCTGGATATCACTGTCTGGCGTAAGTTCGTCAATGAAAAGAAAGTGGATACCAGCAAAGTTGATGTTTTTTACACCACGCCGCCTTATTACAATTACAACTGGTCGGTGCGTAGCGATATGCCGGTTGAGCTGAGAGAAAAAATTACGAAAGCGTTGCTGGCACTGGACATGAACACTCCCGAAGGCAAAGAAATCCTCACCCTGAACCGTGCGACAAAATACATACCGACAACGCCTGAGAACTACAAAGGACTCGAAGTGGCGGGTCGCAGTGCAGGTCTGATCAAATAATGTCTGGACTGCATGTTGAGTTAGTCGGACTCAGTGCGCGTCATCCGGCTGCTCAGGCCGGTGCACGCGCAGCGATCGACAATTTATCGCTCGTCATCCAGCCAGGAGAGCATGTCGCGGTGATCGGGCCATCTGGCGCAGGTAAGACAACATTTTTGCAGTTGCTCGGGGCCGCGCTTGAGCCCGAGCAAGGTGAGGTCAGGCTTAATCAACGCTCAGCATGGGCGCTTTCAACGCGTGCTTTACAGGCGTTGCGCGGGAAAATATTTTATGCGCCACAAACGCCACCTCTGCCGCCCAGGCAGAGAGTGGTGATCTCCCTGAGCGCCGCAAAACTTCCTTCATTATCGTTATGGCAAAGCATCAGGAATTTGATTCATCCTCAGTATGTTGAGGAGGTTTCAGAGGCGCTGACTCAATTCGATTTACAAGAAAAATTATGGGATCGTGTGGATCGCCTATCTGGTGGAGAACGTCAGCGGGTCGGTCTGGCTCGGGCATTGCTGGCACCCGCAGGGTTGTGGCTGATCGATGAGCCGCTCTCCGCTCTGGATCCGGTGCGGGCGCGTCAAGCCATTGCGACTCTGTTGCGTGGTGCGACAGCACGAGGCGTCACGCTGGTAACGACGCTGCATCAAGTGTCGGTTGCGACTAATGCGTTCCCCAGGGTACTGGGGCTCAGAGACGGAAAATTATTATTCGATTTGCCTGGCAAAGAAGTGACCCAGGCGCGACTGGCTGAGTTGTATGCGCAGTTCGAGTATGAACTTGCGAGTGTTGAGCATCCACCTGTGTTGGCTGAAATGCCTGCGGCCAAGGCTGAAGTGCGCGTGGGTTGCTCTTGAGGCAATCACGGCAACGCAATCATGACAGCGCAACAATGACAACACAACAATGACAACACAACCTATAGACACACTATCACTCAAGCCTTCGCTTCGAGATCCCGCGTGGGTGAAACGTGTGTTCTGGACGATCGTGGCTGGCGTCATCATGTGGCCTGCCTTAGTCAGCACAGAGTTCAAGCCCTGGGTATTCTTTGAGTCGGAAAACCTTAAGGTCACGGGTCATTTTCTTTCCGAATTTTTTCCACCTTCTCTCAGCCCAGAGTTCCTCCAGTTGATCGCCAAAGAGGCATGGAGGACTGTTGCGATCGCGACTGCGGGCACCTTCATCGCACTGCTGCTCGCCATTCCGTTGACACTGCTATCGACGACGGTGCTGTCCGTTTCGTCCTTGTCGGGCAAGATGAATCGGCTGCCGTTTGTTGTTCGTCAGCTCATTCGATGGCTCTTGATTTTGATGCGCAGCATTCCTGAGTTGATCTGGGCGCTGGTGTTCGTGCGTGTGGTGGGATTAGGTCCTGCGGCGGGTGTACTCGCCATTGCCTTGACGTACGGCGGTATGTTGGGCAAGGTCTATGGCGAGATTCTTGAGAGCGCGGATCGTCAGGTGTCGACGACAATGCTACGAAATGGCGCCGGTCGAGTGCAAACGTTTTTTTACAGTGTGTTGCCAACTAACGCGACTGAGCTCACGAGCTATACGATTTATCGCTGGGAGTGTGCCATTCGTGCCTCGACGGTTTTAGGTTTTGTCGGTGCGGGGGGACTTGGGCAGCAAATGGATAACTCTATGCGCATGTTTAACGGCTCTGAGGTCGCGACCATGCTGGTGGTTTTTATTTTGCTTGTTGGTCTTGCTGATATGGTCAGCACGTGGATGCGCAGAGTGTTGCGATGAGCCTCCCCCGTCCAAAGCACTGGCTGCGTTGGGACTCGCCCGTTTGTTGGGCGTTGTTCGCGACTGTGGCCCTCATTGTCCTCAGTTTTTGGTCCCTTGACCTGCAACTTGGGCGTGTACTTTCCATTGAGAGTCTGGCCCGAATGGGTAGATTTCTTGGAGAATTACTGTCTCCTAATATCGAGCCTGTTTTTCTAAAGAAACTGGCAGTAGCCAGCCTGGAAACCTTGGCGATGTCCGCTGTGGGCACGTTGCTTGCGGCCGTATTTGGGTTGTTACTTGCGGTCCCGGCGAGTCGGAGTCATATTTCGGATCCCGCACGCTGGCGCTTTTTAACGCGCTTACTACTGAATGCCTTGCGCTCGATTCCGGAGCTTGTCTGGGCTGCATTGTTGTTGATTTCGGCTGGCTTAGGGCCCTTTGCCGGGACTTTGGCGCTCGCGTTGCATACAACAGGTGTGCTTGGCAGACTTTTTGCCGAGTCGATTGAAAATGCGCCGCAAGACGCTGCGGCCGCTCTTCGCATACAGGGTGTCAAGGAAGGGCGTGTGTTCTTATATGCGACGCTGCCAACGGTTTCTCCCCAACTGATGTCGTATTCACTGTATCGTTGGGAAAATAATATTCGCGCCGCAGCCGTACTCGGGGTCGTCGGCGGTGGTGGGCTCGGGCAGATGCTGTCTTTTCATATGGGTCTATTCCAAATGCAAGAGACCAGCAGTGTGTTGATCGCCATGATTTTGCTGGTGGTGCTGGTGGACGCTTGCTCTTATTTTGTTCGGCGAATGCTATCCCGTTGATTCGGTTTGTTGTTTATCGGTTTAGCCACCCGATGTGTGTTTTTGTATTGGTCAAATAGGAATATTGAATATGTCATCTTTGCAAACCATCCGGAATGTCAGCGCGACAATCGCGCTCGTGACGCTGTCCGGAGTGGCGGGGGCGCAGATGCGTCTGACACCTGGCGAGACGGCTGTCTCTGTCGGGGTGACAGGTCTGGCTCAAATGAATACCAATATTGTCGACGGTGGCAGTTTCAGTTGGCAGGATGCGAGTGCTAATGTAAACGTCACCCGCCAATTTACAAGTGCCTGGTCAGCGGGTGTGAGTGCGCGTTATAACTACCAGAACTGGTCGTGGAGCGATGTGCAGAACTTGGGCGGCCGTGCGCCATGGACTGCGATCAATACACCCGCATTAGGGATGAATTTCGGCTATACCCCAGCACCGGGCTGGCGAATCGGTTTCAATCCGACGGTGGAGTGGTCTGGCGAATCAGGCACTGGGACGGGCGGAACCGCGACGTATGGCGCGGTGATGAGTGTCGCGCGCACGTTCTCCAAGGACTTGACGCTGGGTGTCGGAGCAGGGGTGTTTCGACAGATCGACGAGACAAAAGTGTTCCCTTATTTGCTTGTGAACTGGAATATCACCGATCGTCTTCGTTTGAGTAATCCATTGCCTGCAGGTCCTTCGGGTGGCGCGGGTCTTGAGTTGTCATATGCCTTGACGGATCGCTGGACGCTTGGAGGCGGTGGCACCTATCGTTCCTACCGCTTCAGACTCAATGAAAATAGTCCAGTCCCTAATGGGATTGGTCAAAACAGTTTTGTACCTGTGTTCGCACGCCTTTCCTATCGTATCGACAAGACCGCCAGTGTTGACCTGTACGCTGCCGCGACGACAGCGGGCAGACTTTCTGCAACCGACAGCGAGGGCACCACTCAGTTCAGCAATAACTATCAGACTGGATTCGCGGTCGCGCTGTCATTTTCAAAGCGATTTTAATCTCAAGCGGTTTCAATCAGGATCATTTTTGATATGACCCAACCTCAGCCCCCTGAAAATACGAGGCTGGGGTCGGGCAGGCCTTTGACCTCGACAGCATTGCCCGAATAGTCAAACACCAGAAAGACGGATTGCTCTCTAGGTGTGCCAATAAAAATACGGTCGGGTGCCATGGCGAAGTCAATATTCGCGGCAGTCAGACTGTTGAGCATCCTGTCGTAGACTGCGGGCTCAACAATCACTCCAAAATGCCTGAGGGGATAGTTGCCTCTTCCAATCGTGATGGATTGATGCGAGGCCTCTAGCTCCGAAAGCTGAGCGACAAGATGATGACCAAAAAAATTGATGTCGAGACGGTCCTCTTGGCGGCGAGTGATCTCACAGCCTAGAATCTCTCCATAAAAACGAACAGTCGAATCGATATCCTTAATGGGGATAGACAGATGAATCATGGCCATGTTGTGTTGCGAGCCTTGTTTTGGTGAAGAGGTTATAGGTGGTCATCGTTGGTCTTGATCATAGTCTTATTTGCTTTAGGCGATCGCGGATTGGCTTTTTCCTATCCGCGCGAGTAGCACGGAGACGATCGCCAGACTGACGCCTAGCACAGCAAGTTGCGTGTGGCTGATGCCCATGCCTTCACCACCTGGCAGAGCCATGCAAAGACCTGCTGCAAACATCACCAGTCGGCTTGGAATAGAAAGAGCGCCATGACCCAGTCGCCCAAATCCTACTAAATACCCCTCGAGCGCTGCAGCGATAAAGATAATGCCGATGAACGCTGTGGATACGACCGTGAGGATTTCGAGCGGTTCACCTCGCAGAATCAATGCCGGATTTAAAACAAAAAAGAACGGTACGAAATACATGGTGCTTCCTAAGCGCATGGATTGCATACCTACTTTGATGGGTGCTGCACCAGCAAGTCCTGCTGCCACGAAGGAGGCTAAAGCCACAGGTGGCGTGATGAATGACACCATGCCCCAGTACATCATGAACAGGTGAACGGCAACAGGATCAAACCCCGCTGCAATGAGTGGCGGAGCAAGTACGATGGCTAAAAATATATAGCAGGCCGTGATCGTCATACCCATGCCAAAGATAAAACTGGTCAAGGCGCCCATGACTAACAACACATAAATGTTGTTGCCGGCAAGGTAGACGAGGTCGTTGGCGAGTGTGCCGGCCAGACCTGTCACGGACATTGCGCCAATAATGAGTCCGACACCTGCGAGCAGCGCGGCAAGCTCGGCGAGCGAGGCGGTGACACCCAACATGAGCTTGCTCAGTTTTGCGAGCGTGAGTCGATATTTTGGTGAAAACTGATTAATGACAAGCAACAAGGCCGTGGCGTAAAACGGTGCGAGTGATTCGATTTGTTCAAATAGCAGCAGCCAGATTAAAAAGATAAAGACAATGATGTATTGCCAACCTTCTGCGAACGTACGCGAGATAGACGGTAATTCTTCTTTGGGCAGGCCGCGCAGATTGTTTTTCGCGGCGTAGCCGTCAATCTGCATAAACAGGCCAAAATAAAACAGCAGCGAGGGGATGAGGGCGGATAACGCGATTTGCCCATAGGGTACCCCCAAAAAAGATGCCATCACGAAGGCCGTGGCACCCATAATGGGTGGCATCAGCACGCCGCCTGTCGAGGCGCAGGCCTCGACCCCCCCGGCATAGGCTGGCGAAAAGCCGGTGCGTTTCATGGCCGGAATGGTGACAACCCCTGTGGTCAACACATTGGATACGACGCTGCCTGATACGGAACCCATCAAGCCGCTTGCGAAAATAGAAACTTTAGCCGGACCACCACGGACCCTGCCAAATAAAGCGAAGGCAATGTTGTTAAAGAACTCCGCTGCACCCGTAAACTGCAGCACGGCACCAAACATGACAAAGCCAATCACCAGCTCACCGAAGGCGCGCATCGGGATGCCCATTACGCTTTCACTGCTTGTGAAGTGATAACCCATCGTGGTCGAGAAGCTTTGTGGCAGCCCCGAGATTGGTCCGGGCATCATGTCGGCATAGACCGGGTACAGCGAAATAACCGCGACCACCACAAAGACGGCCGTGCCACCGGCTCGGCGTGTAGCCTCAAGTAGTAATAGCCAACCGAGGGTTGAAATCACCACCGCTGCGGGGGGGGCCATGAACTCCCACGCCTCGGAAATGATTCTGTGCGCGTTAAAGGCAAAGTACGCAAAGACGGCTGCACACAACATAAACATCAGGACGTCGTACCAGGGAACCGAGGTTCTGCTGGCTGAAGCGTGAGCGGGCAGAAGCAAGAAAACGATCCCCACCAGCAGCGCTCCAATCAAATAAAGATAGGAGGTGTCCAGTAAGGTGATGCCCGCGAAAAACCCGAGATTCATCAGCTGGTTGAGCGCGAGCAGGATGGCTGCGCTGCCGCAGAGCACGATGATGCCTTGCCAGAAAGGGCCAAGCTGTCGCATGCGCGCTTCTGAGCTGACTGCATCTACATTTTTAGGGGTACCGGCGTTCTGTTGCTGCGACATAAGTGGCTTTGATATGAAATGAGCTCAAACAGGACTTGGTGAATCCTGTTTGAGCTCAGAGTTGTGCGAGTAGGGCCGATTACCAGCTTTTGAGGACAGGATCCATGCCGGCTTTGGTGAGCGCTGCCGCACGGCTTTCCATCCAGTCTTTGGCAAAGGCTTGATCGTCGGCATGCTTGCGAGACTGTACTTGTTTCCATGTATCGGCAAGAACGGTCTGACGTTTGATCAGCATATTGTTGTTGCTTTCATGTTCGGCAGTCCACACGCCTTTTTCTTTGAAGACGGCGACCGCACCTTCATGATAGGGAATGACCCAGCCAAACTTCTGGCGATCCAGGGCCCAACCCACGTTACCAGGGGCGGCTGATTTGTACTCATCAAATGTGGCCAGCATGGCTTGCGTCATATCTTTGACAAGCTTTGGGTCTTGCTTGGCATACGTCATCAGCACGGGATAGGGGTAAGACGCAGACTCAGCCGGCTGTGTTGGGCTCAGGTCAGCACCTTCCGTGCCATTAAAAGGGAAAAAGAAAGGAGCAAGTGCTTGCAGACGCTTCCAGCCTTCTTTGTCGGAGTGGGCAATGATGGGGTAGTTTGCGCCGCGTGGTGACTTCGCTAATTGGTAAGCCTTACCAGAGATCGAGGACGTAAAGGCCACATCTGCCTGATTATTGATCAGACCATCGAGTGCTGCGCCGAAGCCACCAAACTCCACCTTTTTGACATCGTTCCAGGTCAAGTTCGCAAAGGCAAGGATTGCTGTGATGTTCTGGTTAAGTGAAGGCGCGCCAATCACCCAGGCCACACGTTTGCCTTTCATGTCCGCGATGGTCTTGATCCCGGCGTCCTTTGCAGCAATCACAGATAGAATCTGGTCTGAGTTATTGAGCAATAAAGCCCGAACGGGTTGAGGCCCCCAGTTTTTGGCGCCGAACTCATAGATACCCTCTTGAGCCATGTAGCTACCACCGACGCCGTTCGCTGAGAACTGAACCTGTCCCTCTCGGATGGGAAGCGTGCGTGATACATCGTTTTTGCCCGGCAGTACGCGTAGGTTGATGCCGTACTTTTGTTTGAGCGCATTACCGATTGCGACGGCTTGGTTATAGCCACCCGAGCCAACGTCGTAGGCGCTCCAAGCCAGCGTGGAAGGCAAACCGCTGGTGTTGGTTTGCGCGAGCGCTGCGCCTGTGAGCATCATTCCCAGCGCTGTAAACGCGAGCCGGTGTAGTGTGGATTTCATGTCAATCTCCGTTGATCGCCCAGTGCTTGCCGGGCTCCTAATTATTCTCAAGGGCCGTCCACACATAGTCGCTATGCGTAGACTTCTCTATTTTGAAGTGTATAAGAAACCGGCCTGCGTTAATCTTGGGGTTGTCCCGATGTTTCCAAGACTTTATTGAGGATCAAAAAAAGTGCGACCTCTCGCGGTCGCACTTGTGTATGACAGTCATCGCTTGCAGTACTTGCTTTGGGCTGGGTGAGATCAGGCCACGGCAGTTTTCTTATTTTGGTACCACTGCGTGATGGCAACGAAAACCAGCAAACCAAAACCTACCGTATCTGTGATGATACCGGGTTTGATCAGGCAAACAGCAGCGACAAAGAGCAGCACGCGGTGCAGCATTGTGGCGTAGCCTACGAGCCAGCCAAAGAAGCTTCCTGCAAGCGCGATGACACCGATCATTGCCGTCATGACGGACCAGAAGACGGACAGATAAGACGTATCGTCCTTAAAAATCAAAAGCAAGGACGGCTCATACACAAACATGAACGGAACAATGTAGGCAGGTGCTGCGGCACGCATCGCTGCGAAACCAGATTCCCACATATTGGCTTTGGCAAGACTGGCTGCGGCAAAAACTGCTAGCGCAACCGGGGGTGTGATCGCCGAGAGAATCGCAAAATAAAGCGCGAACATGTGCGCGGCTGGCACCTCCACACCTAACTTGATGATGGCGGGAATCAGTAGCGATACCATCACGATATAAGCGGGTGTGGTGGGCATCCCCATACCTAAGATGATGCCTGCGACTGCAGTGAGCAAGAGTGCGAGGAATAAAGAGTTGTTTGCGAGTTCGATCACAACCTGAGTGAAAACAATACCAAGTCCTGTAATAGTCACGCAACCAATCACAATGCCCGCGCAGGCGCAGGCCATCGCTACCGACAGTGCGTTACGCGCGCCTTCTTCGAGCGCCTGGACAACCGTCATCCAGGTAATGCCTTTTCGTGTCAGTTTGCGCGCAAGCGCGACTGGTAAGCAGCTAATGGCGGCGACCAGAGCACACAGAGGCGCGGAGTATCCATTGAATAAACCAACCAGGATGATTAGGATCGGAATAAAAAGGTGACCCCGCTGTTTCATCACCTGAAGGAATTTTGGCAATTCATTTTCGGGCACACCGCCCAAGCCGTAGCGTTTCGCTTCGAAGTGGACAGCAAAGAATACAGACGCGTAATAGAGCAAGGCCGGGATCACAGCCCACAAAGCGACCTGTGCATAAGGGACGGATAAAAATTCCGCCATCACAAAAGCGGCCGCACCCATGACAGGTGGCATGAGCTGTCCACCCGTTGAGGCGACGGATTCAACTGCAGCGGCAAAGGAGGGTCGGAAGCCGGTTCGCTTCATCAAAGGAATCGTAATGGGTCCGTCGACCATCACGTTCGCGACAGCACTACCCGAAACAGTGCCAAACAGAGACGAACTGACGACCGCAACCTTGCCTGGACCACCCGCACTGCGACCCGTCAACGCCATGGCGAAATCCATGAAAAGTTGGCCAGTACCGCTCTTTTCCATAAAGGCGCCAAAAATCACGAACAACATGACGTAAGACGCGGAGACTCCCAGCGTGGAGCCGAAAATGCCTTCTGTTGATAAGTAAAGCTGCTCTAGCAGAACGGGTAATTTGATCTGTGTGAAAAACGCGGCGTAGATCACGAACAAAATTGCGGTGATGGGGAGTGCCCAGCCAATCACTCGACGTGTGCCCTCTAGAACCACCACAACCATGACGAACGAATAGAACACGTCCGACTTGGAAAGCTCGTCAATATAGATAATCCGATTAGTGAAATTTTCATAGTCGATAAAAATATGCGCGATTGCCGCGATACCGAGCGCCAGGATCAGCATGTCGTAAGAGCGGGGCAAAATACCGCCTTCAGCCTTTGACGGGTAAAGCAGAAAAACGAGCGCAAGCGCGAACATCAGGTGTGTGCCGCGGAAAATCACGGCCTCTGGTGGGCCGAACCCCGCTACATACATATGATAAAGAGACATCGCCACCGCGATAACCGTAATCAGATGCTTGAGAAATTTTGAGGTTGGGTCAACCGCGATGCTTTCGTCTGAAATTACCTGCATATTTTTATCCTTGGGTTCGCGCCGACATAGCAACTGCCCCGTTCATGCTTAAAATTCTGGGACAAACTTGCCAGCATTACCTATAGAGGCTGAGGGATTCTACACAGCCCATATGCCTGTATGGGCACGTTTTGCCCAAATGCAGGGTTTTCCTTAAGAAGGATTTTGTATTCTGGCTGGAAAATAAAACTTAGTCTGAAAACGTCACAACGTGATCCACGACTAAACGAATACCGATTTTTTCGCCTAAAGAGTGATCGTGATGGCTCGGAACATACGCCAATATTTCCTGTCCCGACGGTAGGCGCAAGGTGTAGAGGAAGTCAGCGCCCCTAAACGTTTTGCGCACCACCTCTGCAAGCAGTGGGCTGGCATCATCATGCTGAATATCATCGGCGCGCAGCAGTACGTCGACCTCTGCACCAACGGGATCGTGATGATCATGGTCGAGTTGAAGCTGACCGAGTTCAATTTTGACTGAAGCATTCGGCAAAATAATGCCTTTTACAAAGACGCCACGACCGATGAAGTCCGCTACGTAGCGATTCGTCGGTTCGTGATAAAGATCATAGGGAGTGTCCCATTGCACGATCCGGCCTTCGGACATGACGCCAATCTGATCGGCAATCGCGAAGGCTTCGAACTGATCGTGCGTCACCAGCAGGGCCGTGACGCCATTGGCTTTGAGAATATCCCGCATTTCGCCAGCAAGGCGCTCGCGCAAATCGATATCAAGGCTCGAAAAAGGCTCGTCCAACAAAATCAGGTCTGGCTCGGGTGCCATCGCGCGCGCCAGCGCCACGCGCTGCTGCTGCCCACCACTGAGCTCATGTGGATAGGCGTCGGCTTTGTCTGCGAGCGAGACGCGCTCAAGCCATTGCATACCGACGATGCGTCGCTTGGCAGGTGACAGCGCACGCAAGCCGAACATGACGTTCTCTAGAACGCTTAGATGCGGAAATAATGCGAAGTCCTGAAATACCATGCCGACTTTACGTAAATTGGGGGCGACCAGAACATCCGGGGCGCTCACAACCTTGCCATGCAAGCTGATTGAGCCATCTTGCAGGGACTCAAAGCCACAAATCGCTCTCAGAATGGTCGATTTGCCACAGCCAGAGGGGCCGAGCAAACACGCAATGCTGCCTCGGGCTAGACTGAGGGTTAAGTCCTGAACGATAGGTATCCAGCCTGTGCCGTCAAGGCGCGGATAAGCAATTTTGACTTGATTGATGGAAAGCAAAGGCGCGTTGGTATTCATACTTATAATTTTCTCATTAACCGCATTTTGATTCCAGAATCCTTTTAGCCTGAACCGAGCGCATCGCGAATGAGTCGAGTTGTTGTACTAATCGCAATATTGTTGTCCTTGCCGCTGTTTGGCCTGCTGATTCCCTTTTTTACCGAAGGGAGTAGCCCGGCTGCACAGGAATTAAGCCGACAGGGCACCTTACTCCATCTTTGGCAACATGTGCTCGGCGGCTACGTGACCTCGACACTCTTGTTGTTGGTCGGAGTGGGGGCGGGCGTATTTATCTTGGGTGTCGGTAATGCTTGGTTGGTTGCAAATTATCAGTTCCCGGGTAAAAAGCTTTTTGAATGGGCGCTCATTTTGCCTCTGGCGATTCCGACTTACGTCATGGCCTATCTGTTTGTCGATATTTTGCAGTTTTCAGGCCCCGTCCAGACAACCTTACGTCAGCTGCTCGGCGTTGAAACGTTGTGGTTTTTTCCAGACCCACGCTCGTTAGGCGGCGCGATGTGGTCCTTTTCTTTTTGCCTCTTCCCTTATGTGTATCTGATTGCCCGTACGGCCTTTCTGGATCGGAGTGGCCGCCTATCCGAAGCCGCTGAGACACTTGGATATAGCGGGTTTCAGGCGTTTTACCGCTTGGTGTTGCCGATGGCTCGCCCTGCGATTTTTGCTGGAATGGCGCTGGCGCTGATGGAGGTCATGGCGGACTACGGTGCCGTCGCGTATTTCGGTGTGGAGACGTTTGCGACCGGTATTTTCAGGGCATGGTTGTCTTTTAGCGACCGCTTGGCGGCCGTACAGTTATCTCTTGGTTTGCTTGTATTTGTCTTGCTGATTTTTTATATCGAACAGACCAACCGTGCCCGGATGCGGTATGTCAGCTCGGGGGTTGTGCAGCGCGCGGTTCCTCCACGACGGTTGCGAGGCAAAAAGGCATTCTGGGCGTTTGCCGTGTGTGGCGCCACACTACTTTGTTCATTTTTACTCCCTGTCGCGGCGCTTATCAAACTGCTGGTCGAGCAGGGACTGAGCCTGGACGCGCGCTATTTGGATTGGTTGCAGAATTCCTTTGGATTGTCCGCGATGACTGCGTTGATTTCGGTGGCATGCGCGCTGCTGCTGGCCTATGGGGCGCGTCTGACCAAAAGTCCAACCCTGCACTGGGTCAATCGTCTGCTGGGTCTGGGCTATGCCTTGCCTGGGGCTGTTCTCGCTGTGGGTATTTTGTCTCTGCTCGGTTTGTTCGGTGTTGCCTGGATCATGTCCGCGACCGTCTCGGTGCTGATTTATGCTTATCTCATCAGATTTTTATCGTCGAGTCTGCAAAGCGTTGAGGCGGGTCTTTCACGGATTACACCCTCGATGGACGGTACGGCCGCCTTGTTGGGCGCGACACCGCTGCAAACCATGCGTGCGATTCATTTTCCCCTGCTCAAACGCAGCGTGCTCACGGCCGGGTTGTTTGTTTTTGTGGATGTGATGAAAGAATTACCCGCCACACTGCTGTTGCGCCCCTTTAACTTCGACACCTTGGCGGTCGCCACTTATCAGTTGGCTGCAGATGAGCGACTGGCTGAATTGGCTCTACCTTCCTTGACGATTGTGATTGCTGGTCTGATTCCTGTGATCCTGCTATCCCGGGCAATGTCCAAAACTAACCGATATTGATAATGATTCGTATTTAGTGTTAATATTAGTTTTTGGCTAGTCGTATTGCTACGTAGCACCCCGGAATTATTTGTCACGACAACGGAAGAACCCAGATGAAAACGCATTTAGTTTTGAAAGCATTAGCAGCAGGTGTGTTGTCCGCAGTTGCAGGTGGCGCTTCGATGAGTGCCTTCGCTCAGCCTGCAAAAGAGGCCTCTAAGGAAATCAACATTTACTCCGCGCGTCATTATCAAACCGATGAGGCGTTGTATGGTGGCTTTACGAAGGCAACCGGCATCAAGGTCAATCGCATTGAGGCGGGTGACAATGCGTTGATTGAGCGACTCAAGAGCGAAGGCGCTAAGAGTCCCGCAGATGTGATTTTGCTGGTGGATGCGGCCCGCTTATGGAAAGCAGAGAGCGATGGTCTCTTTCAGCCAGTGAAATCAGAGTTGATTGATCAGCGTATCCCCGAAAATCTCCGGGCAAAAGCTGAAAACGGCGGCAACACCTGGGTCGGTTTCTCAACGCGTGCGCGTGTGATTGTTTACAACAAGGCACGCGTCAAGCCTGAGGATGTCGACACCTATGAAAAGCTAGCCGACCCCGTCAATAAAGGCAAGGTTTGCACTCGCTCAGGATCGCACCCTTATATGTTGTCGCTGGTGGGGGCCATGGTTGAGCGTCAAGGAGAGCCTGCGACCGAAGCCTGGGCACGCGGGATGGTGACCAATCAGGCGCGCGCGCCACGTGGTGGCGATACGGACCAGATCAAAGCTGTGGCTGCTGGGGAGTGCGGTGTTGCGCTCACCAATTCTTATTATTTCGTTCGCATGATGCGCTCCACGAAGCCCGAGGATCAGGCTTTGATGGCAAAAGTCGGTTTCTTGTGGCCTAACCAGACTACCAGCGGGACACACATCAATATCGCTGGTGGCGGTGTGGCAAAAAATGCTCCCCATCCAGATGCTGCTGTGAAGTTTTTGGAATACCTTGCGAGCGATCAGGCACAGGTCTACTTTGCCGATGGCAACAACGAGTGGCCAGCGGTCGCCTCGGTGCAGGTTGAAAACCCAGGGCTTAAGCAGTTGGGCCCATTCAAGGCAGAAAGCGTTTCAGTCGCCGCGATGGGACGCAATCAGATTACCGCACAAAAAATTCTTGATCGTGCTGGCTTCAAATGAAGAAGAAGTGAAGAAGAAGTGAAGAAGAAGTGAGTAGTGAAGCAAT
Organism: Zwartia sp.; assembly: GCA_030653405.1. Classification (GTDB taxonomy): domain Bacteria; phylum Pseudomonadota; class Gammaproteobacteria; order Burkholderiales; family Burkholderiaceae_B; genus Zwartia. Next base: position 13,209 of record JAURZO010000096.1, on the reverse strand, counting down.
AAAGTAGTGAAGCAGTAAAGTAGTAAAGCTCAATAAAAAATCCCGCGAAATCACCCGCGGGATTTTTTTTTACCATCAGGAAAAAATCCTGATGGTTAAGTGCTCAGTGACTGATTAGGCGCCCCAAGGACGAATAGCAGCCTTGAGCTTTTTGTAGCCGTCAATATAGCGAGGACGCTCGCCCGCGTAGATCTTGTCGAACGTGGCGAGTTGAGCATCTAGCCAGTCAGCGAGTTCCTTGTTGCCAGGGTTCGCAGCTTTGTAGGCTTCGTTGATCAACACAAAGTGAATGCGCGGATCGTAAGGCTGCTTTTCGCCGCCAACAGTTTCATCACCATCAAGCAAGCGCAACAACATTGCGTCAGCTGAGCCCAGGGTCTGCTCATAAATCGGTGCGCCATGCACGCGATACATCACGCTGGTCATGTCTTTGCCGTTGGTCATGGTGAAACCCATGTCCACCCACAATTTCTTCATGTCGACCTTGGCGCCAACCTTGTCCAGAACGATCTGACCCCAATCGCGCAAGACGTCAGGCGCATCGGCCATCAGATCCGTCAGACGATCGCCATCCAGATCTGTTGCATAGACGATGCAAGGACGCTGGCGGATCATGTCATGCAAAAGCAGGCCGAAGTTGGTGTCCGAGATGTGTTCGTAGATGTCGCCGGTCCAGTTCTCCATGCCTGCTTTGAAGTCCTTGGGAAGCAATGCCACGATGGCGTCAACGCTTGCGCGGTGCTCTTCGTAGGCATCCACGGTGTACTGACGCTTGAGCTTGAACTTGGTGCCCTGCATCAGCCAACGCATGATGCCGGCGTTGATGGCGTCTTCTTGAGCCTGTGTTGGCTTGGTCGCGACACGGCCAATCTGACCGGTCTCGTGCACCATTTTCAGGAACAGACGCGCGGCATAAGCCATGCGAATGCCGGGGGTGTTCATTTCAGAGTGAATCACGCCTGTTGCATGATCGACATTGAATTTCTTTTTATCCTGGGAATAGGGCAGACCTGGCATGAAGCGAATGCTGGTAATGCCGCCATAAGGACGTACGTTGCAATAGACGCCAGCCGCTGTGCGCAAAGGCGCATTGGCTGACTTGCCGTTTACAACGACTTTTTTACCACCTTCGTTGACCATAAAGTCACCGGCAGTCGACCACTTCAGTGCGGTGTAGTCCAGCTTGCCAAACCACTCAAGTGACTGGAGTTTGCTGTCGTGGCGGAACTGGGCCATCATCGGGACGCCCAGAAAAGGCAAGCCCAGTACATCGAGCGCCATCAGTGTGCCGTTCAGCGCGAACATGTCGGTGAAGGCGTGCGCGACGGGCTTGACGCCACCGTGAGCATTGCCGCCTTCCCAGATGATTGCGTCAGGGCAACCGACAGGTTTGGCCGATGAACGCTTGTAAATGCCATCGAGCATCTTGAAAAGATCGCCGTTCTGTTCTTCTTGGGCGATTTTTAGCAAATCCAATTCTTGTGCCATGAGCGTAAAGCCTCAAATTTGAAGTGAGTAAAAGACATATGTATCCATTGGGATTATCGCACTACTGAGCGCTACGACCAAGTTGCGCCATTGAGTCTTCCTCATTGTCTCCTCACTCACCCCTTTGATCTAAATCAAACCCATACGATTCAAGCCTAAGTAATATATTGATAGATAGTATATTTAAAAACATAATAAACGCTGTCAACTCAGGCATTCATAAAGGAGAACAATCGTGGAACAACAACATTTAAAAGCGCAATCTGGGGGAGGCATGACTGGGCGATGGTCACCCTATCTGGTTGGCATCGGTATTGGCGTGTTGAGCTGGGTGGTTTTCGTAGTGGTTGCGGCACCGATCGGTATCACCACTGCGATCGGTCAAATCGCGGGTGGCGTGGTCAGCCCAATCGTAGGCGCGGATACGGTCGCCAACAATGCCTATTGGCGCACCAATATGATGAAGTTGGATTACGGCACGTTATTTCTAATTGGTACGTTCTTTGGTGCACTCGCATCCTCGGTGCTCTCCAGAACCTTCAAGTTAGAAAGTATTCCCAGCGTCTGGCAAGAACGTTTCGGCTCTTCCAAAACACGTCGTTTCGTGGTGGCGTTTATTGGAGGCGCAATGGCGATGTACGGCGCCAGGATGGCGGGTGGTTGCACCAGTGGTAATGGTATCTCGCAGTCCTTGCAACTCGCTGTTGTAGGTTGGACGTTCTTGGCTGTCATGTTTGTCTCGGGGGCGCTCACTGCGGCGATCCTCTATCGAGGCTCACGTTCAACCACGATCAGTACTAACAACAAATAAGGAGCGCGTCATGTTTCCAATAAAAGGTGAAAATGCATTGCTCTTGGCAGTAGTATTCGGTTTTGCATTCGGCTGGCTGCTACAGCGAGGCAAAGTGACCAACTACAACGTCATCGTGAACCAGTTTCGCTTTCGGGACTTTACGGTGCTGAAGGTCATGATGACCGCGATTATCGTGGGTGGGATCGGTGTGTTGGTTTTAACCAATATGGGCATGGCGAAATGGCATGTCCGTGATGCGAATATGCTAGGAACCATCATCGGTGCCGCGATTTTCGGCGTGGGGATGGTGCTGTACGGCTATTGTCCTGGTACAGGTGTCGCTGCGATCGCCACGGGTAGTATTCATGCACTCATCGGTGCGGCAGGGATGATACTGGGAGCCGTGCTGTATGCGTTTTCTTTCGAGTGGGTCCGAGCAAACATTTTGTCTGTCGGTAAGCTTGGAAAAGTCACGTTGCCGCAAATCATGCATCTACCGGCGTGGACGCTATATGGTGTGTTGATTGTGATCGCACTCGCGCTGTTTTACTGGGTAGAAAAGCGTCGCCTGTAATTAAAAAATCGACCCATGATAAGTGGGTCGATTTTTCAAAAGCCAGATCAGGCTGTCTGTTTTGACGCTGTAAATGTGAACCCGCGATAGTCATCACGCGCCACGTCATCACAAATGTCTCGGTAGTGACTCAGGCCGCCCGCGTAGGGCATAAACACCTGTGGCTTACCGGGCACGTTCGCCCCCAGATACCAGGAATGTTTGACCTTGGGCAGCAGTGTCGCATTGGCCGCGGCATCGACCTCGGCTTGCCACAAGTCACCCGAGGCCTCAGAGGTCTCTACGCAGTCGAGTTCATTTTCTTGCATGTGCTTGATGCATCGCGTGATCCAGTCGACGTGCTGCTCGATGGCGGGCGGCATATTGCACAACACCGACGGACTGCCTGGACCTGTGATGGTGAACATATTTGGGAAACCCGGAATCTGTAGCCCCAAATACGTGCGTGGACCCGCGTGCCAATATTCTCGCAAAGTACGGCCGTTGCGGCCTGTCACGTCGAGCTTGACGAGCGAGCCTGTCATCGCATCAAAGCCGGTGGCAAACACGATGATGTCAAGCGGATACTCAGCGTCAGCAGTCTTGATCCCCTGAGCGGTGATGCATTCGATCGGCGCTTTGCGAATGTCCACGAGGGAGACATTGTCACGGTTGTAGGTTTCAAAATAATGAGAGTCGACGGGCGGGCGTTTGGCGGCAAACGGGTGATCGATGTCCGCAAGCAACGCTGCGACTTCAGGTTTTTTAACCACCTGTTTGATTTTATTTTTAATGAAATTAGCCGCGGTTTCGTTGGCCTCGGCACTGGTCAGAATATCTTTGTACAACGCGCGAAACTGAAAGCCGCCTTGCTCCCATTTTTTTTCATACGCTTGCTCGCGTTCGGTCTCTGGTACCTCGAGTGCCGACTTGTCATCAATATAAAAACCGTGACCGTTGGTGTTCGTGGTCATGATTTTGCGGATATCGTCTGAGTGTTCCTTGGCGTATTTTTTAAACTCTGGCGTCAAGGGGGCGTTACGTGCGGGCAGGCTGTAATTAGGCGTACGTTGAAAAACGGTGAGATGCGCGGCGCTTGCGGCAATGACTGGAATCGCCTGAATACCCGTTGAACCGGTACCGATCACGCCCACGCGCTTGCCCTTGAAGTCCACGCCTTCATGCGGCCATTGACCTGTGTGATACCACTTGCCTTTAAAGTCCGAGAGGCCTTTGATCTTTGGCATGTTTGCCGAGGACAGGCAACCAACGGCCGTGATCAGATATTTAGCGGTGTACTCTTTGCCATTCTCTGTTTTGACATGCCAGCGATGGGTGGCTTCGTCAAAATGCGCCTGCGACATCCGCGTGTCGAGCTCAATATCCTCACGCAGCTTCAGTTTGTCTGCGACAAAGTTCAGGTAGCGCAGGATCTCGGGCTGCTGGGGATAGCGCTCCGACCACTCCCATTCCTGAATGATTTCTTTGGAGAAGTAATACATGTAGGTGTGGCTTTCTGAGTCGCAACGTGCGCCAGGATAACGATTCCAGAACCAGGTACCACCTACGCCACTGCCTGCCTCGAGTACTTTGGCGGAAAGACCGAGTTTGTCACGCAGGCTGTAAAGTTGATACATGCCCGAAAAGCCTGAGCCGATGATGATGGCATCTAATGTTTGCATGAAATATTCTGCTGTCTCGTAAGTTTGATTGAGTCGAACTATTCTGATTTTTCTCTCAAAATAGTACATCAATCCGATCGAAATTCCAGAAATCGACACAGACCCGTTCCGCAGTATGCTAAGGACTACGATTTCAATACTTTAAGGAACTAGCGAGCATGGCAAAGGAACTTGGTCAGGGAACAGTGTTGTGCGACGTGGATGCGCGTGGAGTGGTGACGGTTACGCTCAACCGGCCCGAGGTCAATAACGCGTATAACGGCGACATGATTGATGGCTTGCACGAGGCGCTGGACATGCTTGGACCCAAGCCCGATGCGCGTGTCGTGGTGATTCGCGGCAATGGCCGGCATTTTCAGGCGGGTGCCGATCTGGCCTGGATTTCCAGCGTGTCGCACACCTCTCCAGCCGAAAATGAGCGTGTTTCGCGCATGACAGCCGAGGCAGTCCGTCGCCTGGATATCGTGCCGATCCCCACAGTGGCCCTGATTCAGGGCGGATGTTTTGGTGGCGGCACGGGTGTGGCCTCCGTCTGTGACATCGTGGTCGCCGCTGAAAACGCAATTTTTGCGATAACGGAAGTGCGCTGGGGATTGATGGCTGGGGTTATATTGCCCCAGCTTTGTCAGGCGATGGGCGTGCGCAACGTACGTCGTTATGCCTTGTCCTCTGAGCGTTTTGGTCCGGATGTCGCGTTACGGATGGGTTTTGTGCATGAGGTGTGCAAACTCGACGAGCTGGATGCGACCGGTGCGCGGATTGTCGATGCCTTGTTGATGAATGCACCAGAGGCCGTGACCGCGACCAAAATCCGTACGATGGAAGTGGCGGGCTCCTACATTGACGACGCGTTGTTTGACCAACTGGTTAAACAGCACTCTGATCTGCGTCAACGACCCGAAGCGGCAGAGGGCACCGCCTCGTTTATCGAGAAGCGTCTGCCTAAGTGGTATCCCGGCCAGTCATGACGTTGTAGACCGATGCCTCAACATCCGTGAATAATTTGATCGCATCCGTATCCAGGAAAGGTAGGATTTGCATCATCAATACACCTGCGATGTTGCGCGTCGGATCAATCCAGAAATAGGCGTTGGGCAGTCCTGCCCACGCCAGGCTACCAGCTGAACGTCCAGTTGGTGCCTCGGCTTCATTGATCATGAATGTCAGTCCCCAGGTTTTTTCGATTCCCGGAAAAAACTCGGCATCCAGCGACATTTTTGGATTGACGGTGCGCAGCAAGCCCACGCGCAGCGCGCCCATCGCATTTTTCGACATCAGTTCGACGGTCTCCGGCTTGAGGATTTGATGTCCATTCGCACGCCCGGCATTCAACATCATGCGTGTAAAGCGCAAGTAGTCGCTGGCTGTTGAGTACATGCCACCACCACCTGGATCGACCTCCGCGTCTTGTGGCACTTCGAAATCCAACAGACTGAGCGACTGATCGGCGGGGTCGCGCAGATGGACTTTTGCAAGGCGTGTTCTCATATCCGGTGAGATTTTGAATCCGGTACTTGCCATGCCAAGCGGACCCGTGACATGTTTCTGGAGATATTCTCCCAAGCGCATACCCGTGACCGCTGAGATCGCGAGCCCGATCCAGTCGATATTGATGCCGTATTCCCAACGCTCACCGGGGTCGAAGGACAGGGGGATATTCAGCGCATCACGTCGGCCTGAGCCTGCCCGTGGCAGGTTGTTCAGTTTGAGATACTTTGTCGAGTTTTCACTCCAGATATCAGACGTAAAACCCGCCGTATGTGTCATCAGGTGGCGCAGCGTGATGGCTGATTTGGGCGGGCGTAACAGGGGTTGACCGTTCGCATCCCAGCCCGTGATGACGTTGATGGCATCGATCTCCGGCAACACTCGGGCGATCGGTGCGTCGAGCGAGAGTTTGCCTTGTTCGACGAGCTGCATGGCGGCAGTCCCAACCAGAGGCTTGGTCATCGAGGCGATCCACATGACGGTGTCCAACGTCATCGCAGCCGGCTGGCCTTGAGCCCGACTGCCAAAGGCCCCTTCGTAGAGGGTCGCGTCCGCGCTGGTGAATGCCGCAGCGACCCCGGGGATGCGACCGCTATTGACTGCAGCGCTCAGGATTGCGTCAGACTGATGCTTGAGTCTGGCTTGGATTGTCGCGCCGTGAGTGGTGGCGAGCGTGTTGTCTGGCTTGGCAGTGTTCATTGAATGGGGCTCGAGAGCTTGTGAGGAAGGGGACGCGCCTGACGAGTGATATCGTCTCAAGCAAGATTTATACACGAAGGGTCAACCTGACGTACAAGATGTTTCGGCGATAAAATCTACAAATGAGACACTCCAGCCGACGTTCTACTGAATTTGTGCACGATCCAAACAGCCCGCAGGGCCACCGACAACGCAGCGACTGGAGGATCATCGGCGACTTGCTGCCTTATTTGCTCGCCTACAAGTGGCGGGTTCTGTTGGCGGTTGCCTGTTTGTTGGCTGCGAAATTCGCCAATCTCGGCATACCGATCATGCTCAAGCATATGGTCGATGCGCTCGATGTGCGCAACAATACTGCGGGTGCGCTGCTGGTTGTGCCGCTCGCCTTGATTATTGGCTATGGATTGCTGAGGTTTTCGTCTTCGCTCTTTACAGAGCTACGCGAACTATTTTTTGCGCGTGTGACACAGCATGCGGTCAGGCAAATTGCCCTTGAGGTGTTTCAGCATCTGCATGCCTTATCCCTGCGGTTTCATCTAAGCAGACAAACGGGTGGCGTCAGTCGGGATATTGAGCGCGGCACGCGTGCGATTCAGTCACTCGTGTCTTATTCGCTCTACAGCATTGTGCCTACGCTCATCGAGTTTGCTTTGGTGTTGGGCTATTTTGCTTATAACTACGACATCTGGTTCGCGGGGATCACCCTGAGTGCGCTGGTGATTTACATCGTCTTCACGATCTACGTGACGGAGTGGCGCACACATCTGCGCCGAACAATGAACGATATGGATTCGCGCGCCAATCAAAAGGCGATCGATTCCTTATTGAATTTTGAGACAGTCAAATACTTTGGCAACGAGGCCTTTGAAGCCAAGCGCTACGATGAAAATCTCGTGCGATATCAGACTGCTGCGATCAAGTCCCAGAAATCTCTGTCTTTACTGAATGTCGGACAGCAGGCCATTATTGCCGTTGGCCTGGTGTTGATTTTATGGCGTGCCACAGTCGGGGTCTCCAATGGCTCGATGACGCTTGGGGATCTTGTATTGGTCAATACCCTGATGATTCAGCTCTACATTCCACTGAATTTTCTGGGCGTGATTTATCGCGAAATCAAACAGTCGTTAACCGATCTGGACAGGATGTTCACCTTGCTGGAGTCGGATCGTGAAGTCGCCGATGCGCCGAATGCACCCCCTTTACGGATTGCCGATCAGGCGAATGGTCCTGAAGTGCGATTTGAAAACGTGTGCTTTCATTACGAACCCAATCGGGAGATCTTGCACAATGTGAGCTTCGTGATGCCTGCAGGGACGGTCACGGCGGTAGTGGGGCGCAGCGGAGCGGGCAAGAGCACCTTGGCACGTCTGATGTTTCGTTTTTACGATGTTCAAAAGGGGCGGATCTTGCTGGATGGGCAAGATCTCCGCAGCGTGCAACAAGCCAGTTTGCGTCAGGCTCTGGGTATCGTTCCACAAGATACAGTGCTTTTTAACGATACGATTGGCTACAACATTGCGTATGGTCGGCCAGGCGCGACCGAGCAGGAGGTTCAGGCTGCGGCACGGGCGGCGCAAATGGATCAGTTTATTGAGCATTTGCCTGACGGCTACAACACCCAAGTGGGTGAGCGCGGCTTGAAGTTGTCGGGCGGTGAAAAACAGCGTGTCGCCATTGCCAGAACGCTGCTCAAAAAACCCGCAATGTTGATTTTCGACGAAGCGACTTCGGCGTTGGACTCCAAGACTGAGCGCGCGCTTCAGGAAGAGCTCGCAAGCCTGTCGCGCAACCATACGACACTGATCATTGCTCATCGTTTATCAACGATTGTGCATGCAGACCAGATTTTAGTGATGGATCAGGGGCGAGTGATTGAGCATGGCACGCACCAGGAACTCATTGCTGCTGATGGTGCCTACGCTCAGATGTGGCAAATGCAAAAAAGACAAGAGGGTGAGGCTTAGCGCATATTAAAGCCGAGCTGTTTGAGGGCGTCGACCAAGACGTCCCGTCCGGCCATCGCCTCGGGTCCACGTACGCGATGCAGGGACTGTAGATCCCAAGGGCCGAGCGGCTTCATCGATTGCTCAGCGTAAAAGGTTTCCATCGTCGTGTTGTAGGCGGTGACGGCCTCTTGGTAGGCAACGGGATTGTAGGTTTCCTTGTGCAGCACGGCGCTCTGTGGCAGGCGTGGCTTGACCACATTTTTCGCTGTGGCTTCCGGGTCGATATGGCCGACGCACATGCCAAAGGTCGCGAAGCTCATGGGGGGGAGGCCGAGCTCTTTTGCGACCTCAAGTGGCTTGTTGCGCATGCCACCGATATAAACAATACCGAGATCAAGCGACTCTGCTGCGACGGCGGCATTTTGTGCCGCAAGGGCTGCGTCAATGGCACCCATCAACAACATCTCAAGGTAGTTTAGGCTCTCATGCGCGTGTTGGCGTTCTTCACCCAAGGTTTTCAGGCGTGCCAGGTCGGCCACCCAGACCAGGAAAAGGGGACAGGCACTGATCCATTTTTGATTACCGGCAAGCGCTGCGAGACGATCTTTACGACCCTGGTCCTCTACGGCCACTACGCTCCAGGTCTGGAGGTTGGAGGAGGTGGAGGCGGATTGTGCGGCAGCCACGAGGAGCTCGGCGGTATTAGGCGCTAACGGCTCGTTAGTAAAAGCGCGCACGGACTTGTGTTGGAGCAGTGTTTCCAGAGTGGGATTCAGCACGTCGAGGACGTCTGCACCTTGGCCGTAGCGTGCTTTGAGGAGTGTGGAAAGATCTTTTGCGGCGTGAGTCGTCATTTCTTGGCTATCCGTGAGTTCGTGGATGTAAGTGAGTGGAGAATTGCGTAAGCATACCTTGGGTTACAGTCAATGCCAAAGCAACCCGGTGAACGTCGTCTGACGACCGCCGTGCTGTCTCATCGCCTGTTGGAGTTACTTTGGACGTTTTAAATCGTACGCCTGAGCTCGCTGCCCAGATCCAGCGCCGCCGGGCTATCGCACTCTTAGTTTTGTTGGTGATTGCCTGGGGGGTCAACTGGGTGATTACAAAAATGACACTTGAGTATGTCTCGCCAGTATGGGTGACGGCGCTTCGGCTATTGCCTGCCTGTGCGATTTTTTTCGTTCTGTGTCTGGTGACCGGGAGATTGCGTGTTCCCGTTCGTGCAGACTTACCGGTTGTGTTTAGCGTGGGTCTGCTCCATATGGTGGGCTTTTCCGTGCTGGTGAGTCTTGGCTTGCAGTTCTTGCCTGCGGGCAAATCCATTGTGCTGGCCTATACCTCTCCGCTTTGGGTGGTGCCGGCGGCATGGTTTTTTTTACGCGAACCGCTGACGACGCGACGCATTCTTGGTTTGTTGATTGGTTTGGCCGGTATCGTGTTGATTTTGCAGCCCAGCGAGATGGACTGGAGCGATTCGGACATTGTGGTGGGTCATCTGTTTGTGCTGGGTGGTGCCATGTTCTGGGCAATCTCCATCGTATATGGGCGCGCGCACAAATGGGTCACGGCTCCATTTTCTCTTCTGCCCTGGCAGATGCTGGTGGGAGGTGTGACTCAACTGATCTTGGCACTCGTGATCGAGGGGATACCGCATATCGAGTGGACGCTGGAGCTTTGGTTACTCATTGGGTTTAACTGCCTCGTCGGCAACGGTGTGGCGTACTGGATGATGAATTTAGTCAGTCGCGACTTGCCCGCAGGTGTTGTGTCAATGGGGCTCTTGGGTGTTCCTGTGATTGGCCTAGTGTGTGCGAGTGTGTTTTTGAATGAAACCCTCGGACTCGCGTTGTTGATTGCCGCAGGCCTCATCATTATGGGGATTATTCTCGGTACGACGACGGGTTTTAAAAAGCGTTAAAGTTTGAGTGACAAGTTGTGCAACGCGTGTATTTCCGCACTGGAGCCATACAAGATGAGTGACACAGAAATAGACTTGGGTTTTGCACCCGAAGACGACGCCCCCATCCCCTACATGACGCGAACCAGAGACTGGTATTTGGCGTTAGGTTATGGCAACCCTTACCGATGGGCGCATTTTGCAGAGGTTCCGTTCACGCCGCTCCAAAAACCGCTGTCGCAAACAACGGTTGCCCTGCTGACGACTGCATCGCCTTACGATCCTGCAAAAGGAGAGCAAGGTGTTGGCGCACCCTACAACGCTGAGGCAAAGTTCTACAAAGTCTATTCAGGCGACAGTGCACTGGATCATGATGTGCGCATCTCGCACGTCGCGATTGATCGCAAGAACACGACCATGGAGGACCGCAATACCTGGTTTCCACTTCCTGCGCTCAGGGCTGCAGCGGCAGCTGGGCGCATTGGTCGATTGGCTCCACGTTTTCATGGCATTCCGACCAATCGCAGCCAGCGTCACACGCTTGAGGTGGATTGTCCGGAGGTGCTCAGGCGTTGCCAGGAGGATGGTGTCGAGGCGGTAGTTCTCGTGCCAAATTGCCCAGTGTGTCATCAGACCTTGAGCCTCGTGGCACGTTATCTGGAGGCTGCTGGCATCGCGACTGTGTTGTTGGCGTGTGCGAAAGATATCGTCGAGCATTGTGGCGTGCCTCGCGCGATGTTCAGCGACTTTCCCCTCGGGAATGCGGCTGGAAAACCACATGATCTGGCCTCACAGACGGCAACCCTTGAGCTCGCACTGCGCACGCTGGAGTCGGCACCCGCTGCACGGACAACCGTGCAGTCACCCCAGCGCTGGAGCATGTCTCATGCTTGGAAACTAGACTACTCGAATGTTGCGCAAGTGAGCCCACAAGAATTGGCCCGGTTGCGTTCAGAGAACGACCGGGCCAAAGAGGCGGCAAGACTGCTGCGTGCAGATCAGTTAGCCTGAATACCCGCTTTTTCAAGCAAAGGACCCAGCGTATTGATTTCACGCTTGAGGTGATCACGCAGCTTCTCTGGAACGGCGAGGTCAGGGGAAACAGGCGCGGTCCCGATACTATCGAGTCGTGCTTTCACCTCTGGATCCTGCACCGCTTTTTGCAAGGATGCTGAAAGTTTTTCAATCACTGGTTTTGGCGTGCCTTTTGGCGCATAGATGCCAAACCAGATGCTCAGATCAAAGTCTTTGACACCGGCTTCGCTCAAGGCGGGCAGATCAGGCAGTGAGTCGATGCGCTTGGTGCCGGCAACCGCGTAAGGTTTGACGCGACCGCCTTTGATATGACCCATGGTACTAGTCGTTTGATCGCACAAAATATCAATCTGACCACCCAGCAAGTCGTTCATGGCGGGTGCGGTTCCCTTGTAGGGGATCGAATTGATCTTCACGCCGAGTGCTTCCATAAACATCAAGCTGCACAGGTGTGAGGCAGAGCCCACGCCTGCATTACCCATACTGATTTTGTCTTGATTCTTTTTGACGTAATCAACAAACTCTTTGGTATTGGCAGGCGGGAAGTCTTTACGTGCGACCAGTACCATCGGGCCGACTGTTGCCAAACCGACTGGTTCAAAATCTGTCACGGGGCTGTATGACAAATTTTTGATCATCATTGGGTTCGTCGCATGACTGATGTGCGTCATGAGCAGTGTGTAGCCGTCCGGTGCTGAACGCGCCACTCTGGCTGTGCCAATACTGCCGCTTGCCCCGGCAGGGTTGTCGACAATAATTTGTTGGCCGAGATTTTTTTGCATGGCGGCTGCAAAAAGTCGCGTGATGGTGTCGCCTGGACCGCCTGGTGCGTAAGGCATCACCATGGTGATCGAGCGTGCGGGATAGTCTTGTGCGATCGCGGGGGCCGAACCGGCGGCCACAAGCAAGGATGCACAGAGTGTGCGCAAAAGTGCCGTCTTCATTTTCAGTCTCTCCTGATATTTTGATACCCGTTTTGGGGATGCCAAGCCGGATCGCCGATATTACTATGAGGTCCGGTTGACGGGGGAGATCACGCACCCCTACTATCTGCTTTCTGATTCTATTTTGAGCTTTTCACCATGCCTATTTCAATGATTGAGTCCTCTATTTTCAAAGACATGTTTGGCACTCCAGAAATGCGGAGCGTGTTCGATGATGCCGCGACCTTGCGCCGATACACCGACACTGAAATTGCGCTGGCCAAGGTACAAGGAGCGCTCGGGGTGATCCCCAAGGCGGCTGCGGCAGCGATTATGGCGCGTGCGGACTCAAGCAAGCTTGATATATCCGAGCTCAAGCGTGAGACGGAAATCGTGGGTTACCCGATTCTGCCGCTGGTGCATCAGATTTCAAAAATGTGCGGACCTGAGGGTGAGTATCTGCATTGGGGCGCCACGACACAGGACATCATGGATACGGCGACTGTCCTGCAGGTGCGCGATGGACTGGCCATCATTGAGCAGGATCTCAAGGAGTTGGATGAGATCCTGGATCAGCTCGCCGAAAAATATCGTGATGCGCCCATGGCAGGTCGGACACACTTGCAGCATGCCTTGCCGATCACCTTTGGCTACAAATGCGCAGTATGGCTGCTGATGGTGCGTCGTCATCGCGAGCGCCTCGAG